>CALVCO010000039.1 GCA_944326095.1 uncultured Erysipelotrichaceae bacterium | reverse complement strand
AATACTCGAACGATAATACTATCACCTCATCAATTAGCTGGAAATTTATCTAATTTTTTCTCAAATTAGCTAGAAGGTCATTTTGATTAGCTGGAAAGGCAAAAATCTGCTAATTTTGATTAGCTGATACAAAACCTTAGAAGTGTTTGTGCATCTATCAATAGATCACAAAATTAGCAGATTTACATCAAAAATTAGCTGATAAATGGTCTAGGTTCGAATAAAGAAAAAACCGAAAACCTCGGTAAATAAGGCTTTCGGTAATACTCAATGGCGTCCATAAGAGGATTTGAACCTCCGACCCCACGCTTAGGAGGCGTGTGCTCTATCCAGCTGAGCTATATGGACACTTAGAAAACTTGGGCTTAGATTGACAATACAACGATCACCTTAGCCCAAAAGGTAAACGTTGGAACAAACTCTTAGGAGGGGCTCGTTATATCCATTTAACTAGGGAGACATTAGCATTATCAATTTTACCGTTTGTTTTTTGTGATGTCAAACTTGTTTTTAATAATCCAAATAGCAATAACTAAATAAAAGTGATATGATTATAATCGAGGTGAAATTATGCGAGATTATAAAATTATATCTGATTGCACATGTGATTTAGATGATGAATATGTAAAAGGATTAGATGTTGATATTATTCCTATGGATGTGACGATGGAAGGTCGTCAATTTGAACATTATCTTGATTTTAGAAATTGTGGATTTAAGGAATTCTATGATTGTTTAAATAAGGGAGATGTGGCTAGTACATCACAGATAAATCCTGCAAAATATCTTAATTATTTTGAACCTTATCTTGAAAAAGGTTTGGATATTTTATATGTTTGTTTTTCTAGTGGATTATCTAGTACATATTCTTCGGCTATTTTAGCTGCTAAAGAATTAAATGAGAAATATACTAATAAAGTTTATGTGGTTGATTCAAAAGGTGCTAGTGGGGGAGAAGGTTTATTATTAATTGCCGCTTGTAAGAATAAAAATGAAGGTATGGATGTAGAAACTAATGCTAAATGGTTACAATATAATTTATATCATTTGGCTCATTGGTTTACCGTTAATGATTTAATGTTTTTAAAACGTGGAGGAAGAATTTCTGGTACAGTTGCTGTATTGGGTTCAGCTTTAAAAATTAAACCAGTATTGCATGTTGATGATGAAGGTCATTTAATCAATGTTAGTAAGGCACATGGTAGAAAAGCTAGTATCAATGCTTTATTTGATAAAATGGTTGAAACTTATGATGATAGTTATAATCTTCCTATTATTATTACCCATGGTGATTGTGAAGATGATGCAATATATTTAAAGAATAAGATTGTTGAACGCTATCCAGATAAGGAAGTAATGATTAGCTATATTGGACCAGTTATTGGTTCTCATTCAGGTCCTGGTACTTTAGCATTATTCTTTATGGCAAGTGGACGTTAGATGGTGAAATATATGGAAACTTATAAAGGCTTATTGAATTTTATTGATCATAGTCATAGTGTGTTTCATGCAATTTATGAAATTGAACAAATGCTAGTAAAAGCTAATTTTATCCAATTGCATGAACAGGATGCTTGGAATTTAGAAAAAGGTAAGAGTTATTATGTTAAACGTAATAATTCTAGTATAATTGCTTTTGTTATACCTAGTGAAATTAATGATTATCATTATCAAATTTGTGCATCTCATAGTGATTCACCAACTTTTAAAATAAAAGATAAACCACAATTAAAAACTAACGGTTATGTTAGTTTGAATGTTGAAGGTTATGGAGGAATGATTGATTATTCTTGGTTTGATCGTCCTTTATCAATTGCTGGTAGAGTAATTGTTAAACAAGGTGATAAACTGGTTAGTAAATTAGTAGATATCGATCGTGATTTATTAATGATTCCTAGTGTTGCTATACACATGGATAGAGATGTAAATAATGGTAAAAAATTTAATCATCAAATAGATTTGTTGCCAGTATTTGGTGATAATAAATTGAAAGATGATAGCCTTAATTGTTTGTTAGCTAAAGAAGTTGGTTGTAATAGTGAAGATATCTTGAGCTTTGATCTATATCTTTATAATCGTAATAAGTCTACTATTTGGGGCTTTAATGAAGAATTTATTGCGAGTGGCAAATTAGATAATTTGCAAAATGCTTATTTATCAACTGTAGCTTTGCTTAATGCTAAAGATCCTAAAGTAATAAATGTTATGGCTTGTTTCGATAATGAAGAAACTGGATCATTATCTATGCAAGGTGCGCAATCAGACTTTATGAAAGCTTGCTTGCAACGAATTAATGATAGTTTAGGTTATGGTAATGAAGCATATTATCAAGCTATTAGTCGTTCATTTATGATTAGTATGGATAATGCTCATGCAGTTCATCCAAATCATCCAGAAAAAACCGATAAAGAAAATTGTGCTTATCTTAATGCAGGTATCGTTATAAAAAATAATGCTAATCAATCATATACTACTAGTGCAATTAGTGGAGCAATCTTTAAAAACTTATGTCAAAAAGCAAATGTTCCTTATCAAACATTTGCTAATCGTAGCGATATGCGTGGTGGTTCTACCTTAGGTAATATTTCCAATAGACAAGTTTCGTTACATAGTGTTGATATTGGAATAGCTCAACTTGCAATGCATTCTAGTTATGAATGTGCGGGAGTTAAAGATAGCGATTATATGCTTGAAGCTATTACTTTATATTACAATAGCGATATTGTTATTAATGGTAGTGATGAATTTGCAATTAAATAATTAAATTATAGGGCCTATATCACATTCTATACAGATGTAGATAAGGCCTTTTTCATTATCTTTACAAGCAATTTGATATAATAAGATATCTCCTTTTAACTCATATCCTTCATCATTCATTTGTTTAAGAATGGGTATTAATTCTTGATGATTAATTATATGATTGTTGTCAATAAGTTTAATAGTTAACCAATATCTATGGGCTGGTATAGTTAATACTTCTAAATTTTTATCATCGAGTTTTTTAGTAGTATGCATTCCTTGGCTTATGGGATAGATATTTAAATCTACTAATTCATGAGGTATATGAAATACCGTTTTAGCTGCTCCTGCTGAATGATATAAACTTGAATATAAATCTTGAGTATTATCATCATGGCGAGGGTAATAATAAGAAGTAGGATATGTTCCAATAGTTGATTTAATATTTTCTGCTATCATTTTTAATAAATTTTGATAATGCACGGCATTATCTAATCTAGCTTTAATCCATTGGGATTCTATTTCTAATTGATTAACAGTCTTATTTATAGCTTTTAAGGCATCTACTATGTCATTATTTTTCATTAATAAAGCTAATTTTTTTAAAGATAGGCCTAGTTCGCTATATTGTTTTATCATTACGATATTATTAATATCGGCTTGTTGATAGTCACGATAATTATTATTTTTATTTCTTTTAGGATTTATTAATCCTAATTTTTCATAATAGCGAATCATTTGGTCGCTTACACCAGTTAAAATACTTGCATTTTTTATATTCATATACTTGACCTTGTAATCATTACAAGGTTTATTATATAGCTATGCGATAAATATCACAAGTGAAAGGGGAAATAAAATGAAAAAAGTATTTGCTTTATTGCTTTGTGGAGCATTAGTAGTATCTTTAACTAGTTGTTCAAGTAATACTACTACAAGCCAACAAGCAACTTATACGGCTGGAACTTATACTGGTTCTTCCGCAGGACATAGTAGTGATGTTGTGGTTGAAGCTGTCTTTAGTGATTCAGCAATCGAATCTGTTACTATTGATGCTAGTGGAGAAACTGAAAGTTATGGTCAAGCTGCTACTGAGGAATTGGTTAGTCAATTCTTAGATGCTCAAAGTGCTGAAATTGATGGAGTTACGGGAGCTACTGAAACTTCTGATGCGGCAAAACGTGCTATGCAACAAGCTATTGATCAAGCAATGGGTACAACAAGTGAAGAGGTTGCAACTTTAACTGATGGTACTTATAGTGCTAAAGCTTCATCTTATGGTACAAAAGGTCAAATGGAAGGTGAAGTTACAATTAGTGGTGGAGCAATAACTGATATTGTTATTACTGCGGAATCTGATTCTCAAACAGGACAATGGTTTGGTGTTGCTCAAGAAAAATTGATTCCAAGAATTATTGAATCTCAAAGCTTAGCTGTTGATTCAATTACTGGTGCTACTACTTCTTCTGGAGCTATTAAATCAATTGTTGCTCAAGCAATTGAACAAGCAGGTGGCAATCCTGATGATTGGTATAAAGAAGTAGAAAAGAAAAGTGATACAGTTACTTTAGAAGATTATGATGTAATCGTAGTTGGATTAGGTGGTTCAGGAATTCTATCTTATATTGCTGCTGCTGATGAAGGAGCTAGCGTATTTGGTATTGAGGCTGCTGGAGAAATTGGTGGTAACTCAGTATCTACTTATGGACCAATGGTAGTAAATTCTGAGAATTTAAATGCTAAATATAATAATGGCGAAGACAACTTAGATCCAGATGATGTATATCAAACTTGGTTGGAATATGTTGGAACTGATGAAAAAGCTGACATCATTTATCGTACAATTTATGAAAATGGTGAAATCATGGATTATTATATGGATACTTTTGGTTTCTCATTTGATGGTAAAGCTTTTGGTGGTGAATCTGGTTATTTAGCATCATTTGTAAGACCTGATTGGGATAAAGAATGGATTGTCTTTACTGCTGATGAAGATAATACTAAATGGTATGATTTAGGACCAGATAAATTATGGCAATTCCAAAATGCTTTAGATCAAGCTAAAGCCATGAATGAAAAGAATGATTATCAACTAGAACTTACTGCTGATGAATTAATCTTTGATGAAAGTGGTAATGTGGTTGGTGTACATGCTGTTAGCTATGATGGAACACAATATGAAGTTTATGGTAAGACAGTTATCTTAGCTACTGGTGGTTTCTTAGGTAATGATGAAATGATGAATGAAGTATTTGGTAGTACTATTAATGCTGTTGGTGATACAGTGAATAAAGGTGCTGGTATCCAAATGGGAATTTCAGCAGGTGGAGCTACTTATGCATTAGATACTTTACCAATGGTACATATTTCACAAATTCCTAATTTAATTCGTGATGATTCATTAACTCCTGAAGAAAAGACCGTATTAACTTCATTATCATTAACTACTGATGTTAGTGCTCTTAAAGAAGATGGTTCTTTCTATCAAAATTTAGATGATACAGGAACTAGTGAAGGCGATAGTTCTGAATTAACAGTAGGAATCGTATATGCTCCTGGCTTCCATTATTACAATATTTATTCACAAGAAGATATTGATAATATTAGAACTAATGGTTTAAGTGAAGCACAAGCAGCAGCTGCTCCAATTGCTTTGACATCTGGTGGGGTAGTTGAAGCTGGTACTCCTATTGAAACTATTGATAAGATTATGGAAGTAGGTATTGAAACAAAGAATGTATTTAAAGGTACAGCATCTCAATTAGCTTCACAACTTGGTATGGATGAAGCTACAACCATTGCTTCATTAGGTGATGATGAAACTGTATATTATTTAGTAGAATGTGCTGGCTATGCTTATGGTACAGTTGGTGGATTAGATATAGATGCTAATTGTAATGTATTAAGAGAAGATGGTACACCTATTGAAAACTTATTTGCTGTTGGTCAAGATTCTGAAGGTGTAGAAAATGCTGGTGGTAAACCATATACACCTTGGGGTGGACAAGCTCAAATGTGGATGTTTGTTTCTGGTAAGATTGCTGGTGAAACTGCTGCTAATTATGCATTAGCTGAATAATTTAAAAAGACGTTTAAGTTTGAACTTAAGCGTCTTTTTTAAATATATAGATATTAAAATCATAAGTTATTTCCATAGAGTCAATACTATCTAATTTTGCTGCATCATTTCTACTAGTCTTTAAATAATATGGGGTCATGGTAAATAAGTTTTTGATATCTTCATTTGAATTTAGATGCATCTTCCCTTCTACTTTGTGAATATTTACTAAAGTTAAGTTTTCAAAATCAAATGAGTATTCTTCATTTTTATATGGATTATCATATATAGCTTGTTTTAATTCATATAGATGTTCAATGCCTGGATTTACTAAAATAAATATACCCTCAGGCTTTAATAATCTTCTTATTTCATCGATTGCAATTGGAGCAAATATTGTAGTTATGCAGTCGATAGATTCATCATATAAAGGTGTTTTAAAAATAGAAGAGATAATATATTGGCTTGATTTATCTTGCTTAGATGCAATTGTAATAGCTTTTTTAGAAAGGTCGATACCACACTTATCTTCAACAGGAAAATCTTTAGTATAATATCCTTCACCACAAGCTAAATCTACTAAATTATTAAAATTATAACTGTTTAATATATTTATTATTTCTTGCTTTAAAGGAAGGTAATAATCTTTATTTAAAAAATCACGTCTAGCATTTGCCATATTATCATTATCACCATGATTGGTGGAATTGGTTATAAATAAGTTGAAATAACCACTTTTGGCACGATCAAAAGAATGATTATTTGGACAAATCATTATTTTATCTTTAATCGTTAATTCTTCATTACATATAGGACATTTATATTTCATGCAAATATTATAAACTATTTTATTTATTTAAACCATGAAATATTATTGATTGACTATCAGTCAGTTATTTGCTATCCTATAATTAAATATAAGGTGGGTGAAATAATTGCGTATTACAAAAGATAGTGAGGTAAGAAAAAATGAATTAATAGAAGCAGCAGAAAAATTATTTAGTGTTAAAGGTATTGCCAATACGGCAGTTAGTGCTATTGTAAAAGAAGTAAATGTAGCTCAAGGTTTATTTTATTATTATTTTAAATCTAAAGATGATCTTATAGATGCAATTGTAGAAAAATATGAAAAGCTTATTAGTGATACATTAAATAAAGATTTGACGATGAAATCGTTTGATGATGATTTAGATAAGTTTATTGATAATGTTACTAATGTATTTGATAATCTTTTACATAAATTAGATGAAGAAAAATTAGAAACAATTGTTAATAAGAATATTAAACAGGCTAAAATAGAAGCAAGTAAAATATTTCAGTCTATTTTAGAAGAAGGTGTAAGAGAAAATAAAATAGAAATAAGCCAACCAAAAATATATGCTGATATTATTATAAGTGGTATTGCTGAACTCATTTATCAAGGCTTAAATGAAGCAAGTAAAATTAAAGAAATTGTTGAAGATTTAATTAAAAGGAGATAATGATTATGGATGATTTTCAAAAAGAAATAGAAGAATTATTAGATAAGACAACCAAAGCAGTTAATGAAAGTGTTAATTATGTTGCTAGTAAAGTTAATAAAGAAAAAAATAAATTAGATATTAAATCGCAAATTGGTTATCATGAAAGAACTTTAAAGAAGGCTTATTGTCGTTTAGGTGAAGCTTATTTTAATAGTATTGATAGTGGTGTAGCTATGGAAAATAATGAAGATTTATTGGAAGTTATTAAGACAAATAAAAAAGTAATTCGCTTATTAGAGGAACAATTAAATAATTTATAATTTAAATACAACTTTTGGCTTAGTTCAAAAGTTGTTTTATTTGTGCTAAAATAAATAAGAATTGGGGTGGTTATTATGTTTAAAATTGAAGATTTATTTGATTTAGATCATACCTTAGCTACAAATTATTTAAAGCAATTTACTTATCCTTGGGAAGCGCTTAGTGGCATTAAAGATATGATTATCGCTTTACAACAAAATTTAGATATGAATGAATATATAAAGCTTGGTGAACAAATTTATGTGCATAAGACTGCTAAAATTGCGCCAACAGCTTTTATTGATAAGCCAGTTATTATCGGTGCTAATACGGAAGTAAGACATTGTGCATTTATTCGTGGTTCAGCTTTAGTAGGGGAAAATTGTGTTATTGGTAATTCTGTTGAATTAAAGAATACGATTATTTTTGATAATGTACAAGTTCCTCACTATAATTATGTAGGTGATAGTATTTTAGGCTATAAGTCGCATATGGGAGCTGGTTCAATTACTTCTAATTTGAAGTCTGATCGTTCCTTGGTTGATGTTAAATATGATAAAGATGGTGAACTTCAAGTAATGCATACCAATGTTAAAAAGTTTGGGGCAATGCTTGGTGATTATGTAGAAGTAGGATGCAATGCGGTATTAAATCCAGGAACTATAATTGGTAGATGTTCAAATGTTTATCCTACATCTTGTGTAAGAGGATTTATTCCAGCAAATTCGATTGTAAAAGCAGCAAAAACTACAGTTGTGTTAAAAAATAAGGAGAAATAAAAAATGAGTGAGATTAAAGGTAGAATTATTATGGAAAATGGAGCAGAAATTCCTTTTGTTTTATATCCGGATGAAGCTCCAATTACGGTTAATAACTTTGTTAAATTAGTTAAAGAAGGTTATTATAATGGTAAGACTTTTCATCGTGTAATTCCAGGATTTGTAAGTCAAGGGGGATGTCCTTATGGCAATGGCACAGGTGATCTTGGTTATACTATTAAATGTGAATGCGATAAAAATGTTCATAAACATATAGCAGGTACTATGAGTATGGCTCATCGTGGTAAGGATACTGGTTGTTGTCAATTCTTTATTTGTCATCAACCACAACCTCATTTAGATGGTGTACATACTGTATTTGGTCAAGTCGTAGATAATTTAGGAGCAGTTAGAAATATGCATAATGGCGATGTGATGACCAAGGTGGAAATTTTGGATGAAGAATAATTCTTATAGCCCTAAACAAATTTTAGGTATTGTCTTAGGGTCGATGATATTTGCGACAAGTGTCAATTTATTTATTACTCCTATGGGATTATATAATGGGGGTTTTATTGGTATTGCGCAAATTATTAGAACTTGTTTAAAAAATTTTGCGAATATTTCTTTTGATTTTGATATTGCAGGTTTTATAAATGTTTTATTAAATATTCCCTTATTTATTTTAAGTTATAACAAAATAAGTAGAAGATTTTTATTAGGTACTTTCATTTCTTTGATAGTTCAATCTTTAACTTTTTCTTTAGTTCCTATTCCTGATGTACCATTAGTAAATGATATAATTGCTTCAATTGTTTTTGGTGGCATTATTGGTGGCTTTGGAGTTGGAATGATTTTATCAAGCAATGCTAGTGGAGGAGGTCCAGATATTATTGGTGTCTATGCTGCTAGTAATTGGAAAAACTTTTCAGTGGGTAAGGTCTTTTTGATTTTAAATATATTTGTTTATAGTTTGTGTGCTTATTTATTTAATTTTGAAACGGCGGCTTATTCAATTATTTATGTAGCTATTTTTTCTTATTTTACAGATAAATGTCATAAGCAAAATATTGATATGAATATGATGATATTTACTAAACATCCTGAAGTTAAAAAAATGGTTTTAAATAAGTATGGTAGAGGAGTTACTTACT
Source organism: uncultured Erysipelotrichaceae bacterium (assembly GCA_944326095.1). Lineage (GTDB taxonomy): Bacteria > Bacillota_I > Bacilli_A > Erysipelotrichales > Erysipelotrichaceae > JALEVB01. The sequence continues at coordinate 7,412 of CALVCO010000039.1, read as the reverse complement.
GGAAGGGATATGGTGCTTATACCGATAGTCAAATGGAAGTTTTAGTTATTGTTTGTAATAAATTTGAAGTAGAAAGTATTCGTAAAGAGATAATACATCTTGATGAACATGCTTTTGTGATTGTAAATGAAGGAGCTAAAGTAAGTGGAGGATACGAGAAAAGATTAGTATGAAGACAGTTTTATTGGATTTAGATGGCACATTATTAAAGATGGATGTTGAACAATTTACCAAATATTATTTTGGTTTATTAGCTGAATATTGTGCAGATGAATATGAACCTAAAAAACTAATTGAAACGGTTGCTAAGGGGACATATGCTATGATTAAAAATGATGGTAGCATGACTAATGAACAACGCTTTGCAAGTGTTTTTAGACAATGTTTTAATGAAGAACCTAATAATGATAAATTCTTAGAATTTTATCGTACAGAATTTAAAAAAACCATCAATGCATGTAGCGTTGATGGTGATGGTCGTCAATTGGTGGATGCTTTAAAAAAGCGAGGATATCGTTTGATTTTAGCAACTAATCCTCTTTTTCCTCAAGAAGGGACAAAGCAAAGAATGGGTTTTGTAAATTTAAAATTAGATGATTTTGAATTAGTTACAACTTATGAAAATTGTCATTATTGTAAACCAAATATTGCTTATTATGAAGAAATTTTAGAAAAGATTGGAGAATCAAGTGAAAATTGTATAATGATAGGCAATGATGTTGATGAAGATATGGTAACTAAACAACTAGGAATGAAAACAGTTTTATTAACGGATTGTTTAATTAATAAACATCAAAAGCCTTTAGATTTTGATTATGTAATGACTATTAAAGATTTGATTGCAAAATTAGAAGATTCTACATTTCAATTATGATTAAAATGAGCTAGCAAATTACTAGCCCATTTTTTTAATCTTTATTAGTTGTTTTTACTATTTCGGTTAATGAAGCGATAGTTCCAGCGACATCTTGAATGTTTGATGGAATGATTAATTTAGTAGCTTTTCCATCAGCAACCTTATTTAAAGCTTCAAAACCTTTGATTGTTAAGTAAGCTTGTGAAGGATTAGCATCATTTATCATTTTAATACCTTGCGCTTGGGCTTGGTAAATTCTTTCCATGGCTTGAGCTTGTCCTTCAGCTTCAGCAATCATAGCTTCTTTTTTAGCAGTAGCGCGCAAGATAGTAGATTCTTTTTCGCCTTCAGCAGTTAGAATTGCTGCACGTTTTTCACCTTCAGCTCTTAAGATAGATTCTCTTCTTTCACGTTCTGCTCGCATTTGTTTTTCCATTGATTCTTGAATATCAGCAGGAGGAATAATATTTTTAACTTCAACTCTGCCTACTTTAATACCCCAAGGGTCAGTAGCTTCATCTAGAATAGAACGCATCTTAGAATTTATGATATCTCTAGAAGTTAATGTTTCATCTAATTCTAAGTCACCAATAATATTTCTTAGAGTTGTTGCGGTTAAGTTTTCTAAGGCAGCGATTGGTGATTCTACACCATAAGTATATAGTTTTGGATCAGTAATTTGAAAATAAATAACTGTATCAATTTGCATAGTTACATTATCTTCAGTGATTACTGGTTGTGGAGCAAAGTCTAATACTATCTCTTTTAATGATACTTTACAAGCGATGCGATCAATAAAAGGTATTTTAAAATGTACTCCTACATTCCAAGTTTTGTGATATGCACCTAATCTTTCAACAACATAAGATTTTGCTTGAGGTACAATCTTGATGCAGCTAACTAAAAGACTTAATACTAAAACAATAATAACAATAGTAATAACAAAAGTGAAAAAATCTAACATGTTCAAACCTCCTTATATTTTTTCAACTATTAATTTAGCACCTTCAATTGCTAGTATTTTAACTAGGCTACCTTTTTCTATAGGTTTATTATCTACGGAAGTACAATGCCATAAAACATTATTTACTTTAATTTCACCCCAAGTATCTAAACTTATATCTTTTAATAAGATGGCTTTTTGTCCTATACATCTATCAGCATTAGTTTTTACAATATTGCCTTGTAGATATCTTGAAGCTATTGGTTTAATAACTAATATGCTTAGTATTGAAACGATAGTAAAGATAATTATTTGCATAATAAAACTGGCATTGAGTTGATTAGCAATCAGAGCGCATATTCCTCCTAGTGCAAAAAATATGCTAGTTAATTGGATTGCTGAAAGAAATTCAAAAATTAAACTTATGATAATGATTATAATCCATAACCAAAAATACATATGGTACCTCCTAAATCATATTATTTAAATCGATAATTAACATATCTTCATGTTCATCATATTCACAAGCAAATTTTTGGCCATTACATTCTTGATTAATTAATTTGCTTATTTCATTTATCATGGTTTTATTGCTTATGCGGGCATAACCTTTGCCAATAAATATTTTATGTAAATTTTCTAAAGGATAGATATTAAGATCGATTTGTTGTTTACTTATGGGTTTTATAGCAATTTGCTTGTTTGTTCTATCGATACCTATCATGCACCATTTACAATCTTTAAATTGTTGCATGGCACAATTGTTCAAGGTGAAATTGTTATTATAAATAGTAACTACTTTTAAAAAGGCATTTCCTTTTGACCATTCAAACATATTATATCCTCCTTGATTTAATTATATATTATTTATTTTTATAGTCAATATTATTTATCTTATTTTTCTTATAAATTATATCCATTTAAAAATATGGTTTATTATAGTAAAATAAATTAGATAAAAGGTGATATTATGGCACATTTGGTAATAAATAATATTGATATATGTTATAAACTAAAAGGAGAAGGTCAACCAGTAGTTTTATTACATGGTTGGGGGCAAAAAATGATTATGATGGATTTTATCCAAGATCATTTAGAGAATAAATTTAAAGTTCTTAATTTAGATCTTCCAGGGCATGGTGAAAGTGGGGATCCTGATCGCGCATATACTGTTGAAGATTATTGCCAATTATTAAAAAAATTATTAGATACTTTAAATATTGAAAATCCTATTTTAATTGGTCATTCTTTTGGTTGCCGCATTGCTTTTCATTATGCAGCTCAATATCCTACAGCTAAAATGATTATGTGTGGTGCTGCTGGTTTATTGCCTAAAAGGGGTTTAGATTATCAAATTAAGACTAAGAGTTTTAAGTTAGCTAAAAAAGTAGTTAGTCTTACAGGTGAAAAGAATTTAGAGAAATTTAAACAGCATTATGGTTCTAGTGATTATAAAAATGTTTCAGGAGTTATGCGTGATACTTTTGTTAAAGTTGTAAATGATGATGCTAAACCATATTTAAGTCATATAACTTGTCCAGTAATTTTAATTTTCGGAGAAAATGATGATGCTACACCTTTGTGGATGGGAAAAGAATTAGAAAAAATTTTAAAAGATGGGGCTTTAATAGTTTTTGAAAATGATGATCATTATGCTTATTTTCATCAACCATTAAGATTTTTAGCAATTGTGGATAGTTTCTTGGGGGATTAATATGCTTATTAAAATAATTTTTATATTATTATTGATTTTGATGATGTTGATACCTAGTAAACATGCTTTACATATGTTTCAACAAAATCGTTATGAATTAAGACGTTATAGTAAATGGCTAAATGATAATATTACTAAAAAAGAATTGTTGAAATTGGTAATAGCTTTAATATTTGTAATTATATATTATATGGCATTACGTAAATATGTACCTTTTATTAGTTTTATTATTATACTTGTTTTAATTATTTTTGATATTTTAAAGGAAAGAAAAAAGGCTTATATAAAACCATTGGTTTATACAGCTAGAGTTAAAAGACAAATTGTTGTTCTTGCAATATTAGATTTAATTATTTTGTTTACGGCCATATATTTTGTAGATTATGAAGATTTATTGGGTTTAGTAGTAATTAGTTATATCTTAAACTGGTTTATGATATATCCAATGGCAATTATTACGATGCCTTTAGAAAAAGGTGTTCAAAAGTATTTTATTAATGATGCCAAGAAAATATTACGTAAACATGATGATTTGATTAAAATAGGTATTACTGGTAGTTATGGTAAGACCTCAAGTAAAAATATTGTACAAGCTATTATATCTGATCGTTATCGTTCTTTAATGACTCCAGCTTCTTTTAATACTCCAATGGGTATTACTATTACTATTCGTGAACATTTAAAGGCAACAGATCAAGTATTTGTTTGTGAGATGGGGGCAGATAAAGTTAATGATATTAAATATCTATGCAAATTTGTTAAACCACAAATTGGATTAGTAACATCTATTGGTCCTCAGCATTTGCAAACTTTTAAAACTATGGATAATATTATTAAAGAAAAGATGCAAATGATTGAAAATTTACCAAAAGATGGATTAGGGATTATTAATATTGATAATGAATATATTCGTAATTATAAGATAAATAATAAATGTAAAATAGTTACTTATGGCATATATCATAGTGCTACTTATCAAGCTTGTGATATTAAATATAGTCCTGAAGGTAGTACATTTAATGTTTTATATGAAAATGAGAAATATGCTTTTAAGACTAAATTGTTAGGTGAGCATAATATTATGAATATATTAGCGGCAATTGCAATTGCTAGACATCTAAATATAGATTGGAATGAATTGGTTAAGAGTGTTCGCCAAGTTGATTATGTTGAACATCGTTTGCAAGTTAAAAAGATAAATGGTTATACTTTTATTGATAATGCATTTAATTCAAATCCTGAAGGGGCAGCAATGTCATTGAAGGTTATGAGTATGATGCCTAATAAGCGCTTTATTGTTACACCAGGTTTAATTGATTTAGGACCTTTACAACAAAAACTTAATTATGAATTTGGTGAAAAAATGTTGGGGATGGTTGATGTGGTAATTTTAGTTGGTGAAAAGCAAACATTACCTATCTTTAATGGTTTACAAGATAGTGGTTTTGATATGGAAAATGTCTATATTGTTTCAAATGTAAAAGAAGCCTTTAATAAAGTATATAATATGGCTTCTTTGCAGGATGTTATATTATTAGAAAATGATCTTCCGGATGCTTTTAATAAGTAAAATTTAAACAGATATCAATAAATGCCTGTAAATTATTAGTTATAAATTTACGACGATGATGAATGATATTTAATTGCCTTACAATAGGTTGATCTAGAGCTATTTGTGCTACATGCGCATGTTCTAGATCTTTTTTTATGAGTTTATAAGGTAAAATAGCAATGCCTAAATTATTTTCAATAGCTTTAATTAGGGCTTGATTACTTGAACTTTCCCAAGAAGGTTTAATATTTATTTGGTTAGTAGCAAAATAAGAATCAATTAATTTGCGCGTAACACTATTTTTTTCTCTGGTAAGAAAAGGATAGTTACTAATTTGTTGTAGACTAACGGATTTAAAAGAGGTTAAAGGATGATTGATAGGAACAATTACTTCCATAGGATCATCAATAAAAGGAATACAAGTAATATCATTATGCTTTATTTGCCCTTCGATTAAGGCAATATCTAAATTATTATTTAAAATATTTTCGACAATAGTAGTTGTATTATCTACAGTTACAAAGGTTTGAAGATTAGGATAACTATTACGATAGTTATTTATTATAATAGGTAAAATGTGGGTACCTATGGTAATACTTGAACCAATATTTATTGTACCAATATTGTCCCATTGCATAATTTTATCTTCCATTTCATGATATAACGAAATGATATGAATAGCATAACTATATAATTGATTGCCACTTTCGGTAGGATATATTTTTTTAGAAATGCGATCAAATAATTTGGTTTCATAATGGATTTCTAGTTCTTTAATAGCTAAGCTTATAGATGGTTGAGCAATATTTAATTTGATGGCAGCTTGGGAAATGCTTTTTAACTGATAAACAGCAATAAATATTTTTAAATGGCGAATGGTCATAATACCTCCTAATATAATAAAATTGTTATAAATAATATAAATAAATACTATTTTAATTATAATATCTTTTAGGCTAAAATAATAGTCGGAGGAAAAATATGGAAAATAAAGGGGAGAAATTAAGAAAGTTATTTTTTTCAACATTATATTTGAGTGCCTTTACTTTTGGTGGTGGTTATGTCATTGTTAGTCTAATGAAGAAAAAGTTTGTTGATGAATATCATTGGCTAAATGAAGATGAAATGTTAGATTTAGTGGCAATTGCTCAAAGTGCTCCCGGTCCAATCGCTGTAAATGGGGCTATTGTAATTGGTTATAGATTAATGGGTATAATTGGTTCAATAGTAGCAATTTTAGCAACTATATTACCACCATTTGTAATTATTACGATAATTTCTTTATGTTATGAAATATTTATACAAAATCAAATAATTGCTTTAATGTTGCAAGGTATGCAAGTTGGGGTTGGGGCAGTTATATTTAATGTTGTATTTGATATGTCTAAACAAATTAAAGGATATTTTTCTTGGATAATATTAATATTGTCATTTATTGCATCTTATATCTTTGAAATAAATGTGGCATATATTATTTTAGTTTGTATTTTGATTGGAATTGTACAATCAATAATGGGGGTCAAAAATGATTTATCTTGAATTATTAATAGCTTTTTTTCAAATAGGTTTATTTAGTTTTGGTGGGGGATATGCAGCAATTGCCTTAATACAAGAACAAATAGTAGAAATTCATCATTGGTTATCGATGAGTGAATTTATGGATTTAATTACCATTTCACAGATGACTCCAGGGCCAATTGCAATAAATGGAGCTACATTTGTAGGAACTAAGATTGCTGGAATAGGTGGTTCTATAGTTGCAACCTTAGGATGCATTTTACCTTCATCAATAATTGTAGGTATAATTGCTTATTTTTATATGAAATATCATGATTTAAAAATAGTAAAAAGTATATTACATAGCATTAGACCTGCAATAGTAGCAATGATCTTAGCTAGTGGTATATCAATTTTGTTATCAGCTATCTATCCAGATGGTAATTTTAATATGGTCTTATGTATAATATTTATTGTGACTTTAGTTATTCAAAAGTTTAGTAAATTAGGGCCAATCTCAATAATGTTATTAGCTGGAGTTGTAAATTTAGTATTGCATTTAATTTAGATATCATGTAAAATAAAAAAGCTTTAATTGAGTGTCTAAAAAAATTAATAAAAAATATCAAAAAAAGTTGACACAGATATTTGGATATGATATATTATATAGGCGCTAGTTAATAGCACATGACATCTGGAGGTTTAGCTCAGTTGGGAGAGCATCTGCCTTACAAGCAGAGGGTCAGCGGTTCGAGCCCGTTAACCTCCACCATTGCCGACTTAGCTCAATTGGCAGAGCAACTGATTTGTAATCAGTAGGTTGTAGGTTCGATTCCTATAGTCGGCACCA
>CALVCO010000038.1 GCA_944326095.1 uncultured Erysipelotrichaceae bacterium | reverse complement strand
TTAAAAGAAGAAAGGAGCAGGCAATTCCTCCCTAACTTATAGAAGTTAGAGTATCCTTGCCTAATATTTAGATGAAAAAATTAATTTGTTTAACATGTTTATTACTTTTAGTAGGATGTTCTAGTAAAACTAGTACAACAAGTGAAGAAATGATGAATATCAATATTACTATTATTGATGAAATTAATAATAAAGAATTATTTAAGGGTTCCATTGAAACTAATTATGAGCTTTTAGCAGATGCTTTAGAAAATAATGAAGAATTAAAAGTAGTAATGGAAGATAGTGAGTATGGTAAATATATTACTTCGATGATGGATGTAACAGCTACTGATACAAATTATTGGGTATATGATTCTGATAATAATGATGATTGTTTAGAAGCTGGTATGTGCATGGGTGTTAGTGAAACGACCATAGAGGATGGCGATAATTTTATTTTTACCTATACTGATACATTTGAATAGGAGGAGTTATCATGTTTTTGCCAATAAGTAAGGCGGATATGGAAAAAAGAGGATGGGATCAATGTGATTTTGTTTATATCATTGGTGATGCCTATGTTGATCATCCTTCTTTTGGTCATGCGATTATTTCGCGTTGTTTAGAAGCTAAGGGTTATAAAGTTGGAATTATTTCGCAACCTGATTGGCATGATTTAAATAGTTTTCAAATATTAGGGAAACCACGTTTAGGTTTTTTAGTAACAGCTGGTAATATTGATTCCATGGTTAATCATTATTCAGTTAATAAAAGACGTCGTGATAAGGATAATTATAGTGATGATGGCATCATGGGTAAAAGACCAGATAGGGCTACAATTGTTTATTGTCAAAAATTAAGAGAAATCTATGGTAATGATATGCCTATTATCATCGGAGGTATTGAAGCTAGTTTAAGAAGGTTTGCTCATTATGATTATTGGGATGATAAGGTAAGAAAGAGTATCTTAATTGATAGTGGTGCCGATTTATTATTATATGGCATGGGTGAAAATAGCATCGTGGAGATGGCAGATGCTTTAAATAGTGGTTTGAATATTCATGATGTAACTTATATTCGTGGTAGTGCTTATAAGTGTAAGAATATTGATTATTTATATGATTTTGTGATGTTGGATAGTTATGAAGATATTTGTAATGATAAATCCAAATATTGTGATTCATTTTTGAAACAATATCAAAATACTGATGCTTTAAATGCAGATATCTTAGTTGAACCTTATAAAGGATGGTTTGTAGTATGTAATCCTCCAGCTTTTCCTTTGAGTCAAGAAGAGATGGATGCGACTTATTCTTTGCCATATGAAAGAACTTTCCATCCTACTTATCACTATATTCCTGCAATTGAAGAAGTACAATTTTCTATTATTAGTAATCGTGGTTGTTTTGGGGCTTGTAGCTTTTGTGCCTTAGCTTCTCATCAGGGTAGAAGAATTTCTTCGCGTAGTAAGGAATCGATAGTTGAAGAGGCTACAAAAATTACTCATCATCATGATTTTAAGGGTTATATTCATGATATTGGTGGGCCTACAGCTAATTTTTATCATCCTAGTTGTTATAAACAATTGGAACATGGAACTTGTAAGACTAAACAATGTTTAGATCCTAAACCATGTCCTAATCTAGTAGTATCACATAAGGATTATTTGGAAATATTAAGGGCAGTTAGACAGATTCCAAGAGTTAAGAAGGTTTTTGTGCGTAGTGGTATTCGTTATGATTATCTAATGTATGATGAAGATGATACTTTCTTTAGAGAACTTGTGCAGCATCATATTAGTGGACAATTGAAAGTTGCACCTGAGCATGTAAGCAATAAGGTTTTATCTTATATGGGTAAGTGTAATCATGAATTATATGAAAAATTTAGAAGTAAATATATTGCTTTAAATGAAGAATATGGCAAGAATCAATTCTTAGTTCCTTATTTGATGAGCTCGCATCCTGGTTGTGATTTGAATGATGCGATTGAATTAGCTTTATATTTAAAGAGTATTCATCATATTCCTCAACAAGTACAAGATTTTTATCCAACGCCTATGACCTTATCTACATGTATGTATTATACGGAGATGGATCCATATACGAAAAAACCAATATATGTGGCTAAGACTAGACAAGAAAAATTATATCAAAGGGTATTGATGCAATATACTTATCCTAAGAATCAAGCGTTAGTTATTGAAGCTTTAAAGAAGGCTCATCGTGAAGATTTAATTGGCTATGGTAAACATTGTTTAGTTAAACCTTTAAAAAATAGTTGGGAAAAATCAAAAACTTATAAAAAAAGAAAATAGACTAAAAGATTAGAGCTATTAGGGCATCTAATCTTTTTTATGTTAAAATTAATTTGAGGTCGATATTATGAATTATCAAAAAGAAAATGCCAAAATAATTGATAGTTGGTGTAGATCAGGATGGGAGTGGGGTACACCAATTAGTCATGAAGAATTTGTTGATGCTAAAAATGGTAAATGGGATATTCTACTTACTCCTACTAAACCAATTCCTCATGAATGGCTAGGGGATGTTAAGAATAAAAAAGTTTTAGGTCTAGCAAGTGGCGGTGGGCAACAGATGGCTATTTTATCAGCTTTAGGAGCTCATTGTACTTTGTTAGATATTTCAAAAAAACAGTGTGAAAGTGATGAATTAGTGGCTAAAAGAGAAGGCTATCATATTGAAATTATTAATGGGGATATGACTTCCCCTTGGCCATTGGCTGATGAATCTTTTGATATTATTGTTCATCCGGTAGCAAATTGTTATATTCAAGATGTACGTTTTGTCTTTAGAGAATGTGCTAGAGTTTTAAAAAAGGGTGGAATTTTAGTTTGTGGTTTAGATAATGAAATTAATTGTGTTTTTAATGATGACCAAACTAAAATATGTTATAAATTGCCATTTAATCCTTTAGAAGATCCTAAAGTTTATGAAGATTCTATTAAATATGATTGGGGTATTCAATTTTCTCATCCTATTGAAGATCAAATTGGTGGACAATTAGCTGCAGGTTTTTGCTTAACAGATATTTTTGAAGATACTAATGGCTATGGCCTTTTACATGAATATAATATACCTACTTTCTATGCGACTAGAACGATTAAAAAAGGTGAGTGATAATGAAAAAATTATTAATAATTCTAGTAGTTTTATTTTGGGGAATATTTCCTATAGCTGTTAAGGCAGATATGGGACCAAAACCTAGTATTGTTATAGATATAAAAGATGAAGAAGATTGTTATGCGACACTTTTAAGTAAACAAGATGTTTCAGGTCCCTATGTAGCTTATGATGTATATGGAAAACAAATATTTGGTGGGGAAATTGATGAAGAGATATTTGCGGCATTTAGTTCTTATGAAGATGTTGATGGTTATCATTTTATGCAACTAGTTTGGAATTTAAATGAAGGGAATATCAATTGGAATTATTATCCTCCAGATGAATTTAAAGTTTTATTATATTATCCTCAAAATGATAGTTATAAAATAAGCGATAGCTATGATGCATATGCTTTTAATAGTATTTATATTTTAGATATTGATAGTATGAGCTTAATTCAAAATTATGATTATAGCTTAGAAATTTTATCTTTTATTGTTAGAGTAGTTTTAACTATTGTAGTAGAATTGTTAGTAGCTTTAATTTTTAATTTATGTCATTCTAAAGCAATAAATAAAATTATTAAGATTAATATTATTACGCAAATTATCTTAAATTTATTATTAAATATCATTAATTATTTTGGTGGTAGTTTATTATTTATGTTCGCCTTTATTCCATTAGAAGTTATAGTTTGTATCATCGAGATGATATACTATAACAAAGTTAAAGAAATTATGGGAGTTTCTAGGAATAAGGTATTGTTATATGCTTTGTGTGCTAATATTATTTCAATGATAGTTGGTTGGTATTTAGCACGATTAATACCAGGTATATTTTAGGAGGATGCGATGTTATTTGGCTCAGATTTTGATGGTACTTTAAATATTAAAGGTCATGTCAGTATTGAAGATATAAATGCCATCAAACGTTTTCAAACAAAACATAAATTTGGTATTGTTACTGGTCGACCATTTAAGATGATTATTAAAGAATTAGAAAGATTGGATGTTAAGCTAGATTTTTTAGTTTGTAGTAATGGTACAATCGTCTTAGATAAAGATTATCAAGAAGTTAAAAGTTATCATATGGATCTTGATATTTTTGAACAAATTGAAAAATATCTTCAAGATAATAATTGTAATTATTGTATTAGTGATGGTTATTATTTTGGATATTATCAAGATGATGAAAAAGCTAAATTATTTAATGATGATTATATGACTTATGATCAGCTTAAAGCTAAAGGAGCATGTAATGCAATATTTGCGAAAATTGAAGATAGAAAAAAACTAAAAGAAATTCAAGAATATATTTTAGCTAATTTTAGAGTTAATGCTTTAAGCAATGATGATAATTTAGATATATTTTCCCTAGAATCTAATAAAGCTAATGGTTTAAAGATTATTGGTGAAAAATATCAAGAAGAAAAGATATATGCTTTAGGTGATAGCCAAAATGATATTTCGATGATTGAAGCTTATGGTAAAATGGCTATGCTTAATTGTGATAATAATATTAAGAAGGTTGCGAAAAAGTTCTATAAGCATGTTTATGATTGTTTAGATGAGCTTACATATAATATTGTATTAGTAAGTTTAAATGCTAAATATGTGCATAAATCTTTAGCTATTTGGTGTTTAAAGGCGGGTATTGAAGCCTATGGTAATAAGCGTTTATTGCCTCTATTATTTGATAGTACAATCCATGTGGATATGCAACAATTAGCTGATGAAATCTTAGCATGTCATCCATCATTAATTGGTTTATCTTGTTATATTTGGAATATTACTAAGATGTATGAATTAATTAATTATATTCGTTTAAAAGATAAGAAGGTTAAGATTTGTTTAGGTGGGCCTGAAGTTAGTTATAATCAAATACAAGTTATGAAAGCTCATCCAGAAGTTGATTATATTTTAAGTGGTGAAGGGGAAGAAACTTTTGCTTGTTTAGCTAATTGTTTATATGAAAATAAGAATTTAGATGAAGTAAAAGGTTTGACTTATCGCATAGATAATCAATTAATTTGCAAAGAAAGTTATATATCAAATAAAGATCCAGTTGATCCATATAGCGATGAATTTATCAATAGTGTTAATAAGCGCATTGTTTATATTGAAACTACTAGAGGTTGTCCTTTTAGCTGTGATTTTTGTTTATCAGGAAGATGTGGAAAAGTACGTTTTTTTGATTTAGATGAAACTTTTTCCAAGATTATTCGTTTAGCTAATTCTGGTACTAAGACGATTAAATTTGTTGATCGTACCTTTAATGCGAATCGTAAGCGTAGTAAACAAATAATTAGTTTTATTATGGAAAATAGTGGTATTAATTTTCCTGATGATGTTTGTTTTCATTTTGAGATAGCTGGAGATATTTTGGATGATGAAACGATTGAACTTTTACAAAAAGCACCAAAAGGTTTATTTCAATTAGAAATTGGTATGCAATCTTTTAATGAAAAGACTTTAGCATATATTAATCGAAAGACAAATACAGCTAAATTGAAGGAAAATATTAAGCGTTTATTGGCTAATCAAAATATGCATATTCATATTGATTTAATTGTTGGATTGCCTTTTGAAGATATGGAAAGCTTAAGAAATAGTTTTAATATAGCTTATCATTTGAATGCACATATGTTACAACTTGGTTTTCTAAAGATTTTACATGGTACACCTATGGCTGATGATTTAGATAAATATCAATATGAATATAGTCAACAACCACCATATGAAATAATTAGAACTCCATGGTTAACAATTGAAGAAATGGCAAAGATTCATCATTTAGAAGATGCATTAGAAAGAATGAATAATAGTGGACGTTTCTTAAATACTTTAGATTATATTATTAAAGCTAGTAAGCATAGTATCTTTGATATTTTGATGGATTTTGGAGAATTTTTACAAGGTAAGATGGATTATAAAATAGATTTAGATAGTTATACTGATCTTATTTATACTTATTTTAAGGATTATCCTAATATTGATAGTAAGCATCTTAGAGATGTTATGGTCATTGATCGTTTGAGTACTAATAATACAGGTAGATTATCAAATGAATTAAAGCAGTATGATAAGATGATTAAACATTATCGTTTAGCTTTAAATAAAATAGATCCAGAAATTAAAGGGGTTAAAAGAGGTTTAGAACTCTTAGAAACATTTAATCAAGTTATATATGTTGATTATCTTAAAGCTGATCGTATATCTCATAGATATCCAATAAAATATATAGCTATTGATAAGCTTAAAGCTTTGATGGAAGAAAATGAAAAGGAGTAAGTTTTTGCTTACTCCTTTATTGCTGATTAGTTGTTTCTAAAGGTTGGGTTAAGGTAATTTCTACATCCATTTGTCTACCTTCACGAACGATAGTTAAGGTAATAGTATCACCAACATTATATTCATCTAAAGCGGTGCTTAGATCGGTATAAGTTGTTATTTCTACATCATTTAAAGCAATGATACGATCATATGGTTGTAGACCTGCTGCATAGGCTCCACCACCTTCAATCGTTTCAGTGACATAAACACCTGCTTTATAGCCATTGGTATCTTGAGCTAGTTCTGTAATATAAACACCTAAGGTTGCTCGATTAGTTACATGTCCTGATTCCATTAATTGTTGAGCTACATCGATTGCATCATTGATCGGAATAGCGAATCCTAAGCCTTCAATAGATGTTCCATATGATTTAGCATTTACAATACCGATTAATTCTCCATTTGCGTTAAATAAACCACCACCAGAGTTTCCTTGGTTGATTGCGGCATTAGTTTGAATTAGATTCATAACTTCATTTTCCACGGTTACTTGACGATTTAAAGCTGAGATAATACCATCAGTAGCTGTTCCACCAAGGGAACCTAATGGATTACCAATAGCGATTACATCATCACCTACTAATAGATGATCAGAATCACCAATAATAGCAGGATTTAGATTTTCTGCTTCAATCTTGATAACTGCGATATCACTTTTACTATCTGTTCCAATTAAGGTAGCAGGATATACATTTCCATCAGTTAGACGTACATTGATTGTTGAAGCATCTTCGATAACATGATTATTAGTGATGATATAACCATCTTCACTAATGATAACTCCAGATCCTGCTCCTTCTTCAATAATTTGTTGGCTAGGGAAGCCAAAGAAACTAAAGTAATTAGAAGATTCAGTTATTACTTCGGTATTGATTTCTACTACGCTATCTTTAACTGATGCGATGATATTTTGTAAAGATGCAGGATCATCAAAACTAGCATTAGTATTGGTACTTTCATTTTTATATATTACGGTTTGGGTAGTATTCTTTGTAGCAATATAACCTCCCGCAAAGCCTCCTGCTAAACTTATTATTAAGCATAAGATTACCAATAATACTGGACGAGATTTTTTATCTTTTTTTGTTGGTTTATTATTAATTACTTGGCCGGTTTCACCATCAATTGTAATATTTTCATTTTCAATCATTTTGAATTCCTCCTTTTTTACATTATTATAATATATCCCTTAAGTGAAAAAATAGTTAATATAATCTGAAATTTAGGTGAAAAAAAAGAGCTAATCTTTTTAATTAGCTCTATAGATGCCAAATGTCATCATTATATTGTTGAATAGTACGATCACTTGAGAAATAGCCAGCCTTAGCAATATTTACTAAAGACATACGTTTGAATTTAGCACGATTTTCATAATCAGCAAATATTCTTTCTTTAGTATCGCAATAACTTTCTAAATCTAATAAAGTCATGAACCAGTCTTTATTGATTAATTCGTTCTTTAAATCTGTTAACATTTCTATATCACCGCCGATGGTAATTAATTTTTCATCGGTAATAAAGTCGATAATCTTACGAATATATGAATCATTATCATAATAATTTTTAGCTACATAATCGTGATTATTATAGTGGGCGATTACTTGATTACTTGATTGGCCGAAGATGTAGATATTATCATCACCTACTAATTGATGAATTTCTACATTGGCTCCATCATCTGTTCCTAAGGTTACAGCACCATTTAACATGAATTTCATATTACCTGTACCACTTGCTTCCTTACTTGCTAGAGAGATTTGTTCACTGATATCGCAAGCTGGAATTAATTTTGTAGCATAAGTAACATTATAATTTTGTACCATTACAACCTTTAGATATTTGCTTACTTCTGGATCTTCGTTAATTAATTTTTGTAGACATAAAATTAAATGAATGATATTTTTAGCTGTCTTATAAGCAGGAGCAGCTTTAGCACCAAAGATGATAGTAATAGGACGTGTAGGATAGTTTCCTTCTTTGATTTGGAAATACTTATAAATAATATATAAAGCATTCATTTGTTGACGTTTATATTCATGTAGACGTTTAATTTGAATACAATAAATAGAATTAGGATCGATAGTAATGCCTTCATGTTCTTGAATATAATTTGCTAAAGCTACTTTATTTTCATGTTTTATGGCATCTAAATGATCTAATACTTGTTCATCATTATAATATTGTAATAATTTTTCTAATTCATAAGCATTAGATTTCCATCCTTCACCAATTAAACTATCAATGTATTTGCTTAATTCATGATTAGCATGCATTAACCAACGTCTGAAAGTTATACCATTAGTTTTATTATTAAAATGTTGTGGATATAAATCATAGAATGGTTTTAATTCACTATGTTTTAAAATTTCAGTATGAATTTGAGCAACACCATTGATTGAATGAGAGAAGTGCATACAAATTCTTGCCATATGTACACGATCTTGATCATCGATAATTTGTACTTGATCATTAGTATAAATTACTCCAACATATAGATTTAATGCTTCAATGATGGCCATAATATTTGGACATACTTTTAAGATAAATTTACGAGGCCATTTTTCTAAAGCTTCAGATAAGATAGTATGATTAGTATAAGCACAAGTATTGCTTACGATAATCATTGCTTCCATTAATCCGATACCTTCTAACATTAATAAACGAATAAGTTCAGGAATAATCATGGTTGGATGGGTATCATTGATTTGAATTTGAACATGTGAAGCTAAGTCTTTTAAATTATGACCTTTAGCTTTTTCTTCCATTATTATCAATTGAGCAGCATTAGATACCATGAAATATTGTTGATATACTCTTAATAATTGTCCTTGTTCATCAGAATCATCAGGATATAAGAATAAAGTTAAATTTTTAGCTATTTGGGTTTTATCAAAATTTATGCCATCTTTTACGATGCTTTCATCAACACTTTCAATGTCGAATAAGTGTAATTTGTTAGCTATATTATGGTATCCTAAAACATCAATATCATATAGATGGGATTTTACGCTAAAATCACCGAATTGTACATTGAAACTAATATTTGTATCATTTAACCAACTTGGATTAGTAATCCATGGATTTGGTTGTTCATCTTGTTTTAAATCTTTAAAATTTTGTTTAAATAGACCGAAGTGATAATTTAAACCTACACCATCACCATTTAGACCTAATGTAGCAATTGAATCTAAGAAGCAAGCAGCTAGACGTCCTAGACCACCATTACCTAATGAAGGTTCATTTTCTACTTCTTCAATCATATTGATGTCTTTACCATTAGCTTTTAAAATTTCACTTACTTCATCATAGATACCTAAATTAATTAAATTATTAGATAATAATTTACCAATTAAGAATTCAGCACTAATATAATATAATTTTTTATTACCTTGAGGTTTTGCAACAGTAGTTGCTTTATTTTTTACTAATTGTAACAAAGCTAAGTAAATTTCTTGATTGCTAGCTTGTGAAATATCCTTATTTAAAAGCGTAGTAATTTCTTGTTGTAAATACATTTGCTTTCCTCCTAAAAATAATCAAACGTCGATAGATTATCACAATAGCCACTTTTTTTCAAGTTTTTGCGCTATAATAATAAAATAGAAATAGGAGAAAAATAATGAAAAAAGCTGGGGTTTTGATGCCAATTGCTTCTTTACCTAGTGCTCAAGGTATTGGTGATTTTGGTAAGACTAGTTATGAATTTGTTGATTTAATTGTTAAAACGGGTTTTAAAGTTTGGCAAATATTGCCTTTAAATCCTTTAGGTTATGGTAATTCGCCTTATCAGCCTTATTCTAGTTATGCGATGGATGAATTATATATATCTTTAAATATGTTAAAGGATGAGGGCTTAATTGAACAAGTTAAGCCTAAAAAAGGTAAAAAAGATCGTATTTATTATGATGAAGTAAGAGAATTTAAAAGGCCTTATTTATTAGAAGCTTTTCATAATTTTAAAAAAGATAAAGATTATGATAATTTCATAAAAAATAATGCATGGGTAGAAAGTTATGCTAAATTTATTACTTTAAAACATATAAATGATGATAAATGTTGGAATGAGTGGAAAATTACTAGTTTAAGTGATAAAGATGAAGAAAAAGTTGAATTTGAAAAGTTTATTCAATTTATTTTGTTTAAACAATGGCATAAATTAAAAAAATATGCGAATAAAAAGGGTATAGAAATTATGGGCGATATTCCTTTTTATGTGGGTATAGATAGTAATGATGTCTATGATAATAAAGATTGTTTTTTATTAGATGATGATGGTAGACCTACTTTTATTGCAGGAGTGCCACCAGATTATTTTAGTGAAACAGGACAAAGATGGGGTAATCCTATCTATGATTGGGAATATTTAGAAAAGACTAATTTTAAATTTTGGATTGATCGTTTAAGTTATAATGCTACGATGTTTGATATTATTCGTATTGATCATTTTCGTGCTTTTGATACTTATTGGAAGGTAAATGCATCTTGTCCTACGGCAATTGATGGGCAATGGTGTGAAGCTCCTGGTTATGCTTTTTTTGATGAATTATTTAGACAATATCCTAATATTAATATCGTAGTAGAAGATTTAGGTGATCTTCGTGATGAAGTATTAGTATTGCGTGATCATTATAATTTTAAAGGTATGTGGGTAACCCAATTTAATTTTGATCCTAAAAAAGAAATAGAACTTAAAGAAAATTTAATTATTTACACTGGTACCCATGATAATCAGACTTTAAGATCTTGGTATTCGCATTCTAAAGCTAGTTTTAAAAAACATACTAAATTTTATTTTACTAAGCATAAATATAATTATGACTTAATGAATGATAATTTTATTGCCTATGTCTTAAATTCACCATGTGATTTAGCTATCATTAACTTTTTTGATCTATTGAATAAGACAGATAGGTATAGAATAAATACTCCAGGTACTATTGGTGATCCAGATTGGAATCCGCGAATTCAAAATTATGAGGAATATAAAAAGGTTATTGCTAAATATAGGAAAATGATTAAAAAAAGTGGGCGCTGACCTTTTACTTTTAATAAGCTATAGGCTATAATTTATTGCTGAGGTTGATTATATGTTTATTTTTGAAATTATTAAGACGATTATCTTAGGAATAGTTCAAGGTATTACGGAATGGCTTCCTATTAGTTCTACTGGGCATATGATATTGGTAGATGCCTTTATGCCTTTGAAAATTTATGAAGATATTACAATGAATACGGAATTTGTCGATATGTTCATGGTAGTTATTCAATTTGGTAGTATATTGGCAGTATTATTATTATATTTTCATAAATTAAATCCTTTTAGTCCTAAAAAAAGTGCTATTCAAAAGAAAAATACTTGGATTTTATGGTTTAAAGTTTTAGTAGCAGCACTTCCTGCCGCTATTGTTGGTTTATTATTTGATGATGTTATCGATGCAGTTTTATATAATCCTACTACGGTAGCGATTGCTTTAATTGTATATGGTATTTTATTTATCGTAATTGAAAAGACTAAAAAACCTGCTAAGATTACTACTTTAGAAAGTTTAGATTATTTTACAGCTTTAAAAATTGGGGCTTTTCAAATGTTAGCTTTGATTCCTGGTACTAGTCGTAGTGGTTCTACAATCTTAGGAGCTACTATTTTAGGATGTTCAAGAAAAGTAGCTAGTGAATTTTCCTTTTTCTTAGCTATTCCTATGATGTTTGGTGCTAGTTTATTAAAACTTATTAAATTACAAATGAGCATGGATGCAACAGGTATCTTTATTCTATTATTAGGTATGATTGTTGCCTTTGTGGTAAGTATTATTGCGATTAAATCATTGATGAAATATATTCGTAAACATGATTTTACTATCTTTGGTTATTATCGTATCATTTTAGGTATTATTGTAATTGCATGTGTATTATTTAAGGTGATTTAAAATGGATTTTTCTTTAGCATTTAGTATGGTAGTAGAAGGTTTATTGTCCTTCTTTTCACCATGTATTTTACCGGTATTACCCCTTTATTTTGGTTATTTAGCTAGTGGTGCTAAAAAAATTGATGAAGATGGTAATATAACTTATTCACGTTTAAAAGTATTTTTAACTACATGTTTTTTTGTAGCTGGTATATCTTTTGCGATTTTATTATTAGGTATTTCAGCTAGTGTATTTAATGGTTTTTTTAGTAAATATAGCTTAATTATTTCTTTTATTGGGGCTTTTATCTTAGTATTTTTTGGTTTAAATACTTTAGGTATAATTCAAGTTCCAGCTTTAATGAAAGAAAAGAAGTTAAATGCTAAAATTGATTTAAATAATATGAATTTTTTAAATGCTTTAATTTTTGGTTTTCTATTTAGCTTTTCTTGGACTCCTTGTATTGGACCATATTTAAGTAGTGCCATTGTTCTAGCATCTACTGCTGGTAGTATAGGATTAGGTATTATATATATCTTATGCTATATAGTAGGCTTTGTTATAATGTTTTTATTAATTGGTTTATTTACAGAAGAAATACTAAATATTATTAATAAGAAAAGACATATTATTAAATATACTACTATCATCGGTGGTGTCTTAATGATTATCATGGGTGGTTATATGTTTTTTAATGCTAGTAAGCAAGTGCTAGCTTTACAAGATAATGGTAATAATATTGGGCAAACTGTGGAAAGTGAAAATGAAACAGATATGCAAAAATATGATTTTACCTTAAAGACAAATTTAGGTAATACCATTACTTTAAGTGAAATTAAAGATCAACATGTAGTATTAACCTTCTTTAGAACTTGGTGTACTTATTGTAAACAAGAGATTGCAGATTTAATGGAGCTTAAAGAAGCTTATCCTGATGTTCAATTTTATTTGATTACTAGTCCAAATATGGATAATGAATTAGATGAACAAGGAATAGAAGAATATCTTGCAGAAAATAATGTTGATATTGAAGTAATCTATGATGAAAATAATATGGTACATTATATGTATGGTATTTCGGGTTTCCCTAGTACTTTCTTCTTTGATGATGATCAAAGTGTTTATGGATATGTACCAGGATATGTTCAACATGAACAAATGACGCAAATAATTGATGATTTGCTACAATAGTTATTGTATTATAAATTAAAATTTGATATCATAATAGCGTTGAAAAAGAAGTTCTAAAAAAAAAACGACTCAACGTCGTAACTTTAGTGACTTCTTTTTATTTTTTGTATATAAATTAATAATAGGAGGGTAATATGAAGTATATTTTTGTAACGGGCGGTGTTGTATCAGGACTAGGAAAAGGTATTACTGCTGCATCACTTGGACGTCTTTTAAAATCGCGTGGTCTTAAGGTAATTTCCCAAAAATTGGATCCATATATCAATGTTGATCCAGGAACAATGTCACCATATCAACATGGTGAAGTTTTCGTTACTGATGATGGTGCAGAAACGGATTTGGATTTAGGCCATTATGAACGTTTCATTGATGAAGATTTAAATAAATATTCTAATCTAACAACAGGTAAAGTTTATTGGAATGTATTAAATAAAGAAAGAAGAGGAGAATATTTAGGAGATACTGTACAAATTATTCCTCATATTACTAATGAAATAAAACGTTTTGTTTATTCAGTAGGTGAAAAAAGCAATGCGGATGTTATTATTACAGAAATTGGTGGTACGGTTGGTGATATTGAATCACAACCATTTATTGAAGCAATTCGTCAAATAGCTATTGAACATCCTAAAGAAGATTGCTTATTTGTTCATGTTACCTTGATTCCATTTATTCCTGGAAGCAATGAATATAAATCTAAACCTACACAACATTCGGTTAAAGAATTACAGGTTAGTGGCGTTCGCCCAGATATTATAGTTGCTAGATGTGGTGGGCCTCTTCCTTATGATGTTAAACAAAAAATTTCTTTATTCTGTAATGTTAAATTGGATTGTGTAATTGAAAATTTAACAGTTAATGATTTATATGAGGCACCAATTATGTTGGAAGAACAAAATTTATCAGAAATTGTTTGTCGTGAATTGCATATTGATGCTCCAAACATTGATTTAACTCATTGGAATAAGATGCTAGAAAAAGTGCATAGTTGTGAATCACAAGTTACTATTGGTCTAGTTGGAAAATATGTTCGTTTACATGATGCCTATCTTTCAGTTATCGAATCACTAAGACATGGTGGTTATGAAAATGGGGCAAAGGTGAAGATTAAATGGATTGAAGCTGAAGATATTACTAATGATACGATAGAAGAAATTTTAGGTGATGTTGATGGTATTATTGTACCTGGTGGCTTTGGAGATCGAGGAATTGAAGGCAAAGTTGCAGCATGTCGCTATGCTAGAGAAAATAATGTTCCTTATTTAGGCTTATGCTTAGGTATGCAAATTGCAGTTATTGAATTTGCTCGTAATGTTTTAGGTTATGAAGATGCTAATAGTAGAGAATTTGATGAACTAAGTACTCATAAAGTAATTGACTTTATGCCTGGGCAAAATGATGATATTGATAAAGGTGGAACAATGCGTTTAGGAGCATATCCATGTTCAATAAAAGAAGGTAGCCTATTAGCTAAATGCTATGGCACTAATAATATTAGTGAAAGACATCGTCATCGTTATGAATTTAATAATAAATATCGTGATGAATATAATGAAAAAGGTTTAGAAATTGTAGGAACTTCTCCTGATGGACGTTTAGTAGAAGCGGTTGAAAATGTAAATAATGATTTCTTTATTGGTGTACAATATCATCCAGAATTTAAGAGCCGCCCAGATAGAGCTCATCCATTATTTACAGGATTCATAAAAGCAAGTTTAAATAATAAAATGAGGTAGAATATGGCAGATAAAATCGTAGTATTAGACTTTGGAAGTCAATATAATCAATTGATTGCTAGAAGAATAAGAGAATATGGCGTATATAGTGAGTTACATCCAAATACTATGACGCTAGAAGAAATATTAGCTTTAAAGGATGTAAAGGGTATTATTTTTAGTGGTGGACCTAATAGTGTATACGAAGAAGATGCTCCAAAATGTGATCCACGTATCTTTGATTCAGGTTTACCAATCTTAGGAATTTGTTATGGCATGCAAATGACGCATTATATGAATGGTGGACAAGTAAAAGCTTGTGAAAAGAAAGAATATGGTCGTGCTGATATTACCATTAAGGATTCTCTATTATTTAAAGGTTTAGATACTCATCAAATGGTATGGATGTCTCATGGTGATCAAGTTAGTAAATTAGCACCTGGTTTTGAAAAAATAGCTAGTAGTGATACTTGTGAATTTGCAGCAAGCCAAAATTTAGAAAAAAACATTTATACAGTTCAATTTCATCCAGAAGTTAGAAATAGTGAACATGGGTTACAAATGTTAAAAAATTTCGTATTTGAAATTTGTCATGCTAAAGCTAATTGGTCAATGGCAAGTTTTATTGATATGAAAGTAGAAGAAATTCGTCAACAAGTTAAAGATGATAAAGTATTATTAGCTTTATCAGGTGGCGTTGATTCTAGTGTAGTAGCTGCTTTATTACATAAGGCTATTGGTAAGCAATTATATTGTATGTTCATTGATCATGGATTATTAAGAAAAGGTGAAGCTGAAAGTGTTATGGAAATGTTTGGTAAGAATATGCAATTAAATCTTACTAAGATTGATGCTTCTAAAAAATTCTTAGACAAATTAAAAGGTGTAAGTGATCCTGAACAAAAAAGAAAGATTATTGGTAATGAATTTGTTTATACTTTTGATGAAGAAGTAAAGAAGTTGGTAGCTGGCGAAAATATTAAGTGGCTAGCTCAAGGTACTTTATATACTGATGTTATTGAAAGTGGTACTAAGACAGCGCAAACAATTAAATCTCATCATAATGTTGGTGGTTTACCTGAAGATATGCAATTTAAATTAATTGAACCATTAAATACTTTATTTAAAGATGAAGTTCGTCAATTAGGTATAGAATTAGGTCTTCCAGAAGATATGGTATGGCGTCAACCATTCCCAGGACCTGGTTTAGGTATTAGGGTTATTGGTGAAATTACTGAAGAGAAACTAGAAATTGTTAGAGAATCAGATGCCATTTTACGTGAAGAGATTGCTAAGGCAGGCTTACAACGAGATATTTGGCAATATTTTACAGCTTTGACTAATATGAAATCAGTAGGGGTAATGGGTGATCAAAGAACTTATGCTTATGCTGTAGCGATTAGAGCTGTAACATCAATTGATGGTATGACAGCTGACTGGGCTAAAATACCATATGATGTTCTAGCAATTATTTCTAATAGAATTGTTAATGAAGTTAAACATGTAAATCGTGTTCTATTAGATATTACTTCTAAGCCTCCAGGAACAATAGAGTTCGAATAGTAGTATTCGGCTTGGACGTTGTCAAAAAGCCTTTATTTATCGGTGCTAGCCACGTGATTATTATTCTCCAGAGGATTTTTGCAACGATTTTGCAACGATTTATCTCAAAATCGTTTTTGCAACAGTTGCAATTGTTCCATTTGGCTTGTAGGTAAAGGTGTTAA
>CALVCO010000037.1 GCA_944326095.1 uncultured Erysipelotrichaceae bacterium | reverse complement strand
CATCAAACTAGCAATACTATCTTCACTTTGACGATAATTATTAATATACATTTGTTTTGTAGTTTCTAAAAGTTCATTTGAAAAATCACCATTTTTCATTTTATTTAATTGTTCTTCAATTAACATTTGAATTTTATCAAGATTTTCTATATCAAAGCTAGTTCCAATTCTAATAATTCCATCATAGATTTTAAAATCAGAAAATATTGAATAACACAAAGAATTCTTTTCACGAACTTCTTGGAATAATAAAGAAGTAGGCAACAAACCCAAGATACCATTACCAATTATCATACTTGCATAATCTTTAGATATTGAACTACGATTACAAGAATATAATTGAACTAAGTTAGATTGGGTAACTTGACGATATTCCATTATATTATCATATTTATCTCTTTTATTAATATATACTAACTTCTTATCTATAGCTCTTGGATTAAAATGAAAATTTTCATTAAAATATTCTAGACATTGTTTACCATCTACATCACCAACCACAAAGAAGTCTATTGCCATATTATTAATCATATCTTGATATTTTTGATATAAATATTCATAATCCAATTTATTTACATCTTCAAGATTATATATGCATTGTTTTTCTAACATGTCCCCAAAAATTTCATATGCTCTATTATTAGCAAATATTGCTGGATCATCATTTACCGTTTTAATATTAAGTTTTAATATTTCTTTAGTCTCTTCAAATAAATGTTTTCCTTTTATTTCATCATAAAATTTTGGTTGTAAAATAAATGCTGACAATAAATTAAATTGTTGTTTTAAAAGATCTTTGTGAACAAACTTTCCATTTAAAACACTACATACAAAACGTAATATTAACATTTGTCCACGTTTTTCAATTTTAACATTAAGTTTAGCTCCATATAACTCATCTAAAATATTGCTGACTTTTTGTTTATTATCATATGGCATACAACTATCTTCTAAAAATTGACACAATGCATAATAATATACATCATCTTTTCCATCTAATGGTTTAGAAAATATAACTTCAATATTAACATCTTTATATTTTGGAGTTTTTTCAACGTGAAATTCTACACCATCTACTATTTTATAATTAATCATTTTACCTCCATGTAAAAAGTCGAATGATTTTATAATCAATTCGACTCTTATATCAATTATCGTTTACCCGCATCATAAATCTGTCCTGAAGCCTTAGGGCCAACTGCCTTGCCACTAAAGATAATCAAGGCAATAATAGTCAATACATAAGGAATACAAGAGAAGAATTCTGATGGAATAAGATTTAGTAAAGGAATCATACTAGCATAAACACCTAAAGCACTTGAGAATCCAAAGAATAATCCAGCTCCTAAAGTACCTAGTGGATTCCATTTACCAAAGATTAAAGCGGCGATAGCAATAAAGCCCACACCATGAATACTACTTGCAGTATATTGAATACCATTAGTCAATACCATAATTGCACCAGCTAAACCAGCAAAAGCTCCAGATATCATAACTGCCACATAACGTGTTTTATAAACATCGATACCCATACTAGCTGCTGCATGAGGATTTTCACCACAAGAGCGCATACGTAGACCAAAGCGTGTTTTATAAACAATAAACCAAGTTACTACAACTAAAATTAATGCAATAAATATCGTTGGATAAATTCCCGTAAATGCTTCTCCAATTACAGGAATATCACTAAGCAAAGGAATTTCTTTCATCTTAGAAATACCCTTAGAGAAAGCTACGGTTCTTTGTTGACCAAAGATAATTTGACATAAATAAACCGTAATACCAGTAGCTAGTAAGTTAATAGCTGTACCAGCAATAGTATGATCAGCCTTAAAATTAATCGTACTAACTGCTAATAATAATGAATAAATAATACCAACAACTAGTCCAGCCAACAATCCTAGCCAACCTGCATATGGCCCAAAAGTAGGATGACTTTCCAATAATACACATACCGTAGCACCAGCAAAGCCTCCGACCATCATAATACCTTCAATACAAATATTAACAATACCACTACGCTCAGAAAATAATCCACCTAAAGCAGCAATGATAATAGGAGTAGCTACCATTAATGTAGCAGGAACCATAGAAATTATGATACTCATTGAACATCACCTGCTTTCTTACTTTGAGCTTTACCTTTTCTTAATTCAATCTTGGTTAATACATATTTAATAGCATATTGAATAGCCACAAAAAATACGATGGAAGACGAAATGATATCACCAATTTCTTTAGGAATACCACTAGTTTGCAATAATGGTTGAGTTACTTTTAATAAACCAAATAATAAACCTGAAAGCAAGATACCAATAGCATTACATCCACCAACTAATGCAACCGATATACCATCAAAACCATAGTTTTCAGCAGCACTCATTACTCTACCATATCCGAATGTTCCTTGTAAGATAACTGCTCCTGCTAAACCAGCAAAGAAACCTGAAATCATAATAGATAAAATTGTACTCTTATTAACTTTGATACCAGCATATCTAGCACCTTCTTTATTAAATCCTGTTGCACGTAAGCTATAACCAAATGAAGTTTTTTCAATAATAAACCAATAAGCTATTACACAGATAATAACTAATATAAAACCCCAATGCAAACGTGAATGATTAGTTATACTAGATAAGAATTCACTACTCAAACTAGCATTAGCTGGTATATCAACTGTTCTAGTAGTAGTTGATTCAGGTAAACCTTTCAAGAAATAGTTTGCTCCATATAATGCTGTATAGTTTAGCATAATACCTGTAACAACTTCACTAATATTAAAGCGACACTTTAAAATACCAGGTATAAATGCCCATAAAGCACCAGCTAAGCCTCCAGCAAATAAACAAACAATAACGCCTACAACTGGTGGCATTGGCACTAATATTGCGACCATACAACTAGCTAAAGAACCAACGATAACTTGTCCTTCAGCACCAATATTAAACATACCACAACGATAAGCAAATCCAATTGCCAAACCCGTTAAAATGATTGGCATTGAACTAACTAAAAACTCGCCAGGATAACGTAAATTTAAACCACTAGAAGGTTTAGAAAAATCAAAACCTGTAGCACTTTTTACTAAGCCATTAAATAATGCTCCAACATCTTGCCCAGAAATAATTAAGATGATGCATCCAAGCAATATACCAAGGATAATAGCAATCACAGGTATTAATATTTTTTCATATTTTTTACTCATGATTACTTACCCCCTCAACTTTCTGACCAGCCATCATCAATCCTAATTGTTTTTCATCAGTATCACTAGCTTTTACCACACCAGTAATTCCACCATTATACATAACGATTATACGATCGCTCAAGCTTAAGATTTCATCTAATTCAAAGGAAACTAATAATACTGCTTTCCCTTTATTTCTTTCCGCAACAATACGTTTATGAATATATTCAATAGCACCAACATCCAAACCTCTTGTAGGTTGAACAACTATCAATAATTCAGGACTACGATCAATTTCTCTAGCAATTATAGCTTTCTGTTGATTTCCTCCCGACATACTTCTAGTTATAGTTTCCTTACCTTGTCCACTACGCACATCAAATTCATCAATCAATCGATCCGTATATTCATCAATTTTACTAAATTGCAAGATACCATTATTACTAAATTTACCATCATATTCATGAATAATCATATTTTCTTTTAATTTAAAATCTAATATTAAACCATGTTTATGACGATCTTCAGGCACATGTCCAATACCACAATTTAATTTTTCCTTAACTGTTAAATTAGTAATATTTTTACCTTTAAATAAAATTTCACCTTTTTCAACTTTAGATAATCCCGTTAAAGCATAAACCAAATCCGTTTGACCATTGCCATCAATACCAGCAATACCAACAATTTCCCCCTTAGCAACGCTAAAGCTCATACCTTTAACTGCATCTAAATCACGACTATTTTTAACCCATAAATCTTTAACTTCTAATACTTTTTCTCCAACTTCAATTTCTGGTTTTTCTACCGTAAAATCAACTTCACGGCCAACCATCATTTCCGCCATTTCTTTTTCACTAGTACTAGCAACATCAACTGTACCAATATATCTACCACGGCGTAATACTGTACATTTATCAGCAACTTCCTTAATTTCTTTTAACTTATGCGTAATTAAAATAATTGTTTTACCTTCTTTTTTCAAATTACGCATAATTTCAATTAATTCTTCAATTTCATTAGGTGTCAACACTGCTGTAGGTTCATCAAAAATTAAAATATCGGCATTACGATATAACATTTTTAATATTTCTACCCTTTGTTGCATTCCAACTGTAATATCTTCAATTTTTGAATATGGATCTACATCCAAACCATACTGTTTAGATAATTCCAAAATTTTCTTTGAAGTTTCTTTCAAATCAACAGTTTTATACTTAGTCAAAGGTTCTTTACCCAGAATGATATTTTCCGTAACAGTAAAGCAATCTACCAACTTAAAATGTTGGTGCACCATACCAATTCCCAATCTATTTGCATCATTAGGATCATTGATAGTAACTTCATTTCCATTTATCTTAATGATTCCACTAGTTGGTTGATATAAACCAAATAGAATTGACATTAATGTTGATTTTCCCGCTCCATTTTCACCCAATAAAGCATGAATTGAGCCTTTCTCAACTTGTAATGTTACATTATCATTAGCTTTGATACCCGGAAATTCTTTAGTAATATTAAGCATTTCTACAGCATATTCCATTTAACAAGTATTCCCTTCTAATAAACTTTTACGTATTAATTATATCATTGTAAAAAACAATAATAAATAAAAAAAGGAATTATAATAATTCCCCTTTCAAAAATTCTTGTAATTGATCTAAATGATCATATACCCACTTACGGCCTTCCTCATAAGTATTTCTTAATGCATCAACATCTTTCTCTGTTGAATTTAAACGATGCGAAGGATTAATTATAATTGCCTTACCTTCTTGTTGTAATTTCTTACACAATTTAACTTGCAAATTATAAAGTTTATAACGATTACGCAACTTAAATGCAACCTTAGGATATTTACGACGCATAATCTTTTCAACAATTCTAGTATTACGATCAAATTCTTTAACAAAATCATCAGGTTGAGTCAAAACAATAATATGCTTTTGATTACCATCATCCATCGCTTTAGCAATCGGAATAGAATCAGCAACTCCCCCATCAAAATATTCATTACCATTAATCTTAACTGCAGGAAAAATTCCTGGAACTGCACATGTAGCTTTATAAACTTCATTATGTATCGAAGTCTTTAAACCATCTAGATATTCTGCTAAACCAGTCTGGGCATTTGTAGCAACAACTTTTAAAGTACCTGGATAACGATAATAAGTAGCATAGTCAAATGGTATTAAATCCATCGGAATTTTTTCAAAAATAAAATCTACACCAAATAATGACTTATCTTTAATGAAATTATTAAGGCCCGTATAACGTTGATCTTGACGATATTTTTCCATGATTTCCATATTGCGACCATGTTGTCTAGAAATATAGCTAGCGCCATTAGAAATACCGGCAGATACGCCAATAACATATGGAAACATCATATCATTTTCTAAGAAAGCATCTAGTACTCCCGCTGTAAATATAGCCCTAAAAGTTCCGCCTTCTAAAACTAAACTTGCCATTAAATCACTTCCTTCATTGTTGATTATAGCATGTTTTTTATTTACTTTAATATACAAAAAGGTCCTAAAGTTTAATATAAACCTTAAGACCTTTTAAAATTTAAATTATTAATTAGTTTGAAGAACCATTAGCAATTGTTGCTTCAGCGCTAACTTCAATTTCACCATTTTGAATTTGTTGTGCAAAATCGTTGATTTGAGCGATAACATCATCACTTAAGTTACGTCCACTAGTCAATTCAGCAGCAACACCTTCATTACTTAAGTTAAATACTTTTGTGCCAGCTTCAAATGTACCATTTAATAGATCTTCACATGCACTATAAGCAGCGCTATCTACACGTTTTAACATTGAAGTAAGGATAATTGAAGTACCATCATCTTTCATACCATCTTCATATTGGTCTTTATCAACACCGATAGCCCAAACATCACCACGTTCTTTAGCTTCTTTGATAACACCATTACCAGCATTACCAGCAGATTGATAAATAACAGTAGCACCTAAATCATATTGTTTAGCAGCTAATTGTTGACCTTTAGCATCATCTGAATAAGAATCTGCATAGTCAACGTAAATCTTACAATCAGGACAAACAGTTAAAACACCTTGTTCATAACCAGCTTGGAATGAGCCGATAACTGGTCCTTCCATACCACCCATGAAACCAACAGTCTTAGAACCATTTTCTGTAGCAGTTAAACCAGCAGCTACACCAACTAAGAATGAACCTTGTTCAGCATTGAAAGTAGCACTTTCAACATTTTCAGCTTCTACAACATCATCTACTAATAAGAATTTAGTATCAGGATAGTTTGCAGAAACTTCAGTCATTGCATCATGGAATAAGTAACCAACTGCAATAATTAAATCTTTACCTTCATCAGCAAATGTAGATAAGTTTGGTACATAATCTGCTTCAGATGTAGATTGTAAATAACTTACACAATCTTGTAAACCATTGTCTTCTGCAAATCTTTGAACACCTTCCCAAGCAGATTGGTTGAATGATTTGTCATCAACACCACCCATATCAGTTACTAAACCGATTGTAACTGGGCATTCTCCAGATGCAGATGTTGTTTCTTCAGTTGTTTCAGTTTCATTAGGTGCACTTGTTTCTTCAGTTGAACTACTAGAAGAACATGCTACAAGGCTAACAGAAACTAAAAGAGCCAATAATAGCTTTAAAGCTTTTTTCATTAAATTTCCTCCCTGTAAGTATCTCTTACATATCTATTTTACCTTTTTGTTAAAAGTAAGTAAACTAAAATTACACAAAATTATCACAATTATATAATCACAATATTTTTATGTCCCAACTTTTTAGCTATCGATACTAATCTTTCAATCTCTTCATCCGCAGTTATATTATCACCTAATTTAGTTAATCCTTCTTTTCTAACACCAAATGGACGATACTTAATCAATTTATAACGAATATTAGGATCAAGGTTATCAATAACACCTCTCAAAGTTTTTTCATTTAATTCAGGATTATTAGGCAACATAACTGTTCTAACTTCATAAAGCTTACCAATATCTTGTAAATATTTTAAATTATTTAATACATGCTCATTACTTTGAGCACATAAAGATAGATGATCATTTAAATCATAAGCTTTAACATCTAACATAACCATATCCATGAATTTACACAATTCTGGATAATCCTTAAACTCATAAAAACCATTAGAATCTATAAAACATGTAATCCCCATCTTTTTAACTTCTTTAAATAGTTCACATAAAAAATCAGCATGTTCCATGCATTCTCCCCCACTAACCGTGATACCACTAATAAAATCTTTTACATATTTTATCTTTTCTACAAGCTGTTCTACACTATAGTAAGTAATCTTTGGACTAGCAAGATTAGGACAAACATTAATACATTGATCACATCCTACACACTTTTCCTTATTCCAAATAACTTTGCCATTTTCTATCATTAATGCCTTAGCAGGACAACTATCAACACAAATACCACAATTTATGCAATCATTAATAGTTTCAGGATTATGACAATATAAACACTTAAATGGGCAACGTTGAAAAAAGATGGCCATTCTATTTCCTGGACCATCTACATTTGAAAAAGGAATAATACGATTAATAGGTGCCTTCATCATTTTTTACAATCCTTCGATCTAGTGCATTGCCACAATCACGTGCTCCTTGTCCAAAAACACTAACATTATTTAAAGATTGTTGTTTAGCATCTAATTTAGCTAATTCGCTTTTCTTAACTAAATAACCAGTTACGCGTACTACATCATTATTTTCTAAATAACCACTAAAATAACGCATACCATTTTTCATTGCACCTTCAATAATATTTGCTAGAGCTTCAGGAGTATCTTTCCAAGTTTCTTCAAATTTAAAGATATCCCCTATTCCAGTTTCAAAATATTTATGAAATTTACAACTATGCATTATTTGTTGAGGCATAATTGGTTCTGCTCCTACTGGAATTCTTGCACCAGGCGAATTTTCTCTACCATCACTATCAATACCAACCTGAGCATGTAAACGATATTCATGGTTAAAACTTGCACAATATTTGCTTTTATGAGCTGCTACTATAGCATGTAATTTTTCCATTATTCTTACACCTAATTCATCAGCTTCACTATTATTGCCATAACCTTTAGTATTATCTTTGATATGTAATAAATTATTACAGCATTCAGCTAAACCAACCATACCAAACATACCAGTAAAATTATCTAAATCAACAAAACCTTCTTTCACTAAAAAGTTTGCCTTAAAGAAATTACTCTTTTCTACGATAAATTCAATGCGATCATCCATCATCTTCAACATCAAATTTGCATAATAAGGCAAAATATTATTGATAAAATCATCAGCATCTTTAGCCTTTAAACTACATTCATACATGCGCAAACGAGGTAAGGTAAAGCCTCCTCCTTTTTCTTTTAGACCATTATAACAGCTAGCAATAACATAATTATTGCCCCACTCTTTTCTAAACATCGCATCATTTGCAAACGATGGTTTAGCAGTTTTCATCATGCATTCAATACAAAGATTCATAAAATCTTTATCCATTTTATCAGGATCATATTTAACTGTTAAATTAGGAATTGCCAATTGCATTTCCATCGTTAATTTTAAGATTATTCTAGCTGTTAAAGTATCTCTACCACTTAAATTAGCATGAACAAAAGAATCACATAAAGTTCTATCAATATTCAATAGAAAAAGTTTTAAAGCTTTATAAGCACTATCGTAATCAACTTTTTGCACATATGTTTCTAATAAATCATCTAAAGTCCCTAGAAAAACCGGATAAGAGGTAATTGATGGAACATGGCGATACATAATCAATAAATTATTTAATGCTTCATATAAATCCTTAGCAGGTTGTAAATCTAAAAATTTAGAACCTTTTTCTAATAATAATTTATATGAAGGGCAAATATATCTAGGACGATATGGTGCATTTCCTTCTCCTAAATCGCAAATAATGCCTTCTTCTTTAGCCTTAATTAGTTCATCAGAAAGTTCAATAGTATGATCCATATTTTCTGCTAAACGTGCTAAAGCCAATAATTGTTGAGAATATGTCAATGTTTCATTTTGAATAATATCTAATACTTCTTTCATTATTTCCTCCATCTTTTAGCATAAATATTATATAAGAAATCAATTTAATACAAAAGCATTTTTATCTAAATAAAAAGGAAATCATTTTTAGACTTCCTTATTTTCATTTTCTTTTTTTAGATAAACTTCACGCGGTTTTGAACCTTGTTGCGGCCCGATTATTCCCTTATCCTCTAAAACATCAATCATTCTAGCAGCTCGATTATAACCTATACCAAAACGTCTTTGTAATAAAGATGCGGAAGCCTTTTGAACCTCAACAACATAGTCTTTAATCTCTTCATATAAAGGATCATCACAAGCACTCATTACCGCCGTATTTTCATTATTATCTACCCCTTCTAAGCGAATGAAGGCATCATCATATATTGGCGTTCTTTGCGCATTTACATATTCACATATTCTATTAACTTCATCATCAGTCACATAAACACCTTGTAAACGGATTGGACTAGGTTCCCCAGTAGGATAATATAACATATCACCATTACCTAATAATCTCTCTGCTCCAGATTGATCAATAATCGTTCTAGAATCTATACTACTTGATACATTAAAAGCAATTCTACTAGGAATATTAGCTTTAATAATACCCGTAATTACATCTGTACTAGGTCTTTGGGTTGCTACAATCAAATGAATTCCTGCTGCTCTAGCTAATTGGGTAATTCGTTGAATGCTAAGTTCAACCTCCTTGCCTGCTACTGCCATTAAATCAGCTAATTCATCAATAATAACAACAATATAAGGCAAAGGCTTAAGACCATTTTCTTTATCATTTTGACTCTTTACTTTTTGATTATATACACTAATATTACGTACTCCTACTTGTGAAAACAAATCATAACGCTCATCCATAATATTAACTACAATCTTTAAAGCATTATTTGCTTTAGTAGGATCAGATATTACTGGTCCTAATAAATGTGGAATCTTATGATAAGGGGTAAATTCAACTTTTTTAGGATCAATAAGTAATAATTTAACATCATCGCAACTACATCTTAACAAGAAGGAAGTAATAATAGTATTCATACAAACACTTTTACCACTACCAGTTTGCCCTGCAATAAGTAAATGCGGCATCTTATCTAATTGACAATAAACATTTTTGCCCATTAGATCTTTACCTAAGGCAAACAATAAAGGCTTATCTTCTTGTTCTTTAGGAATACCCATCATTAATTCTTTCATCTTTACCATGGTACTTTCCACATTAGGTATCTCAATTCCCACAGCATTTTTTCCAGGAATTGGTGCTTCAATACGAATATCTCTAGCTGCTAATTCCATTTTAATATTATCAGATAAACTTTGAATCTTACTTACTTTTACATTAGCATCTGGCCTAACTTCAAATTTAGTAACACTAGGACCAATATGAGTTGCAATAAGTTTAGCATTTATACCAAAATTCTCTAATATTTCAATCAATCTTTCCCCTTTTTCTTTAGCACTAATTTGATTTTTTGTACTCTTTTTAATAGAAGAAAGAGGATCTAATAAACTCAAAGGAGCTGGCATATATGGAGCTGCCTTTGCATTATTTTTTACACTAGTATTTTTATTTTCTACTTCAATTTTTGAAATAGGAGCTGTATTAACTGCTTTTACTTCTTCTACTTTTTCTTCAGCATCAGCTTCGATAAATAAACTTTTTTTATTTGTTATTAATGGTTCATCATCAACATCGATAGTATTAATTAAAGGCTTATGTACACTAACTATCTCTTCTTCATATTCATCATCATCTTCATCTGTTGTTAATAATTCTTTAGATTTTTTAATAACTTTATTGCCACTATCAAAAATCTTATTAATATTACTTATTGGTATCATCAGTAATAAGGCAATTATGATCATAACTATCAACATAATCATAGTACCTTGATAATCAAATAAGATGGTAAAAATAGATAATAACAAAGCCCCAACAATTCCTCCAAAGGCATTACCTTGACTATTAAAATATGTAGGAACATTATCAATAAAACTTTGAAATATACTAAAACCATTTAAACTACGATCATATGGTAACATTGCCCATATCAATAAAGCCAATATTAGTAATATAGTACCAATTAGAATAGTAACAGTTAATGAACTTTTAAATCTTTTAACATTGTGCCAAATAGCCATAATACAAAAATAAATTAAGACTACATAAAAATATTCACCAAATATTACTCTAAAAAGGTTGTACAAGAATATACCAACAATACCTAATCGCATGCAAGCTATCAATAAAATAGCGCCAATGATTACTACTCCTAAATAGGTATACAATTCCTTCTCTTGTTGTTTTTTCTTTGCACTTTTTCTTCTAGCCACAAATAATACACCTAACCTTTGATATTAATTTCAACAATAGCTGGTAAAATCATTGGTTTTTTTCCAGTTTCTTTAAAAACATAACGTGAAATCTTTTCTCTTGCTTCTTGACGACATGCCATATTATCATAACGTTTCTCTTTAACCGCGGTACTTATGATATTTTCTAACATAACGCCTACTTCTTTCATAACATAATCAGCATCTTTTAAATAGATAACTCCCCTACTTTGAACATCAGGGCCACCAATAATCTCTTTAGTCTTAAAATTAACCACTACTCCAGCAACTATAACTCCATCAGTTGAAAGAATTTCTCTATCTCTTAAAACCATTCCCGAAGCATCTAAATTATCCTTACCATCAATCATGACATCATCTAGTTCAATTAGATCATAATGTTTGCTTAGTTTACCATCTTCAATAGTCGCAATCTGTCCATTATCCAAAACGATTATATGATCAGCTTTATAACCCATATCTAAAGCAATATTAGCATTAGATACCAATTGACGATATTCACCTTTAACTGGAACATAATAAGATGGATTAAATAAATAAAGCATCATCTTAAGATCTTCAATAGCTGCATGCATCGAATATGCTCGCTTACTATCAACTGCAATTACTTTAGCACCTTCTTTATAAAGATCATTTTCCATCTTAGTAGCTTCATGCTCTGTACCTGGAACCATTGGGGAAGCAATTATGATAGTATCAGTTTCTCTAAATTCCAAAAATTCATCTTCTTTAATAGCGATTTTATGTACACGTTTAAAAATATTAGAACCACTACCAGAAATAATTACTAATATATTTTCTTCATCATTATTAAAATTAGCCTTAGTTATTTCAGCATTTACTGGAACATGATAATAACCAAGTTTTTCAATATCGCTCATCATTTGCTTCAATTCATCATCATAGAAACAAATCTTACGTCCATATTTAACTGCTAATTCAATAACTTCAATAATACGATAAATATTTTGATTATATAAAGTAACAATTATACGATTATTTGTATCTTCGAAACTAGGTTCAATAATTGAAGTAATGCGATGTTTAGGTGCACTATGTCCTTCACGCGTAGATCCTACAGATTCAGTTAATAAAGCTAAAACTCCTTCATTACCTATCTTGGTTATTTCACTTAGATTACAACGGAAAGCTTCATTTTTAATATCATAATCAACAATATATTCGCTAGTATATACAATATATCCTTCATCAGTCCATATAGCTACCCCAAAACCATCCATTATTGATTGGGTAACACCAAATGTTTTAATCTCATAATTATCTATTTTAAATGTACTATTACGCTTGATACGATGTATTGCATATTTTCTAATACCTTCTTTTTTAAAGCGTTTTTCTAATAGTACCGCTGTTAAAGGCGCTGTATAAATAGGTGCTTTAATAACTCTCATCAAACTAGGTAATGCTGCCATAACATCATCATGTCCATGCGTAATAAAAATACCTTTTATTCTCTTTTCATTTTGTTTTAAATAAGTAAAATCAGGAATAATCATCTCTACTCCTAATTGATCACCTTGAGGATATTTTAAACCACATTCTAAAATAAATATGCCATCATCAATTTCAATGACAAACATATTTTTGCCATCTTCATCTAAACCACCTAAAGCAAATATCCTAACTTTGCTCATCTGTTTCCTCCTTTACTATTCCATTTAATGAATAACTTTTAATTTCTGTAATATATACTTCTACTATTTTACCCACTTCGACATTTTTTCCCGTAAAATTAACTAATTTATTTTCTTCACTATATCCACTATATACTTCTTTATTCTTTTTACTTAAACCATCAACTAAAACTTTTAAAGTCTTATGTAAATATTTTTGATTATTCAAATTAGAATAATAAGTTATTTTTTCATTTAACATCTGCAAACGTTTAGACTTTTCTTCTTCTGGAACATTATCAACCATCTTTGCGGCTGGAGTAGATTCTCTTGGACTATAAATAAAAGTATATGCCAAATCATATTTACAATAATCTACTAAAGCTAAAGTATCTAAAAATTGTTCATGGGTCTCATTAGGAAATCCTACAATAATATCAGTGCTAAAGGTAATATTTGGTATCTCTTGTTTTAAAAGGTCATATAAATGTTTATAATGCTCAACAGTATATCCTCTACCCATAATCTTTAAGATATCATTATTACCACTTTGTACTGGCAAATGTAAACTTGGCATAATATTAGTATATTTTTTCATAACATGAACCATATTTTCACAAAAATCACGCGGATGACTAGTACTAAAGCGAATGCGCGGAATATTAGTTTTTGCTACTTCCTCTAATAGTTTAGCAAATCCATCTTCCATTCCTAAATCCTTACCATAAGCATTAACATTTTGCCCTAACAAACATACTTCTTGGTATCCTTCACGCTTAAGTTCTTCTATTTCTTCTAAAATATCTTCCATTAAACGTGAACGTTGTTTTCCTCTTGTATATGGCACGATACAATATGTACAAAATTTATCACAACCATACATAATATTTACCCAAGCTTTATATTTACCAAAACGTGAAACTGGAAGATTCTCTACAATCTCCCCTTCTTCAGAATAAACTTCTACCGTCTTTTCTTTAGACATCATGGCATTATATAAAAGATAAGGCAATCGATGAATATTATGTGTACCAAATATCAAATCAACTTGTGGATATTTAGCCAATAAAGTATTAACAACACTTTCTTCTTGAGCCATACAACCACTAAGCGCAAAAATTAAATCTGGATTTTTTCTCTTCAACTTTTTAAGCATACCAATTTCACCAAAGACTTTATCTTCAGCATTTTTACGTATGGCACAAGTATTAAAAAATAATACATCAGCATCCTCTTCATTATCAACTTTAGTAAAAGACATTACCTCTAAAATACCTGCTATTGTCTCTGAATCACGTTCATTAGCTTGACATCCATAGGTACGTAAAAAATAGGTTCTACCTACTCCTAAATTTTTAACTTGTTCAGGAAGATCAAAAATTTCTCTTTTAATTATTGTTTGATCCTTTGTACGAATTTTAGCCTTTTTTAAATCAGGCAATATATTATTAAATTTCTCCATTAAATTATTATCTCCATCTTATGCCCTATAATTATATCTAATAATAAAAAAAAAACCAAGTTTTAAACTTGGTTTATTGAGAAATTGCAGATACTGGGCAAGTACCAACACAAGCACCACAATCGATGCAAGTATCTTCTGCACATTCAGCTTTACCATCTGCATTCAATGCGATAGCACCTGTAGGGCAAACACCTGTACAAGCACCACATCCGATACAAGTATCTTGATCAACTTTAACTGCCATAATTTAGCGCCTCCTTTATGGTCTAATTTATTATAACTTGTTTTAGTTTATTAAACAACTTTTATTTTTTCACAATCAGCTCTTGTTCATTAAGCCAATTCAATACATCATCATATACTTTTTTTGCATCATTATCATTTAAAACTTCATGACGACTATTTTCATATATATACGAATCAATGTGCTTATAACCTGCTTTTTTTAAGGTATTTATACTATCATTCAACCCCTTAGCAAATCCTGTACAAGCATCATATTTACCAGCAATAAAAAGAATAGGCAAATTAGGATTATAATGCTGATAATGATGATAATCATGCATATCTACTAAACCTGATACTAAATCAAAATATCCCTGATTAGTAAAATCTTGATTACAATATGGATCATTTAAATATCTTTGGACATTATCTTCATTAAAACTAATCCAATCCACATCCGTCTTAGGATCTTTAATAGTTTCATTAAAGCGACCTTGCACTAATTTCTTTAATTGCTTGCTTGTAGCTTTTTCACCCTGAGCTTTTATTACTAATTTGATTGCTAATAATCCAGCCTTAGCAAAATTTTGATAACAAGGCGCCCCACTCAAAATCAAACCATCAATTTTTTCATCATGATGCTTTAGATAACTACGAGCCACAATTGAACCCATACTATGAGCGAATATATAATGAGGAACATTAGGAAATTCTTGATATAATTGCTCAACCATACCATCCGCAACTTCCACCAAATTATTCCAACCATCATGCCCAAAATATCCAAAACATTCATCTATTGATTCACCATGACCCACTTGATCATAAGTAATAACTCCATAACCATTTAATGCTAAAAAGCGTGCAAAATCATCATATCTTTTACGATGTTCACACATTCCATGAATGATTAATATTGCAGCTTTAATATCAGTTTGTGGGCGATAAATCGTACTTTTTATTTTTCTTTTCATACTTTAAATCCTTTTTATTTATTATCGCACTTTAGTTCACAACAAACAACCATTCATTTTGTATTTTATGTGCATGATAATTATGTTATCATTTAAGCATGAAAATTTGTGGAATTATTACTGAATACAACCCATTACATAATGGGCATATCCATCATATTAAGATGGCAAGAAAACTTAGTGAATGCGATATTTTAATTGCGGTAATGTCAGGGAATTTTACCCAACGAGGAGAATTTGCCATCATTGATAAACATAAAAGAGCTATAGCTGCCATAAATAATGGTGTAGATTTAGTATTAGAACTACCATATGCTTATGCCACTCAAAGCGCTAATATATTTGCTAAGGGAGCTATAGATATCTTAAAAATGGCAAAAATCGATTATCTATGCTTTGGTTCCGAAACTAATAATCTAAATGAACTACAAGAGATTGCTAGTACTAGTATCAATGTTAATAATCTTAAAGAAATAATGAAGACTGGAAGTTCATTCCCTAAAGCCTATGGTCTATTAGCTAGCGCTATGGGACCTAATGATATCTTAGGAGTTGCTTACTTAAAGCAATTACAAAATACCAATATCACTCCTATAACTATTCAAAGAACATCTAATTATCATCAAGAAAATATCGATAAAATAACAAGCGCTAAAGCAATTAGACTAGCCCTAAAAAACCATCAAGATATATCAATTGCAACCCCAATGATAATAAATAATGATGAAATTGTAGCTATTGAAGATTTCTATCCTATGATTAAACAACATTTACTATCAACATCACCAAAAGAATTAGCAAATATCTTAATGTTTTCCGAAGGTATTGAAAATCACTTAATAAAGATAGCTAAACAAAGTTATGATTATAATGAATTTATCAATCAAGCAACTACTAAACGCTATACTACTAGTAGAATAAACCGTTGCTTGATTCATATGCTAAATAATATAACTAAATCAGATATACAACAATTAGGCCCAATAACTCATATCAAACCTCTAGCTTTTAATGAAAAAGGTCAAGAATATTTAAAATATTTAAAAAATTATTGTAATATTGCTTCTTCATTTAATAAGAATAATCCTAATTATGCCCAAATGGAATTAAAAACTAC
>CALVCO010000036.1 GCA_944326095.1 uncultured Erysipelotrichaceae bacterium | reverse complement strand
ATAATTTTTGCATCATTTTATGGTGCTTATATTATTAAATTTTTGAGACATTTTCAAAGTTGCTTGACAGAACTTTTATTTCAGAAATTAACTCTTTGACAATTCAATATATTTTTCTCAATATCAACTAAAGCATAACACCCTGGAGTAAAATCTCGACATCTAATTATACTACCCGGATTAATCATTCTAATATCTTCTACAACTTCATCATTAAATATATGAGTATGACCATAAAAACAAACATTACATTCTTTACTTTTAGCAAAATTTGCTAAAACACTTAAATCTTTATAAATAATATGTTTATGTCCATGAATAATCATAGCCCGATAATATTCATTTAAATCTAAAATAATATATTCTGGATAATCATAAAATTGATCATTATTTCCTCTAACTACATAATAATTGCTCAAATATATTTCAGGCATTTCACTATCCCCACAATGCAAAAAAAACTTAGCATCGGGATACATTTGCAACAATTTATCCATCGGTTCTTTATATCCATGATTATCACTAGTAACAATAATTTGCATATCAATTTCACTTCCTATTTAATTATACAACAAAAAAATATCTATGCTATAATATTAATGGTGATAATTATGAATTTCAAAGCTGTATCCTATTTTATTTTTTTTATTAGTCTATTATTTGTTGGCTTTTTTCTTATTAAATTATTATTAACAACTAATAAACTTTTAGATAATTTATCTAAACAAAAAAATACCATAAATCTTATTGATAACAAAACTAAACATATTCAAAATAATTATCAACTTTTACATAATAGCTATCAAAATACTAAGAAAAAAATATATCAACTAGTACCTTTATTAGTTGTATATCTAATATTTAGACGACATTATAAAGATTCTAATGAAAAAGGTATTAGTCGTATAAAAAAAGCTGTTACTGAAACAACAAAAGAATCAATTAGAATAAATTTGATAAAAATGTAATTAACCACGTTTAATGCACGTGGTTAATTTTTAATTACTAACTTCTGAGCTAGCTATCGCTTGTTTTAAGGTCAAGTTATTATCATGCATATATGTAGCTAATGTAACGCCAACATATCGAAAATGATATAATTTTGCACTTTTTTGCGTATCTTGAAAGCTTTGATCATTATAAGTTTGCACAAAGCCATATTTATAAGAATTATTTATCAGCCATTGATATTGTTCAGTTTTATTAAAACTTGCAGGATCTAAACCACTCAAACTTATATCAATTGCTAAACCCAATTGATGTTCATCATGTCCAGGATAATTTAATATACCACTAATATCAGGATTATTTTTTTGCGCTTCATCATAAATAGCTTTTTGAATATCATAACTAACATAACCCCTCATTATATTGATACCTCCACATTTAGTATCCATATAATTATCATCAGTTTGTATAGCAGCACACATTTGATATAAAGCTTGAGCACAAGATGATTCTAATTCTATTTCATCTGTAGTTTCAACTATTTCATTATCGATAGTTACTAAATTAGTAGGTACTCTTATCCCTACAGTATATGTATCATCTAGATATGCATCAATACTTTTTGCATTTTCTACAAGTATACTATTAGGATTATAAGAATCTTGAATTTCATAATAATATATTATTTCATTATATTTATAATTATTTAGCAAATTATATAATTGATCAACTGTAATATAATCACGCGTAGCTTCTACCATTTGCACAATATTTTCTGGTTTTTCTTGCCATAATAAATTACTTAATTGTTTATATTCACTAGCATGATAAATATTAAAACCTTCACAATCAATAAATGAAATAAATACATTAGGCGCAATACTATATTCAATTATATATTCAATTTCTTCATCAGTTAAATATTCATCTATAATTTTTCTAGATTCCTCATCTTGATATGGATAACGCGACAAGCGATCATATTTAATATTCATAATACCTATACATACTATGGCTATTACTAGTAAGCATGTAACAAAGATATGTTTTTTATTTTTCACTTTAATTACCTCTTGCTAGTATTATACCTCATTGTGCAAAGTATTGAAAATATTTTTCGCTACTTGTTCAGGTACTACTTCCTTTAATTGTTCTATAGAAGCATTTTTTAATTGCTTAAAACTCTTGAATTTTTTTAATAATTCTTTTTTTCTTACACTTCCTACACCCTCTATTTCATCGAGTATCGATGCACTTTGAGCTTTTGTTCTAAGTTTACGATGATAGCTAATCGCAAAGCGATGTACTTCATCTTGCATCCTAGCTAGCATAAAGAATAAATTAGAATCATGACGAATATCAATTATTTCATTTTTATCATTTATTAGATTTGCACTATTATGTTTATCATCTTTAACTAAACCACATACTAACATTTTTATATCTAATTGTTCTAATATCTCTTTTGCAGCATTTATTTGCATAATTCCACCATCAACTAAAATACAATCAGGAAAAATACCACCCTCATTTAACATACGAAAATAGCGACGATAAATAACTTCTTTCATACTATCTATATCGCTAATATATTTACCTAATTTATATAAACGATAAT
The DNA here is from genome assembly GCA_944326095.1 of uncultured Erysipelotrichaceae bacterium. Classification (GTDB taxonomy): domain Bacteria; phylum Bacillota_I; class Bacilli_A; order Erysipelotrichales; family Erysipelotrichaceae; genus JALEVB01. The sequence goes on along the minus strand of CALVCO010000036.1, from coordinate 14,526 downwards.
CCTTTTTTGAAGGTAACCCATCTTCAAATACTACGCAGGCGCTAACATTAAATGCTCCTTGAATATGACTATTATCAAATAATTCAATACGATGAATATCCTTATTCATTAAAGCAGAAAATTCTTCTACACTAGCTTGCAATAAAGAATCTTGATTATTTTGATTTTCAAATTTTAATAATAATTGTTCCTTGGCATTATTTATTGCCATATCAATAATCTTTTGACGATATCCTTTTTGAGGTTGAAAAATCTTAACATCTAATACTTCATTTAAAGCATCTATATCTATTTCTTTTGGTAAAACTAATTCATTACTAAAAGGATGATTTTGATAATATTGCATTACAAAAGAAATAAATTCTTCACTTGCATCACCATACAATGGTTTAAGTTTAAACTCTTTTCCTAATACTATACCTCTTCTTACAAAAAAACCTTGAATTGAAATATATCCTTTATCTGCATAATATGCAAAAGCATCCATATTAGCTTTATTTTCATTTTCAATATTTTGCTTATCACTTATATGCTCAATAGCTTTTATCATCTCATTATATTCTTGTGCTTTTTCAAAATTTAATGCTTCACTTTGCTTATACATTTTTTCTTTCAAATCTGTTAATAAATGTTGAGTATTACCATTCAAAAAATCAACAATTTCTTTAACCATATTATCATAAACATTTGGATCAATTTCATATTCACAAGGCCCTAGACATTGACCAAGATGGTAATACAAACATACTTTCTTTGGCATTTTATTGCATTTTCTTAAAGGATATAACTTATTCAATATTTCTATTGTTTGATGAGCTGCACTTGCATCAGGATAAGGTCCGAAATATTTACTCTTTCGATCTTTTTTAGCCTCTCTTACTACTGTTAATGTAGGATAAAGTTCTTTAGTCAATTTAATATATGGATAACTTTTATCGTCGATAAACATGATATTATATCTAGGACGATATTTTTTTATTAAATTTATTTCTAATACTAAAGCTTCTTTTTCACTTTTACAAATTATAAAATCAAAATCATGAATATTACTAACTAATTTAGTAGTTTTATAATCATGTGACCCAACAAAATATTGATTAACACGATTATGTAAATTTTTAGCCTTTCCTACATAAATTATTTGATCGTTTTTATCTTTCATCAAATAACAGCCTGGCTCTTTTGTTAAATTACTTAATTTTACTTTTAAAGTTTCATTCATAATTATTATGCTCCATAAAAAGTTACTACAGTAGCTCCTGTTGAGCCTTCATTATAATTACCTAAGCGAAATTCTTTAATATCTTTATCTTTAGCTAATACTTGATGTACAGCTTTTCTTAAAGCTCCAGTTCCATCACCATGAATAATCCTACATGTTTTCAAACCATTCATCTTAGCATCATCCAAATATTTATATAATATATCTAAAGCTTCATCAACGCGCATTCCAATTAAATTACATTCTAAAGGCATACTACGAATAGTAATTTCTCTTTTTTCTGGCTTGATATTCTTCTTAACAATTTTTTTATTAGTTTTTCTTATCTTATTTAATTTTGATCTTACTTTTATGCCATTTAAATCTAATATAATATTATTACGATCAATACTTATTACTTTAGCAATTTGATTAGTTTGTTTTATTTCTACATAATCATTAATCCTAATATTATCATCTTGCTCATCATCATTATCTTCAACAATTAGATTATCTAATTCTTTTGCTTGTGCTAATACTTCATGAAATTTAACATCATTTTGTTTATTTCTAATTTGAGCTAAAATTTCATCAGCCTGTTCTTTAACTTCTTCAATATATTTTCTTGCCATATCTTCTGCTTTTTCTTTGGCATTATCTAATTGATTCTTTAAATATTCTTCCTTTTTCTCAAGTTCATTTTTTAATTTTTCATTAGCCTGTATTTTAGCTTTTAATTCTTGATTTAATTGTTCAGCTTCATTCAATTGTTTTTCCAATTTTTCTATTAATTCTTCTTCTTGACTTTGATTTTGCTTACTTAAAAATCTAGCTTCATTAATAATTTGCTTTTTTAAACCATATTTTTGTGCAATAGTTAAAGCATTGCTTTGGCCAGTAATATTTTCAACATATTTATATGTAGGACTCAAAGTATCTTCATCGAATAAAACACTAGCTACTAAAATATCCTTATGACGTTTTCCATAAGTTTTTAAACGATTATAATGTGTTGTCGCAACACAAAAACATTTTAGTTGCCTTAAATAATTTAATACAGCAATTGCTAAGGCTTCCCCTTCTCTAGGATCAGTTCCACTACCTATTTCATCTAATAATATTAATGATGAACTAGTAGCATGATCAATTATATATGCTAAATTAGAAAGATGGGCACTGAAGGTACTAAGACTTTGTTCAACACTTTGCATATCTCCAATATCAATAAAAACATTATCAAAAAAACCAATATCCGCACTAGATGCTGTTATTGGCATCCCACTATATGTCATTAATATGCTTAAAGCAAATATTTTTAAGGTAACAGTTTTACCACCAGTATTTGGCCCAGTAATTAATAACATTGATACATCATCATCAATATGATAATCATTTTTAACTACTTTATTTCTGTCAATTAAAGGATGATAAGCACGTTTTAAAACAATATGTTTATTATCAGATAATGAAGCAACACATGCATCATTTTCCTTTCCCCATCTCGCCTTTGCAAATATTACATCTAATAAAGTAATAGTCTTTAAATTATTATTTAGTTCATGATAATTTTGAGCAACTAAATTAGTACAATTAGTCAAAATACGTAAAATTTCTGCTTGTTCTTTATCTAATAAAGCTTGTTTTTTATTATTTAAATCAATCAACTCTTTCGGTTCTACATAAGAAGCCATTCCACTAGCACTCTCACCATGAATAAAACCACCATAAGTATTTTTATCATTAGCCTTAACTAAAATACAAACATGATTATTTCTAGTACTAATTATTCCATCAACTACGGAATTATGATGAGTATGCACAAAATTATTAGCAGTATCCATAATAGTTTGATCAATATTACCAAGTTGTTGACGAATAATTCTTAATTGATCACTTGCATTATTTGAAACTTGACCATAAGCATCAAAACACTCATTCAAAGTTTTAAGCAATTTATCACAAACAATTAAAGTATCAGTAAGTTCTGAAATACTATCATAATTACCTTCAACATTTTTAATATAATTTATTATTCCTTTTGTTCCATTAATGCCATCAATAATATCTAAGAAATCTTGTGGTGATAAAATAATCCCTTTATGCGCATTCTCTAAAGCAATCGTTATATCTTTAATACCATTAAAAGGCATGGAATCATATTTAAAACAAAGCTCTAAAGCTTCCTTTATTCGTTTATTATCCCGAATAATTACTAATTTATCAAAACTTGGTTTACATGCTAAAAGTTCATTTTTCCCTAAAGAAAAACTAGCATATGAACTCATTTGTTTAATAATTAATTGTAACTCCTCATAAAAACTATTCATTATTTGCTCCTTGTGTAAATTCTTCAATCGGTAAATCATCTACTCCTATTTCAATTAACCAATCTTTGATAATTGCTTGATTTTCTTCACTAAAAGTATGATTATCTAGATAATCTTTTATGGAATTGCTAGACAAATCATTCTGTTTAATAATTTGCACTGTCATTAAATCATAATATTTAAATAATGTATTATTTATAACTTCTCTATTATTAACAATAATTGGTGAAGCCATAATCAAATAAAATATAAAAAGCCATATTAAACCGAGTACAGCTCCACTAAAAATACCTAAAGTTTTATTAACTTGCTTAATCAAAGGAATAGAACCAATAAATTTAGCAATTGGTCTAAATAAAAGAAAAATTAGTTTTAAGATAATAACTAATAAAATAAACCAAGCTAAATTATTTATCGTATCATATACTAAAAGATTAAATATTTCTTCATTAATCATATACCAACTATGCGGCCATAGATCAAACATATCTGCAAATACTGGGGCTAAAAAATTAGCTATTAAGATTGCTACAATCAAGCCTAATAAATTTACTATTTGATATAAAAAGCCATCTTTAAAACCTCTAATGATATTAATTAATAAAAAAATTAAAATGGCAATATCTATTAAAATAAAATAATTTGCATCTATATACATATAAAAATAACCTCTTACTAAATTATGATACTCAAAAAAATACAAATAAGCAAATTAATATGATAAAATAAGAAACATGAATAACATAACATTATTATTAACAAACAAACAGATAGATAAATTATTAAAAGTTTTTGAAGATCAGCAAGTACATAATGATAATCCTTATATTCGTTTTGTTCTTAAACTCGAAAATTGTACTATTACTTGCTATAACAATAATAAAGTATTATTTCAAGGAAAAGATGCAAAAATATACGCTTCACCTTTTAAAAATATTATAGAAGATCAAACAAAAGATGATAATTTTGTTGAACAAGCTGGTAGTGATGAAGTAGGAACTGGTGATTATTTTGGACCAGTTGTAGTAGCTGCTTGCATTGTTAATCAAAAAGATTATCTTTGGCTTAGACAAGAAAATATAGATGATTCAAAAAAAATTAATGATGAACAAATTCTTAAAATTGGAAGTAAACTTATTCAGAAATTGCCAAATACAATCTTGATATTAGATAATGAAAAATATAATATAATTCACCAACATAATAATTTAAATGAAATAAAAGCTAAATTACATAATCAAGCATATATTAATCTAAGCAAAAAATATAATTTACCTAAACTAAAAATTATAGATCAATTTACTCCAGAAAATACTTATTATCGCTATTTAGCAAATGAACCAATTGTTATAAGTAATATTCATTTTGAAACTAAAGCTGAAAGTAAATATATCAGTGTAGCAGCTGCTAGTATGATAGCTCGTTATGTTTTTTTAGTAAAATGGCAAGAAATGGAACAAAAATATAATTTTTCATTTCATAAAGGAGCTTCAACTCTAGTAGATGAAGATATTAAATCATTTATTGCACTATATGGATATAACCAATTACATAAAGTAGCTAAATTACACTTTAAAAATACTCCTATTTTTTAAAAAAACAGGCAATCAATGCCTGTTAATTTTTATTTTCAACCTTTTTAACACTAAGCTCAATAGTATTACTCAATTGTACCATTTCTACTTTAGCTGCTCTAAGCATCATTTTACTAGCTTTTACATTATCTTGATCACGATACTTATCTGATTCATATACAATGCGTTTAATGCCAGCTTGAATAATTGCTTTAGCACACTCATTACAAGGAAATAAAGAAACGTAGATAGTACAATTTTTTAAATCACGCTTACTACTCAAAATTGCATTTAATTCTGCATGAACTACAAAAGCATATTTACTATTAAGCATTCCTTCTTCCTTGCCCCAAGGAAATTCATTATCATCACAACCAAAAGGAAGGCCATTATATCCAATAGATACTACCCTATTCATATCATCAACAATAACTGCTCCTACTTGAGTAGAAGGATCTTTACTACGCATGCTTGATAAATGAGCTAAACCCATAAAGTATTCATCCCATGTTAAAACATTTTCTCGTTTCATCCCTTTATTCTCCTTGATATATCTTAATTAAATTATTTGTAAATTCATCAACATTTAATCCTGCATCTTGATAAATTTTAACGATTTTTGCATCAGTTTGGCCATATATAGTATTTATAAAGCGATTATCATAACATTTATAACCAACTACCAATAATAAAATAATGGCACAAATAATCGAATTTTGTTTCAAAACCTTCCATGATGCATTATTATTAAAAATTACTCCTAATAACAAACCACATAATAGTCCACCAAAATGCGCTAAATAACCTACATTTGGTAAAAAGTTAATTAATATGTTAATAAAGATAATATACATTAAATTAGCCATAATCATAGGTATTTTATAAATTTTAGTATTATAGATATATATGATTAAAGCACCAATTAAACCATATAGACCACCACTAATACCTACTGCAACTAAATTATCACCTAAAGCAAACATTGCTAAACTTCCACCAATTATGCTTACAAATAAAATTATTGCATATTTTAAATGGCCATAATATGGCTCTAAAACCTTTCCTAAACTGATTAAGGAAATTACATTTACAAATAAATGAAAAATATCTACATGAATTAAACCAGATGTAAACATTCTAAACCATTGTCCAGCTTCAATAAAAATTTTATAATAAGCTCCCATAGCAATCGCTACTTCACTACTATTTAAATCAAAGCGATAAAAATATAAACTACATAAATAAATGATAAAACAAATAATTACTGTAATATAAGTTACCCATGGTTGATTTTTATATTTTAATAATTTAGCTTGTTTTTGTTTAGTTTGCGACATTTCTCTAAATTCATGATAAATACGTTGTAATTCTACATCAACATTATCTACTGCATGAATTTGCTTCTTGAAATCAGGAAAATATCGACTAACATCCATTCCATCATAGTAATCTTCATCAATTACAATAACATTATCATTATCACTTTTAACATCCTTAATAACATGTATATCCAAATAATCTCGATGACAATTAACATTCGCAACAATAGTATCTAAAATAACTTCTTTAATTTTAGTATGTTGCATATCTTCAGGTAATGGATTATTACTTAAGCGAATAATTGGATATTTACGATGTTTTTTATTACATAGCCAAATTTCATTTTTTAATTGTTTTACTTCTACAATTTTATAATTAAAATTCTTCATGAAATATAAGGCTAATTGATATAATTTAAGCATTCTCTTCACTCCTAATTTTTGCTAGAAGCTCTTGGAAATATGTAGGAAGTGGTGCCTCAAAACTCATTTTTTGTAATGTAGTAGGATGAATAAGTTCAAGCTTATATGCATGCAATACTTGCCCTTGGGTATCTTTTAAAGTTTTTTTTCTACCATAAACAATATCACCAACAATAGGATGTCCAATAAATTGCATATGTACCCTAATTTGATGAGTTCTTCCTGTTTCCAACTTACATTTAATTAAAGTATAATTCTTAAATCTTTCGATTACATCAAAATGTGTTATAGCTTCTTTACTATTAATTTCTGTAACTGCCATTTTTTTGCGGTCTTTATTATCACGTCCAATAGGTGCATCTATTGTGCCACTATTATGTTCAATAATTCCTTCAACTAAGGCAATATATTCCCTATGACATGTTTTATCAGCTAATTGTGCAGCAATAGCTTCATGAGCTTTATCATTTTTACAAGCTACAATACAGCCAGTAGTATCTTTATCAATTCGATGTACAATTCCAGGCCTTATTTTGCCATTAATACCTGATAAATCATGACAATGATATAATAAAGCATTAACTAAGGTATGTTCATAATTACCTACACTAGGATGAACTACCATGCCTTTTGGTTTATTAATTACAATAATATCATGATCTTCATAAATAATATCCAAAGGAATATTTTCTGGTTTAGCATCTATAGATACTAATTCATAATCCAAGATTGTAATAATATCACCATTTTTTACTTTAGTATTACTCTTACATATATTACCATTTATTAAAATTTTTCCTTCATCAATAAGCTGTTGTATAAAACTTCTCGATAATTCATCTTGAACATTATTAAGATATTTATCAACTCTTAATGCACTATCTAAATCTACAATTTTTATTTCTTCCATAAATTAAATTCCTCACTTATAAAAATATAAATCAAGATAATTGCTCCAAAAGTCACCGCAATATCCGCTACATTAAAAATTGGAAAATCATAACCAAAAATATAAAAATCTAAAAAATCTCGCACATATCCTAGCCAAATGCGATCAATACAATTGCCTAACGCTCCTGCAATTAATAAGCTATAGCACCATAGATGCAATTTATGTTCTTTATTTTCTTTAATAAAAAGCCATAAAAATATAGCAGTCATAAGAATACTTATGATTGCTAAAATTTCCGTATGTCCAGAAAATAAGCTCCATCCTGCACCAGTATTTTTAGCATATGTTAAATAAAAGAAATCTTCAATTACTTTAATAGAACCATGAGCACTAAGTGTAACTTGAAAATAATATTTTGTTAATTGATCAATCAATATGATAATAAGCGAAAATATACCTAATTTTAATTTCATCTCTATACCTCGTTTAAGTATTATATCATAAGTTTTTAATAATGCTAAATGGATGTTAGTATTGATAAAGCTTCATCTAAGGTTTCTTCATTAAATTGATTAGTATATAAATGATAATAATAACCTTTTTTGTCCATTAATTCTTGATGTCTTCCCATTTCTTGAATTTTACCATTTTTAATAACTAATATCTTATCAGCATTAACTATAGTACTTAAGCGATGCGCAACAATAAAAGTTGTATGGTTTCTCATGACATTATCTATAGCATATTGAATAACTTTTTCCGTTTGCGTATCAATTGAAGATGTTGCTTCATCCAAAACGAATATCTTAGGTTTTTTTATTAAAGCTCGCGCAAAAGAAATCATTTGCTTTTGACCAGTAGAAAGCAAATTACCACCTTCTCCAACTAAGCTATCATACTTATCAGGTAATTTCTCAATAAATTCATCAGCCTTTATTAGTTTACAAACTTCTTTTATTTCATCCAAGGTTGCATCTAATTTACCATATCTAATATTATCCGCTATGCTTCCATTAAATAAGTGTGGAGATTGTAATACATAACCAATATTACTATGTAACCATCCAAGACTACGTTTTTTATAATCAATTCCATCTATTAAAATATTACCATTTACAGGTTCATAAAAACGACATAACAAATTGATTATTGTACTTTTACCCGATCCTGTTTCACCAACTAATGCTATCATTTCTCCATGTTTTACTTCTAAATTAAAATCTTTTAATACATTTTGACCAGCTATATACGCAAAATCTACATGTTTAAAACTAACATCACCATTAATACTTTCATAATTTTCAAGTTTAGGAGCTAAATTAGTACCATATTTAGCTATTACTTCTTCACTATCAACTATTTTTAATGGTGTATCAATAAGCCCTATAATTCTTTCACCACTAGCCTGTGCCATTTGTAAATCACATATATCGGCTGCAATTGGTCTCATAGTACTAAATAAGGAAGTAACATATTGGACAAACATTAATAATGTACCAAATTCTAATACTTGTAATAAAACCATATTACCGCCAAAATATAATAATAAACTACTAGCAATTCCACTAAAGCCAAATATTAAAGGATTAAATAAACTAGCTACTATACCTCTTTTAACACTGGCATTATACATATTTTTAGTTTCTTTTTTAAAATTAGTATAGTTGTCTTCTTCGAGTCTTAATGTCTTAGTTGTTTTTGCTCCAGTAATTCCTTCACTAAAACCATGTACAATTTTAGAATTTATGCTTCTTACCTTACGCGAATGAAATAAAACTCTATTTTGTAAATAATAAGTAATAATAAATAAAATTGGCATTAAAATAATTATAATTAAAGCTAAACGCACATTGATAGTTAACATAATAACTATCATAAAAATAATTCCTATTATGCCATATATAACATCAACAAAGGCCCAAGAAACTATTTCAGCTAATCTAGCTATATCATTGGAAACTCTGGCAACAATCCATCCTGATGGTGTAACATCATAATAAGAAAATGAAAGATTTTGCAATTTCTCAAAGCATATTTTACGTATATCATAACTAAAGGTAGTTTCAATTTTACCTGCCATATAAAAAAACATATAGCAAGAAAAACAGACAAATATAATATTTAAACTAATTAAAATAATAAAATATGGTAAATAATCTAACGCAACTTCTCCACTAGCAAAACTATCTATCGCAAATTTATAAAAGATAGGAAATATAGCTTCTCCAACTGCATTCATTACCAAAAAAATACTAGTAATAATAAATATTTTTTTATTATTCATTAAGCCAAATATTTTTTTCCATAAACCAATATTTAATGAAGAGGTATTATATTCTTTTTCTTGAAAACTAGACATTAGTTAAACCTCCTACTACTTTATTTTGTAAGTCATAAAGTTTAGCATATAATCCATTAGCTTTAATTAAATCATCATGTTTTCCAATTTCACATATTTTTCCTTTATCTAACATAACAATCAAATCTGCATTAGCCGCACTATTAACTCTTTGACATACAATTATTTTAGTAATTCCCTTTAATTTACTTAAATTCTCTTGAATATCTTTATCTGTCTTAGTATCTACAGCACTTAAACTATCATCAAATATAACTACTTTAAAATTACGTGCTAAGGTCCTAGCTATAGCAATACGTTGCTTTTGCCCTCCAGATAAAGTTACGCCTTTTTCACCAACTAAAGTTTTATATTTTTCTTTGAAACTCAAAATTACATCATGAACACAAGCAATTTTACAACTTTCATAAACATCATTATCGCTAATATCACTAGTAATAATATTGTCATAAATTGATTTTGAATAAAGATAAGGTTCTTGTAAAACAATACCAATTTGTTTACGTAAAGATTTACGATTTATATTTTTTATATCGATACCATCTATTAAAATCTTACCCGATGTACAGTCATATAATCTTGTTAGTAAATGAACTAAAGATGATTTTCCAGAACCCGTTGTTCCCATTATTGCAACAACAGAACCTTGTTTAATATTAAAACTTATATTCTGTAATACCTTTATTCCATTACCATAATCAAAACTAACATTATCAAAAACAATATCATTGGTAATATTATGATCAATACCTGTTGTTTGATCTTCAATAGGTTGATCCATAATTTCTTTTAAACGTGCTGCAGAGACACTTACTTTACCAATATCAGCAATAATTCTTCCAAGCTGTCTAATTGGATATAAGATATTAGTTTCATATGTAATAAAAATTAATAAGTCACCAATTGTAATTTGATGATTTAATACAGCAAAAATTCCAAATATTACTACTAAAATAATTTGTGCATATACTAAAAGATCACTAACACTATAATATAAACCTAATAATTTAATCATTTTAAAAGTAATTTCACGATATTCGCTATTACGTTTATCAAATTGTTCAATTTCATATTTTTCATTATTAAAAGCTTTTACTACTCTAACCCCATTTATTGCTTCTTGTAATTTAGAAACTAAACGAGCATCAGCATCATCACTAGCTAAAAAACGTTTTTGCATCTTAGTAAAGAAAACTATAGCAAATACAAAAATGATAGGTATACTAACAAAAGCTAATAAAGCTAAATTAAAATTAAGATAAAACAAATAGCACATTGCACAACCAGCTATCATAATACAATAAACCATTTCAGATAACTGATTACTGAAAACTCTTTGAATCATATCTACATCATTAGTACACTTTTGAATTAATTCTCCACTATCGCTTTTTACAAAAAAATCATAAGGTAATAATTGAATATGATGATATAAATCATTACGAATATCTAAAACCACACTATCTCCTAATATAGCATTATTCTTACCCCTAAGATAATAAAATAATGCTAGAAGTAAATTAATCGCAACTACTATAATAGCACTATAAATCAAACCATCTTTTTGACTAATACCTCCAAATATTTCTATATTATTGCTAGGACTTTGTAAAATATTATCAATAATAAAACTAAAAATAATTGGAGTTAATAAAGTAAAGATTGCTACTAAAATAGTCAATATAACCATCAAAATAATTCTTGATAAATATCTTTTTATATATTTTTTTAAAAATTCCATAATAAAATCTCCAAAAAAATAGCACTTATTTAGTGCTATTTACTTTCTTTATATTCTGTTAACGCCCTGGCAATTTGATCAGGACAAGAAGTAGGACGTGGCCCACAAGTAATTCCCCTAAAAGCACTAATAACTTCATCAATATTCTTGCCCTTAATGATACTAGAAATCCCCTTTAAATTACCATTGCATCCACCAGTAACTTTTAAACTTTCAATAATATTATCATCATTGATAACAAATTCTAATAATTTAGAGCAAGTTCCATTTGTTTTATATACAAAACTATTACTCATTTATTACTCCTCCTCTAAACATCATATCAATTATTATATTCTTGCCTACATACATTGTCAATTGATACAAAATTTCAATAATAAAAATTCAATTAAGAAAAGAATCGGAATTCCCCAAACAAATTTAGGCTTGTTTATTTTATGATGACATATAATCATTGCCAAAATAGCACCTATATGCCCACCAAAAATTACTAAAACTATTAAAGTTTTTTCCTTAATACGCTTTGAATTTCTTATTGCTTGTAATTTATCATAACCATAAATAATAAAAGTAATGATATTTATACTTACTAAATAAATCATCAACATAATTTTGCTCCAAAAAAGCAACCCTTTTAGGATTGCTTATTCAACACCAATTATAAATGAATAAACTGGTTGATTACCTTGTTGTCTATCTACTTCAATATCAAATTCATTTTCAATAAATTCAACAATTTGATCAGTTTCTTCATCTGTTGCATCTTCACCTTGAATCAATGTAAGAATTTCACTATCTTCATCAATCATCTTACTAATCAAAGCTTTTGTAGTATTCAATTTATCTGCATCAGTAATAACGATATCTTTATCTAAGATTCCCATATAATCATTTGCTTTAATTTGTAAACCATCATATGTTGTATCTTTAATAGCATAAGTTATTTGACCAGTTTTTACATGAGCTATTGCGGCATTAATTTCCTCAATATTAGTTTCTTTATCACATTCAGGATTAAACATAATGCAAGCACTTAAGCCTTGAGGAATACTCTTAGTATCAAATACATGAATATCTTTATCTTCACATACTAAAGCAGCTTGTTTAGCAGCCATGATAATATTACTATTGTTTGGCAAAATAAAGATATGTTTAGCATTAATTTTATTTATAGCACTAACAAAGTCTTCAGTAGAAGGATTCATTGTTTGTCCACCACTAATAACATAATCAACGCGATATTCTTTAAATAGATTAGTTAAACCTTCACCAGCTGCAACTCCTATAATTGCATATTCACTTTCAGATTTTTGTTCATTATTTGATAAAATAGAATTATTTTGTGAAGGATCTTTAGCACCATTAGTTAAATTATTATGCTGTTCTTGCATATTTTCGATTTTTAACTTTAAGAATTCTCCATATCTTTGAGCTAAATTTAAAGCATCACCAGGTTTTAAAGTATGAACATGCACCTTAACAATATCTTCATCTTGTACAACTACAATAGATTCACCTAATTTAGCTAATTGATTACGTAATTTATCTTCTTGGAAAGATTTAACATTATTCGCATCTAAACGAACAATAAATTCTGTACAATAACCAAAACCTTCATTTTCTATTTCCATTTGAGCAGTTGCATTGACTGTTTCATCAGATTTCAATGCTTCAACTGGTTTACCATCAATAAAAGCTTTAAATCCTTCTAAAACTTTTAATAAGCCAGCACCACCACTATCAACTACTCCTACTTCTTTTAAAACAGGTAATAATTCTGGTGTATGATCTAAGGCAATGTGCCCTTCTTTACAAAGTACATCTAAATATTCCTCTAAAGAACATTCAGGATTACTTTCTACATACATTTTGGCATATTCACTAGCTTCTCTTACAACAGTTAATATTGTTCCTTCAACAGGACGCATAACCGCTTTATATGCAACTGTGCTACCTTTAAATAAAGCATTAGCAAACTCGATAACACTTATTTCACTTTTTCCTTCTATGCTTTGATAAAAACCTCTAAAAATTTGCGATAAGATTACTCCTGAATTACCTCTAGCTCCCATCAACAAACCTCTTGATAAGGTCTTACCTACAGCACTCAAGTCTTCAACTCCATTATTGAATACTTCATTTACCCCATTAGAAAAAGTCATGGACATATTTGTACCTGTATCGCCATCTGGAACAGGGAAAACATTTAAAGCATCGATATTATTCTTCTCGTTATTTAAATTATTAGCACCACTTTTAAGCATGCCTTTCAACGTTAAGCCATCAATAATATTCATTATATCCTCCTAGTCTTTTTTGGCAACACCTTGCACAAAAACATTTACTGCCCCTAATTCTTGTTGCAAAGTATTTTCCAAAACATATTTGATTTTCTTTTGTGCTTCATAAACAACTTCGCTGATACGCACACCAAAGCTTACAATAACATATATATTTATTTCAATACCTTTTGTAGTACGATTTACTACAATTCCTTTACCATAATTCTCTTTTTTCAATAACATTGCAATACTATCTTGCACTATTTTTTTAGAAGCCATTCCAACAATACCATAACATTCAGATACTACTTGACCTGCTAAAGTGGCAATTGCTTCTTCTGTAATATTAATATTGCCTAAACTAGTTACTTTTTCTATTGTCATAATAATTACCTCTGTTCTTTATAA
>CALVCO010000035.1 GCA_944326095.1 uncultured Erysipelotrichaceae bacterium | reverse complement strand
AAAGTAAATGCAGCAATAAGTTATAAGAAATTGGAATTGCTTAGTGCAAGGAATAGTTATTTAAAAGAAGAAAGGAGTAGGCAATTCCTTCCTAACTTATAGAAGTTAGAGTATCCTTGCTTAATATTTAGATGAAAAGGATGATTAAATTATTTTTATGTTTAATATTAATCATGTCAAATTTTATAGATGCATATGCACTAGAGGATAATTTAGAACCAGTAGTTACTGAAGAAATTGTTGAAGAAGAAAAAGAAGAAGTACAACAAGAAGAAATTATTGAAGTTATACCGTCATCTTCACCTATTATTGATGAAACAATAGAAGTTAAAAATGAAGTAGAAATGATGATTAGTTCTACGTCTTTTAGTGAAGCTTATCAGCGAATAAATAGTGGCGAAAATATGATGATATTGATGGGGAATAAAAATGATCAAGATTATCAAAATATGCTTAATAGTTTTAATAGGATATTAGCTAAAGGCGATGAAAGATTGAAAAATCATATTATTATGATTGATAGTATCGATGATTTAAATTTAGTTTCTTCATTTAAAGAATTTGTTTATGATGAAAATGATGCAAATATGTTACAAAAAGTTATTGATGATATCTTACAAGGTACAACAGGTAATTTTGTAATTATTGATATTTTTGAAAAGACGATAACTAAAATAATTTCTAATAGTAATAAGTTTGCAGATGGTTTAACTATAGATGATGTGGTTAAAATAGAGCTTGGATTGATGCATAATCGGTTAATAAATCAATCAACAAATGCTATATCATTAATGGCAGTAAATGGAGTAGAAGAAAAAGCTAGATGGGAATTTTTTGCTAGAGCAAGTTTACATGAATTTGTAGCTCCTGTTAATGGAAATTACCTAATTAAATTATGGGGTGCAGATGGTGATTCCGATATGGGAGCTAAAAGCTATGGTTTTAATGAACAAATTAATCCTCATACTACAGGTGTTGGTGGCGGTGGAGGGTATACTGAAGGTGTTGTTTATTTACAAGAAGGACAAACTATTTATTTAGCTTTAGGTTTTCGCAATGATATGTCCAATAAAAGATCTTACAATGGTGGAGGCAAAGGATTTGGTGCTAGTTATGGATATCGTGCAGGAGGTGGAGGTGCTGCTTCTTGTTATTTGAGTGAAAAAGGTAAGGGGGAAATTGTTGATTATAATGATTATCAAGATCAAATTATTATGATTGCTGGAGGTGGTGGAGGAGCAGAAGATTTCTATGCGCCATCATGGCAAAATTATTATTGTAATACTAATGCATGTAGTACTTCTTATGGTGGTAATGGAGGAAATGAACCAACAGGAGGAACTAGTAGTGGAGCCATAGGTATAGGTGGTGGATATCAATTTGGTATAGGTCAAGATTATGGATCATATGAAAATGCCTCTTCTGGAGCAGGAGGCGGCGGTTTATATGGTGGTAGTGCAGCAAATGATACTTCTTTGGTATTAAGAGGAGGAACAGGAGGCGGTGGCTTAAGCTATATCAATAAAGATATTGTAATGAATGGACATATGGAAAATGGCACTAATGTTAATTATCATTGGGAAAATGATGATTATGGTTGGGATGATGGTGAGAATGCTAAAGCGAGTATTGAGCTTATAGAAATAGAAAAGTTTCCCTTGACTATTCATTATCTTGATAAGAATACAAAGCAATCACTACATGAAGACTATATAGATAATATTAGTTATGGATATGAATATGCAGTAGAAACACCAATTATTGAGGGTTATTCTATTGTTGATGAAAATCAAAAAATAATTAAAGGAATTATGCCTAAAGAAGCATTTGAGATTAATGTTTATTTTGATTATTCCGCTGTTAGAATTAATTATTTAGAAAAAGATAGTGAAAAGGTTTTATTTAAACAATATGAAAAACGTTTAAAAGAAGGTAGTTCATATGAAGTTGAATCGCCAAATATTGATGGCTATGAACTATATGATGATATTTTTAAAATAGCAGGTATAAAGTTGGATCATGATGAAGAATTTAATGTTTATTATGTTTCTAAAGCTAAACCTACAAAGCATATTATTGCGATTAATGATATAGAAGTTAGTCAAGAAGCTAGTGATAGACAAGTTCAACTAAAAAAGGATGATATTGTAACTTATGCTATAAGTTATACTAATAAGCGAAAAATTAGTAAAAGTGAAACAATTGAAGATAGTCTTCCTGATTCATTAGAATATATAGAAAATTCTAGTGAACCTATACCTACAAGTATTAAAGATAATAGTTTAATTTGGAATTTAGAAATACCTGGAGAATCAACTAATACAATTACATTTAAAGCGCGAGTAAAAGATGGTTTTAATAGTATTGATAATTGGGATAGAAAAGATCCATTTATTAATTTTGAAATAATTAAATCTTCTAATCCTTCAAGTTCATCACTAGTTGGTTATAATCAAGAGATTACATATAATCTAAGAGTTAAAAATAAAGGAGTAAATCCTATTAATAATTTATTAGTTGTGGATGCTATACCAGAAAATACACAATTTGTTACAGTTGATCATAATTATCAAGGAGAGTATGTTTCTGATAAAAACTATGTTAGATTTATTATTGATGAATTATTGCCAGATCAAATAGCTATATTGACATTTAAAGTTAAGGTTATAACTAAAGTTGATAATGATAATAAGTTACGAATTGAAAATGTAGCGCATTATGATAATTTTAATGAAAAAATTATTGATAAAAAGTTTGATGATATAGTATTAAATAATGATAATCTTACTAATGTTATATATCATGAGATAGTTGGTGCTAAGTTAGATGCTTATAAAAGTAGTAATCCTTTAAGTAATAGTGTGGTAGATAAAGGACAGGAAATAACTTATAACATCAAGTTAACTAATAATGGCAGTGTTACAAGTAATTATTTAAGAATATGGGATGATATACCTGAAGGAACTACATATGTTGAAAATAGTTTATCTTTAGTTAGTGATAATACCAGCGCTAATGATAAATATGCGATAAATTATGGTAGTGATTTTGATATTGCTTATGATTCAAGTACGAAAGAATTTAGAATAGAAAATCTAAGGAATGTTATTAGTGAGAAAAAAGAAGTATCACAATTTAAAATAAGCTATGGTGATGGATTAAAAGTAATTAATATAGTGCCTAAAGATGAATTGTGGAGCTTAACTGAAGAAGATAATGCCATAATAATTACTACAAATAATGGTGACAAGAGCTTTGCTACTATCAATGATTATTTAAAAACATTGAGATTTGTTGGTGATTATGGAACAGTTGGTGATATTAAGATAACTTTTTATTCTATTGAAGAAGGAATAGTTCCTTCATCTTATAAATTTAGTTATAAAGATGGTAGTAGTGAAAATTTTATTGTTCCTGAAACAGCTTATTGGGAATATAAAATTGTTAATGATGCATGGATTGGTGATTGGGGAGGAAGTAGTAAGACTACTTATGTAAAACTTAATAAAGGAGATATTATTCCTGTTAAGATAAATAAAAGTAATGCTAGTGCGACTATAACCATAGCTAAGGAAACTCAATCTTGTACAAACCAACGTGTACAATTTCATTCTGACAATGCTGGATGGTATTCAGATCAAAGTGCGTCTTATAAGGTGCCATCTGGTAAAACGGTAATCGCGGTTGATTCATATTTATATCCGACTTATCTTTCTGGCAATTCTTGGGGTGTTGAGTATAAAGTTGATGGTAAAGCGATTTATGCTAGTTCATATCGACCAACAAGTACTTTAGTACCTGGAGCTAGAAGCTTATCAGGTAAAGTAAATGTTGCATCAGGTAAAACTATTTCTTTTAGAGGTTATAAAAATGGTAATCATGGATCTATTAGCGCAGCAGTAACTTTGCAAACTTGTACTACTTCACATGTTAGTGATCCTAATAGAGTAATTTATGGAAAAATTATTAGTGAATTAGCTTCAATGAATAATTCATTACCTTTACCTTCATCATCTAAAGGATGTAAATATATAACTAATAATGGTAAGCCATATGTTGAATGTGTTACAGCTGATTTAGCTATAGGTCAAAGTGCTACAATGTCTTTTAAAGTCAAAGTTGATGAAGAAATATCTTCTGGAATAACAGAAATTAAAAATATTTCATGGTATGAAAATATAAGTGAAGATCCAGGGGATGCTGGTACTTTAAAAGAAAAACCGAAATTATCTTCTAATACTACTATTCATCCACTTAAAGAAAAAGAACCGATTATTAAAGCTATAAAAGAAGCAGATCCAATTAGTGGTAGCATCGTTGATATTAAGAATGAAATCTTATATAAGATTCATTTAGAAAATATTGGTAATGCAACAGCTAAATATACGGTAGTTAGAGAATATATACCTGATAATACTACTTATAAAGCATTAAGTATTAGTAATGATGGTATTTATATTAATAATGGTGATGATAAACCATATGTTGAATGGGTATTGCATGATATACCAGTAAATGGTGAAGCAGATGTTTACTATAGAGTTTTAGTTGATGAGGATGCTGATCCAAATGTTCCTATTAAAAGATATGCTTTATATGATCTTTATCATGAAGATATTGGTGAAGCTGGAATGATTTCCATTATGCCTAAACAAAAGACTAATGAAACGACACATACTTTAAGTGTTGATGAAGATATTGAAGAAAATCCTAGTATTACAATTGATAAAATGAGTAATCCAGTTGATTCTACCGCAATTTCTAGGGATAGTTTAATTACTTATACTTTGCATATAACTAATACTTCTGATAAAACTACTGCTCGCTATATTTTACTTCGTGATGTAATACCAGATGGAACTACTTTTGTAGATTTTAAAGAGGTGATTGGTGGAAGTAATAGTCCGGATTTGGCTATTAATAAGGAATATAATGATGAAGGATATGTACAATATGAATTGATGATGTTAAAACCAAATGATAGTATTGATGTTAGTTTTGAAGTTAAAGTAGATAAGAAAACTACTTTAAAGGAAATTAATAATTATGCTTCATATGGTGTTTCCTTAGAAAAGCCTCAAGATGATAAAGAAATAAAAGAATTATTAAAACATAAGACAAATATGATAACTCATTCATTAATTGATCCTATAATTGAAGTTAAAAAAATATCTGATCCAGTTAGTGGTAGTTTAGTAGGAAGAAATCGTAAAATAACTTATACTTTAGAAGTTAAGAATACTTCAAATGTTTTAGCTAATCATGTTTTAGTTATGGATGAGATTCCTAAGGAGACTACGTTAATTGAAAATTCTATTAAATGTAGTAATAAGGAAGATGACATTTTGTTATTAGAAAATGATAGTAAGATAAAAGCCATTTTACATGATTTAAATCCTGATGAGATAAGAACGATTTCATTTAGTGTTATAGTAAATGAAGATAATAGGCAAGGTGATAATATTTATAATATTGCTTATTATGATTTATTGAAAGATATACCGGATAAGCTTGAAGATTTACCTGATCCACAAATACCAACTAATGAAATTGTTCATACGATTGAAATGGGAGTTGATGTGCTTCCTACAGGAGGTAGAGGTTGGGAAATGTCTTTAGGATTAAATGGCATATTAGTATTAATAGTAGGATTATTCATTATTTATTCTAATGTTAAAAATAAATAAGACGGCTAGTTTAATAGTCGTCTTTTCAAAAAATATGAAAAAAATAATTATTAATTTTATTTTAGTAAGTATGATACTAATATTTACTATCAGTATGCTAGTAATATTTTTTATGGGTAATGTCATTTATCATGAAAAAAATGAACAAGAAAATGTTAGTGAAATAATTTTAAATAATCCTGATTGGCAATATTTATATTCAATTAATGATGATTTATATGCCATAATTCAATTTGAGGATAATTTGATATATCAACCTGTTGTGCAATTTAAAGATAATGATAAATATATAAATACTTCATTTTTTAATGAAAATAATTCTCAAGGTACTATTTTTTTAGATGCTTATTATGATAATGAAGATGATGTTAAAATTATTTATGGTCATAATGTTTATTATGATGCAAAGGCGATGTTTTCACCACTTGAAAAATTATTTAAACAAGAAAATTATGAAAAATATAAATTTTTTAAGTTAATATATCAAAATGATATAGAAATTTATCAGATATTTGCTTGTCTTGAATATGATATTTATGATAATAATTTTGATTATCAAATTGATAAATTTAAAGATCAAAAGATGTTTAATAAGTGGTTAACATATATTTTAGAAAATAATATGATTCTTCCTGAAGAACAACAGTATTCTATAGAAGATGATTATATACTTTTGCATACATGTAAAAGGTGGGATGAGGATAAAAGATTATTGATAGTGGCTAAAAAAAGCGAACTTTAGGGTTCGCTTATTTCTTAGCATAAGATGCTAGAACATTAGTATCAAAAGAGAAAGTCATTTTATTTTTTCTTCTATCTAAGTCTAAAGCATCATTTATCATATCATCTAATAATTGAGTAAATGATACACCTAATGGTGTCCATAAGTAGTAGGCTAAAGATCCAGGAATGGTATTGATTTCGGTAATATAAATATCATCATTATCACTGTTTAACATAAAATCAATACGGCATACCCCACTTGCTTGTAATACTTCAAAAGTTTTAAGTGCTAGTTCTTTAATTTTATTTGTTTGCTCAGTTGAAATAGGAGCAGGTACTAAACGAGCAGCACTTGCCATGCCTTTAGAAGGACCAGTTTTTTTATATCCTACTTTATTTGGCATTTTTCCTTTTCCTAATTTATTTCCTTGTGGTAAATATTTTTCTTGGAAATCTAGGATTTTACCATCTTTAGTTTCATTTGTTAATTCTAATTCGCTAGCTTTTGGATTAAAGTGGGTTCCTCTAACTGAACAATTTACTTCTTTAAAATTAGTTATTAATTTTTCAATAATAATTTTAAAATCATATTTGCTAGTTTCTTCGATTGCTTTAACAAGTTCTTCTTCGTTATGAGCAATCTCAATACCGATACTTGAACCTAAGCAAGCTGGTTTTAAAATTACAGGATAACCTAATTCATTTACTTTAGCTAATACATTTGTTGGATTCTTATCATATTCATCTGCATATATCCATGTCCATTTTGCTAGAGGCAAATTATGATGAGCTAATATGCTTTTCATAAAGATTTTATCTTGACCAACACCAGCTGGAATTGTTGAGCATCCAGTATATGGAACTTTTAACATTTCTAAAAATCCTTGTAAGCTTCCATCTTCACCATTTGTTCCATGAACAATTGGCATAATAACATCAATAGTATTTATAGTTTTAGAAAATAAGCCCTTATTTACTGGTTCGATATATACTTTACCTTTTTTCTTAATTAAAGATACTTGCGTACATTTGCTTATAAGATTATCTAAATTAACAAAATTGGCTATATCATTTAGGGCTTCGCCTACATAGAATTCACGTTGTTTAGAAATATATATAGGAATTATTTCATATTTTTCTTTATCTAAATTTTCGATGGCTTGTGAAGCAGAAATGATACTTATTTCATGTTCAACACTTTCGCCACCAAACATAACAGCGACCTTTAGTTTCATTATTTTCCTCCAATAACACCAATAATTTTAAACCTTTCTTGAATTTTAAACAATATGCTTTACAATTAATATATAGAAGAAATGGTAAATTTATGAAATATAGAGATGATATTAGGAAAATTAAACCTTTATTGATTGCGATAACATATTGTATCTTATTGATATTTATAGTTATTAATTTTAATGTGATATCTGCTTGGATAGCACGATTTATGCATTTGTTGTCGCCATTTTTCTATGGGTTAGGAATAGCCTTTGTTTTAAATATTCCTATGCGTAAATGTGAAGAGTTTATTATTAAACATGTAAAAGAAAATAATTTTATTTATAAGAAAAAAAGAGGAATTTCCATAATTTTCGCTATTATTGTAATGCTTGGTTTGATTGCGTTATTTATGTCAATTATTATTCCACAGCTTTTTACAACAATTGTTAATTTAATAAATAACTTAGCTAGATATATAAATAGTTTATTATCTAATATTAATGTAGTATTTGAATTTTTGCATATGGATCCTTTGGATTTTAATGTTAATGGTGATTTGATAAATGAGATAATGAGGGCAATAGGTATTGATTTAAACAATTTGTCTACTACGATAAATAATATTGTTTCTGGAATTTCTTCCGCTGGTTTTTCTATTTTTAATAATATTGGTAAATTTATTGTTGAACTTGGTAATTGGTTCATGGGCTTTATGTTGAGCATATATTTATTGGGTTCAAAAGAAACTTTTATCAGACAAATAAAAAAAGTAATTGCTTCAATATTTAATTATGATTTATGTCAGGATATTTTAGCTGTTAGCTCTAAAATTAATGAAATATTTAACAATTTTATTTCCGGACAATTATTGGAAGCTTTGATCATAGGTACTTTAATTTATATTGCCTTATTGCTATTTAGAATGCCATTTGCTATTTTGATCGGTGCTGTAGCTAGTGTCATGGCGTTAGTTCCGGTATTTGGTCCTACATTAGCATGTTGCATTGGCTTTATTTTGATATTATCAGTTAATCCAATACAAGCACTATTATTTGTTGTCGTATATCAAACAGTACAGCAAATTGAAAATACGGTTATTTATCCTAAAGTTGTTGGTAATTCGGTTGGTTTACCAGGAATTTGGACATTATTGTCAATCGTAGTATTTGGCGGCTTATTTGGAGTAATTGGCATGTTGCTTGCAGTTCCATTTACTGCTTGTGTTTATACTTTTGGTTCGATGCTAGTTAATCAATCTTTACGTCGTAAGCGGTTGGTTGTTAGTAGTGATTCCGTAGAAGAAATTAAATCTTCGGATGATTGATTTAAAATAAAAAGAACTGGATATGATCTTAACCATCTTTGTTAAATATACAAAGGTAGTTAAAAATATCCAGTTTTATATTTATTCGACCGTATAACCAGCAGCCTTGATCAATTCTTTTGCTTGCATGGCATCTTTATCATTTACTTCGACTTCTTTATTTTCTAAATTTATATTATGTTCTAAATTAGCTAAAGCTTTGTCGATATTTTTAACACAATGTTGACACATCATATCAGTAACTTTAATCTTCATAAGTTGCAGTCTCCAAAGCAATTTTCATCATATTAGTGAAAGATTGTTCTCTTTCTTTTGCAGTTGTGATTTCTGGGGATACAAAGCTATCAGAGATAGTTAATAAACAAGCAGCATTTTTTCCAGTAACATTAGCATTATGGAATAAAGCGAAGCTTTCCATTTCTACGCATTTACATCCATGATTATTTACTAAATCTTTAACATAGTCAGTATTTCCTTCACGATAGAATACATCAGAACTATGGATAGTTGCGATATTTAAAGGAATATTTACTCTTTTTGCAGCTTCGACGATTTTATCATTCAATGTAGCAGAAGGATAAGTTTTAGAATCTTCATATCCTGATTGCGTTTTTGCATAACTACTTTCAGAAAAAGCAGAATCTGCTAAAACAACATCAAATACTTTTAAATCAGTAGTATATGAGCCTGCTGAGCCAATACGAATAATATTTTCTACATCATATTGCGTAAATAATTCATATGAATAGATACCGATACTTGGCATACCCATTCCTGAGCCCATTACCGATACTTTTTTGCCATTATAATATCCCGTATAACCAAACATATTGCGTACATTATTAAATTGTACTACATCAGTTAAGAAATTTTCGGCAATGAATTTTGCACGTAAGGGATCACCAGGCATTAATACAGTTTTTGCAATATCGCCTTTATTTGCACTATTATGTGGTGTTGACATATATTACCTCCTAAATTCGTATTAATTATATCATATTCATTTAAATTGATACAGACATATGCCTGCAGCTACGGCGACATTTAATGATTCAAAATTGTTCATTTCAATGATGATATTTTGATCACAGGTCTCTAAAATAGTAGAAGATATACCATTTCCTTCATTGCCAAATACTAAGGCTAAAGGATATTTTGGTTTAATTGAACTTAAAGGATTAGCATTTTTTAGACTGGTTCCATAAATAGTAAAACCATTATTTTTTAATATATTAATAAGTGGTATTAAATCAGTTTGAATTATATTAAGATGGAACATTGCTCCTTGAGTAGATCTAATTAGTTTATCATTATATAGATCGGTACCATTAGAAGACATAATGATAGTATTAAAACCAAAACTGTAGGCAGTACGGATGATAGTACCAATATTTCCTGGATCTTGTAAATCATCTAAGATAATTATTTTATTGTGATTAAGATCAAGCTCTTGTTTGTTCATGTGGCAAATGGCCATAATATTTTCTGATGATTTGTGCATGGATAATTTGTCCATTATTGGTTTGGTTACAATAAATTCTTCATAAATATTAGGATAAGGATTATTTATTCCTTCTTTTATAATAATAGCTTCTATTAAATTAGCTTTATGAGCTTCTTCAATTAGATGATATCCTTCAATTAAAAATTTTTGATCTTGATTACGATATTTTTTTTGTTGATATTTATACCATTGTTTTACTTTATTATTGGTTAAAGATGTAATTTGCATTTTTGAATACCTCTTTAATATTATACTTTATTTTTTTTAAAATGCTTAGGAGAATATGAATTGTGATATACTATATAAGAAAAGGTGGTTTTTTATGTATAAAATTTTTAATACTAATGCGATTACTAGAAAACAACGTTTTAATAGAGCATTAATTTGTGGAATAATTGCATCGATTGTTCTTGGAGTTGTTTATGGAATTATATCTTCGATGATTCATATTGAATTTTCTATTGTTTATTTGGCTATTGGTTATGCTATAGCGAAAGTTGTTTTAGAATATGGTAAAGGAGTACAGACTAGATTTAGTATATTGGCTGCTGTGCTTTGTGTTATTAGTATTTTTATAGGTGATATTATTTCTATGTTTGGTTTTGAAGTATTATTTGTTCCTCAATTATATGGTATAGTTTTAACTACTTATTTGCGCCATTTATTGAGTATGAATATTAGTTCTTTATTGAGTTTATTATTTAGAGTAGGTGGAGTTTATATTGCCTATGTCTATGCTAGGGTGGTGTAAAATTATGCTTAGAAAGACTTGGTTGGAAATTAATCTAGATAATTTATATGATAATTGTTGTTTTATGATTAAACATACTAACAAAAAATTAATAGCGGTTATTAAAGCTAATGGCTATGGTTGTGGTGATGTAGAGATTGCAAAGGTTGTTTTGGATGCTGGAGCATCTATGCTTGCAGTATCTAGTTTAGATGAAGCTATGGCTTTAAGAAATGGGGGAATTGAGGCTCCAATATTAATATTGGGTTATGTAGAACCTAGCGATGCTTTATTATTAATTGAAAATAATATTAGTACTAGCGTTGTTAGTTTAGATTGGGTTAAAGAATTAGTTAAAGAAAATATTAATGGTTTAAAAGTTCATTTAAAGGTTGATACGGGAATGAATCGTATTGGTATTAAAGATATTGATGAATTAAAAGAAGCATATGAAATATTAAAGAATGCTAAAGCTGATGTAGAAGGTATTTTTACCCATTATGCTTGTAGTGATGTAGATCCTAGTTTTAAAACTGATGAACAATTTTCAAAATTTAAAAGAGCATATAAAGCTTTAAATGCTAAATTTAAATATGTACATTGTGATAATTCAGATGCTTCATTAACATATCAAGAAGATATTACTAATAGTTTTAGATTAGGTATTGGAATGTATGGCTACTGTAGTTATAAAAGTGAATTGAAAAAGGTTATTAGCTTATATACAACAATTATTAATGTTAAAACGGTTAACAAGGGTGAAACTATAGGCTATGGAGCTACATATACTTGTGAAGAAGATGAAATCATTGCGACTTTACCAATAGGATATGCAGATGGTTTTATTAGAAAAAATAGTGGACGTAATGTATATGTTAATGGTGAATATGCAACCATTGTTGGAAGAGTATGTATGGACCAATGTATGATTAAATTATCTAAAAAGTATCCAATTGGAACTATTGTTGAATTAGTTGGTGATCATATATCTATTGAAGATATGGCTAAAGATTTAGATACAATTGTTTATGAAATTATTACTAATTTTAATGAACGTTTAACTAGAAAATATATTAAGAATAATAAGGAATATTTAATTGTGAATAAAAGGGTATCATAGGATACCCTTTTTTAATCAAGTTTTGTTTGCATATAAAGATTGTGATTTGTATCATAGATAGAAAAATAATCTTCATCAATAATGGCATAGGTATTTGGATGATTGCCTTTTGCTAGGCTAATAGAACCAGGATTTAACATATGATCAGCTACGGTAGGTATATGAGTATGACCGGTTAGTAGATAATCATTTGGTTCTAATGATGGTTTGTTTTGTGGACCATAATGATGACCATGAGTTAAAAAGAATTTGCGATTATTAATCATTAAGATATTATAATCAGCTAATATAGGAAATTCTAAGACCATTTGATCTACTTCCGCATCACAATTTCCTCTAACGGCAATAATACTATTTTTTAAAGGATTTAATAATTGGATTACTTGTTTTGGTGCGTAAGATGTTGGTAAATCATTACGTGGTCCATGATATAAAATATCCCCAAGGCAAATAATCATATCACAATGATGAAGTTGAAATGCTTCTATAGCGCATAACGATCCTTCTTTATCTCCATGGATGTCAGATATAACTAAATATTTCATAATAACTTGCTCCTTATTTCTATGATATAATTTATACCATGAAAAAGATAATAATGACAATAATACTTTCTATATTTATATTAATTGGGAAAATGACTAATGTGCAAGCTGTTAGCTTGCCTTTTGAATTGGAAGCTCAATATGTTTATATGATAAATCTTGATACTGATGAGATAGTGTATGAAAAAAATGCCTATGAAAAAATGTATCCGGCTAGTCTTACTAAAATTATGAGCGCTATTGTGGCTATTGAGGCTATAGATAATTTGGATGATAAACTTACTATTACTTATGAGATGATGGCGGGTCTATATGAGGCAAATGCTAGTATGGCAGGCTTTCAAGTTGGTAATGTAGTAACTTATCGTGATTTGTTATATGGGGTATTATTGCCTAGTGGTGCTGAATGTACACAGGCTTTGGCATATAGTTTATTTGGAAATGTTGAAAATTTTGTTGATAAAATGAATGAAAAAGCAGTTTCATTAGGTATGGAAAATACTCATTTTGTTAATACTACAGGTTTACATGATGATAATCATTATTCTACTTGTTATGACTTGAGTTTATTATTGAAATATGCAATTGAAAATCCTACATTTTATGAAATATTTACTAGTAAAGAATATACTAGTACTAATGGTTTAAAGATGCATAGTAGTAGCTTGAGCTATTTGGGTGAAGGGGCTCATATGGTAGGAGCTAAGACAGGATTTACTAATCCTGCTGGAAGATGTTTAGCTTCTATTAGCAATGGAAATGAAAGATATATGATTATATTAGGTAAAGCTCCTAATGATGCAACAATATCTAAAGCATTGATTGAAAGTAATCAACTATATGATTATTTTTATGATAATTATCATTATGAAGTATTTTATGAACAAGGAGCAATCCTTAATGAAGTTAAAGTTCGTTATAGTATAACTAATTATGATTATGTTATTTTAAGTGATAATCAAATAGCTTTAACTACTTATAATGATTATGATGTAAAAGTTAATATTCCTGAAGTTTTAGAGGCACCAATTGTTAAGGGTGATATTTTAGGTACTGTTGATATTGAAGGAAAAGATGGTACTTTTAATAGCTTTAATATTTATGCTAAAGAAGATATTAAAACTAATTTTGTGATAACTTTATTTTGGCCAGTGATTGTTTTTTGTTTAAATAATACTCATGCGGCTATCAATATTTTAATTATCATCATATTATTAGCTATTATTATTAAGTTAGCTTGGGGGTTACATGCTAAACGTATAAAAAATAATAAATAATATTGTTTTTTATGAATAAAAAAGCTATAATAAACGACGTTTGAAAGGATCTGTTGCCTATGGATTATACGAAAATTTTAAATATTGCAGTGATTGCCCATGTTGATGCTGGTAAATCAACATTAGTAGATGCTTTCTTAAATCAAAGTCATGTTTTTAGAGACAATGAAGAAGTTGTTGATTGTGTTATGGATAGTAATGATCTAGAAAGAGAAAGAGGAATTACTATTTATTCTAAAAACTGTAGTGTTACATATAAAGATTATAAGATTAATATTGTCGATACCCCAGGACATGCGGATTTTTCTAGTGAAGTAGAAAGAATTATCAAGACTGTTGATACCGTAATTTTATTAGTTGATTCTAGTGAAGGACCAATGCCACAAACTCGTTTTGTTTTGCAGAAGTCTTTGGAATGTGGTTTGCGTCCAATTTTGTTAATTAATAAAGTTGATAAAAAAGATGCTAGAGTAAATGAAGTAATTGATGAAGTTTATGAATTGTTCTTGGATTTAAATGCTAATGATGAACAATTAGATTTCCCAATATTATATGGAATTGCTCGTGAAGGTATTGTTCGTTATGATATGGAAGATACTAATACGGATATTATTCCTTTATTTGAAACGATTTTAAAACATTGTGAACCATATCCAGATCTTATGGATGAACCAGTACAAATGCAAGTTTCGGCTTTAGCATATGATGATTATATTGGTCGTTTAGGAATTGGTAGAATTTATCGTGGTACTTTAAAAGCTAATACTACTTATTCAGTATGTGATCCTGATCAAAAGAATAAAAAGTGTAAAGTTGGTCAGATATTTGTATATAAAGGATTAAGTAGAATTTCGGTTGATGAAGCTCAATGTGGGGAGATTGTTATTGTTAGTGGTATTAGTGATATAGGTATTGGTGAGACTATTTGTAATATTGATAAGCTTGATCCATTACCTTCAATTGATATTGAAGAACCAACTCTTTCTATGAATTTTATGGTTAATACTTCTCCATTTGCTGGTCAAAGTGGTAAATATGTTACAAGCCGTAATATTCGTGAACGTTTAGCTAAAGAATTGGAAGTTAATGTAGGTTTAAAAGTTGAAGAAACTGATTCTACAGATTGTTTTAAAGTATCAGGACGTGGAGAATTACATTTATCTATTTTATTAGAAAATATGCGTCGTGAAGGATATGAAGTAGCTGTATCTAAACCTCAAGTTATCTTTAAGAAAATAGATGGTGTATTATGTGAGCCAGTTGAAGAAGTAGTATGTTCAGTACCAAATGAATATTCAGGTACAGTAATTAATAAATTAAACTTAAGAAAAGGCCAAATGGTTAATATTGAAGATGAAGGAAGCTATACTAGAATTACTTATCTAGTAGCTACTCGTGCACTTTTAGGCTATCGTGGTGAATTCATCAATGATACAAGAGGAGAAGGTACGATGGTTAAGCGTTTATCTGGTTATGAACCATATAAAGGTGAAATCCCTCAACGTGAAAATGGTGCTTTAATATCTACAGAAACTGGTAATGCGATGACTTATGCTTTGTGGAATATTCAAGAAAGAGGTCAATTGTTTATTTCACCACAAACACCAGTATATGAAGGTATGATTATTGGTAGAGCTAGTCGTAATATGGATATGGAAGTAAATCCTATTAAGAATAAGAAGATGACGGCAGTTAGATCTACAGGTAATGATGAGGCTATGAAATTGGTTCCACCTAAAATTATGTCTTTGGAGGAAGCTATTGAATTTATTAATGATGATGAATTAGTTGAATTAACTCCAACGGATATTAGAATTCGTAAGAAATATTTAACTAATTTGGAAAGAAGACAGCATTTAAGAACAATTAAAGCTCAAGAAGAACAAAATTAGGGTATATATACTTTTTAGGTATATATGCCTTTTTTATGTTATCCTAAATATAAGAGGTTGAAATATGTTAAGTATTGGAATATTGGGTCTAGGCAAAATAGCTGATAGAGTAGCTAAAGGAATTGAATATGCTAAAAATGGAGAATTGGTAGCTGTATCTTCACGTAATATAGATAAGGCTAAAGCGTTTGCTTATAAATATCATGCAGATATATTTTATGATAATTATATGGATATGTTACAAGATGATAGGGTAGATATTATATATATTTGTACGCCAAATATTTTGCATAAAGAACATATAATGTTAGCCTTAAAATATCATAAACATGTTATTTGTGAAAAGCCTATGGTTTTAAATCTTGAAGATTTGGATGAATGTTTTGCATATGCTAGAAAACAGAATTGTTTTTTGATGGAAGCTCATAAAACAGTTTTTACTCCTTTAAATATTTATTTGCTTGAAAAAATTAATGAAGGAATAATTGGTGAAATAAAATATATTGAAGCACAATATGCTAGTAATGTTTTATCTAGCCAAAAGAAGATTTCTTCTTGGCATTATGATAAAGAAGGTGGAGGATGTTTATATGATATAGGTGTATATCCAATAGCTTATGCAAATTATTTTGCATCTAGTAAGATAAAAGAATATGAATTAATCCAACATAAGGTAGATGATACATTTTGTGATCAAGCTCATGCAATGATTACTTATGAAAATGGTATTATGGCTCATATTGCGACAAGTTGGCAATGTGATATGGTTAATACAGCATATATTTATGGGGAATTAGGTTATATTGAATGCCATAATTTTTGGAAGAATACCCAAGCAATCTTAGTCAAAGATGAAAAGAGAATTTTAATTGAAAAAGAAATGAAAAGTGATTTTACTGGTGAGATTGAACATGCGATAAATTGCATTGAAAAAGGTTGGATTGAAAGTAATATCATGGGATATGAACAATCAGCCAATATATTAAGAATAATTATATAAAAAATGACGGTAATCATATGATTACCGTCAAAATTTATTTAGTTACTTTTTGTATAACCGTTATAAGCTTTTACCAAGATTTCTTTCATTTCTTCAACCATTGGTACACGTGGGTTAGCTGGTGAACATTGATCTTCATATGC
>CALVCO010000034.1 GCA_944326095.1 uncultured Erysipelotrichaceae bacterium | reverse complement strand
TTCGTTATTTAACGCTATTGATATAATGGTGTTTTATTTTTAATCTATAGGTTATAATAATTGTGTTAATTTTGTGTAATGAGGTTTAGATGAAGTTTGATCATAAAGATATAATTAATTGTTTAATTATAAATGGTTTAATATTATTGCTTATAATTTTTAATATCATTGGTAGTGATATTTCTTTTAGATTGGTGCTTGGTTTGAATTTTAAAGAGATATATGCCTATGGTTATGATATTTGTTTTGCATTGATAATTGTTAGTATATTGTGGTTAATAAATAGTTATTGTATTAAGAAATATCTTTTAATTATTTTTAGTTTTTTGTATCAAGCTTTAAGTTTTTATTTGCTTATGAAGATACAAAATGATATTTTTTTGATTCTTTTAGTTAATGATATTGGTAATTTTATATTTCAGATAGGTTTATTTATTTTTATATTTGTTATAACTGTTGTTTGTTTAGTGTTGGTTGATAAAAGATTTAAACAAATAAAATTACCGATTATATTTAGTTTAATGGCTATTGTTAGTTTAGTTGGTGGTATATTTGGTTATAATACTATTAAAAAATATGTTCAATTAGATTATGAGCTTACTAAACAAAATAGACATCCTGGTTATGTTGAAAAGTATCGTCATAGTTTAGATGATTATGAAGTTATTGAAAAATTAGGCTTGTTTAGTTATGAAGAGACATTAATTGAGAATTATCAATTTAGTTTAAATGCACATAAGATTAGTGATGAAGCTATAAATGAAGCAGAAAAGTTTTTAAATAGCTATCTTAATAATGATAATGATAATGAATATACGGGAATTTTTGCGAATAAGAATTTAATTATGATTCTTTGTGAATCCTTGGATGATAGTATTGTTAATGAAGAATTGATGCCTAATTTATATAAGATGATGAATAATAGTTGGTATTTTGCGGATTATTATGCACCTCTTTTAAAATATCATACTAGTGATAGTGAATTTATTAGTCAAACGGGAATGTTGCCTTCACAAAGATATGGTAGTACTTATATGAATTTTGCGAATAATAGTTATCCTTATTCTTTGGGTAATCTTTTTAAGGATATGGGCTATAATACTAATGCTTATCATAGTTTTTATGAATATTTTTATAATCGTGATGTGATGTATGATTCTTTGGGTATTGATAATTTTTATGGGGCTAGGGAATTAGAACTTAAAGTAGATAAGAATGATCTTAATGGGCTTAATGGTTTTTATGAGGATGAAAAACTTTTAGAAAAGATGTTTGATACTACTAATATTAATGAACCTTTTTATAATTTAGTTTTGTCTTTGAGTGGTCATTCTTCTTATCGTTCTACTAGACCTGATATTCAAGAGAAATTGGCTATTTTAAATAATATGGATGAATATAAGGATTATCCTCAAGAAGCTAAGTGTTATATTGCTTCACAGATGTTACTTGATGATGCGATTGGTTATTTAGTTAATAGATTAGATGAACTTGGTATCTTGGATGATACAGTTATTTGTTTATTTAGTGATCATTATCCTTATGGCATGGCGGATAAGAAGTCTATGGATTTGATTGTGGATAATAGTACACCTTATAGTGCTAGCCAAGTATTTAGTTTAATTTATAATAGTGAGATGGAACCAAAAGTGATTGAGGATACAACTAGTACTTTTGATTTATATCCTACTTTAGCTAATTTATTTGGTTTGGATATTTCTAAGGCTTATACCATTGGGCATGATATCTTTAGTGATAGTTCGCGTTTTGTTTTATTTGGAAATGGTGATGTGCTTAATGATGAATATTATTATAGTGCTAGTAGTGATTTAATTTATAAGCGTAATATGGAAGTTGCTGGTAGCTATGATGATGAGTTCAATCAAGCATTGAATGATGTGGAAAATATATTGAATCATGCTCAAGATGTATTAAGAGCTGATTTGCATATTAAGTAACATTTTTACATAACCGAGTGTTAGAATAGTTGAAAAAGGAGGAATTGGATGAATAAATTATGGGAATTATATATAGCTTGGTTTAAGATGGGTCTATTTACTTTTGGTGGTGGTTATGCCATGCTACCGATGATTCAGCGTGATGTAGTAGAAAAAAAGAAATGGGCTACAGAAGATGAAATCATGGATTATTATGCGATTGGTCAATGTACTCCGGGTATAATCGCGGTAAATACTGCTACATTTGTTGGTTATAAAATTAAAGGTATTGCCGGGGGAATAATTGCGACTTTAGGAGTTGTTTCGCCAAGTTTAATAATTATTACAATTATTGCAGCCTTTTTGACTAATTTCCAAGATATAGTCGTTGTGCAACAAGCTTTATCAGGAATTAGAATAAGTGTTTGTATTTTGATGAGTGTTTC
This sequence comes from uncultured Erysipelotrichaceae bacterium, assembly GCA_944326095.1. Lineage (GTDB taxonomy): Bacteria > Bacillota_I > Bacilli_A > Erysipelotrichales > Erysipelotrichaceae > JALEVB01. Next base: position 16,149 of record CALVCO010000034.1, on the reverse strand, counting down.
TATATATAAATTAGCTAAAAAGAGTGTTACTAATATCTTTGGTATTACTTTATGTGTGCTTGCTTTTGTGATGAGTTATTTTACTTCAGTTTCTACAGTATTATTAGTAGTAGTTGCAGGAATTTGTGGCATCATCAAGGGGAGGATAAGTCATGAGTGAATTATTATTGATGATGTGGGAATTTTTTAAGACCGGTTTATTTGCAGTAGGTGGGGGATTGGCTACCATTCCTTTTTTGCAAGAGATGGGTCAAACATATGGATGGTTTGATGTTGATACCTTGTCTACGATGATTGCGATTAGTGAGTCTACACCTGGCCCTATGGGTGTTAATATGGCTACCTATGTTGGTTATACCTTACATGGGGTAATAGGAGGAATTTTAACTACCTTATCTCTTGTTGCGCCTAGTATTATCGTAATTATTATAATTGCGAATATGTTGGACAAATTTAAACAGAGTAAGTTAGTTCAGGATGTTTTTGTGGGTATTAGACCATTTGTTGTTGGTTTAATTTTGGCAGCTTGTATTGATATCTTTTTAACTACTTTATTTGATTTTAGTGCTTTAGATATCTTAAATAAGATTTCTTGGCTGCATATGTTAATATTTGTAATTGGACTTGTAGTTTATGAAAAATTTAAACTTCATCCAATATTAGTTATTGTTTTAGGAGCCATCTTGGGTATATTACTAGGATTATAGGAGTGGTGGTATGAATATTTCTAGCTTATTGTTGAATCAAATAATCATCATGTTTATCTTGATGGGCATTGGTTATATCTTATATAAAGTTGGATTTATAAGTGATCAAGGGTCTAAAGATATTGGTAAGATATTGTTATATTTAGTTATACCTATTGTCATTATCAATAATTTTATGATTGAATTTAGTGCGGAAAATGTAGAAGCATTAATTCATTCTACTATCATATCTTTGATTTGTATGGTTATTGCGATGATAGTTTCTTATGTTTTTTTTGGTAAGAAAGATGGTATAGCTAATTTTAGTAGTACCTTTTCTAATGCTGGATTTATTGGTATTCCTTTGGTGCAAGCTACTTTAGGATCTAGTGCCGTATTTTATATTTCCATTATGATTGTTTTAATCAATGTATTACAATGGACATATGGTGTATTTATTATTACTAATGATTCTAGTGTCATGTCCATTAAGAAAATTATTACTAATCCTATTGTAATTGCGGTGATTATTGGCTTATTGGCATTTGTTTTGCAGATAAGATTGCCTAATACAATTACTACCGTATTTTCGCATATAACTTCACTTAATACTCCTTTAGCTATGATTGTTTCTGGAGTTTATCTTGCACAATCAGATTTAAAGGCTATGTTAGTTAATAGGAAAATTTATTTGGTTTCTTTGATGCGTTTAGTTATTATTCCTTTAATTACTATTATTATTTTTAAGTTTTTGCCTTTTGGTAGTATAGAACTTAAATTGGCTATATTAATAACCGCGGCATGTCCTGTTGGTTCTAATGTGGCAATATTTGCTCAAGCATATAATAAGGATTATCATAGTGCAGTTGAACAGGTTTGTATGACCACAATTTTGTGTTTAATTACTTTGCCAATAATTATTATGTTAGCTACTAGTATTATCTAAAAAAGATTCTTTCAATTAAGAAGGAATCTTTTTTTAAGGTAGAATAGAGATTGCTTTAGGCTCATCAATATTAAACATTTTATAATATTTCTCTGCACTTAAGGTATTATTACATCCTTTGCCATTTTTAGCATAGTTAGTGCAACCTAAAAAGAAGGTATCATCTTGACCATTTTTTACAATTAAATATCCATCACGACATTTATCACATTTGATGATAGATAATTTACCTGCGCGATATTGATTAGTCATAAAACCACAGATTTCAGGATTATTTGTACAGATGAATAAACGCAAGCCGTAAGCATTTTTATAGCGATATTGCATAGGATAGCCACAAATTGGACAAGTTTTTTTAATAATATTATTTTGTTTAGGTTGACTATTCCAATGACCTTTTAAGACGACATTTTTATAATCTTTTTTTATTTCTAAAAGAAATTCTGAAGGATTTTGTTCAGGAGCGATAAAATATACTCGATTTTTTGTTCTAGTCATCGCAACATAGAATAGTCTTCTTTCTTCAGCATAGTCAATTGACCTATCACCTTTAATAACAAAGCTTAATACTGGATCGTCTTCTATTTTAGAAGGAAAACCATAGGTTTCATTGCGACCATTGATAATTATTACATCGTCATAGCCAAGTCCCTTTGATGCATGAGCAGTCATAAATGTTATATCTAACTTGGGATACTTATGACTTATAATTTTATTTTTTCGTGAATTATAACTAAATAGATTGGAAGTTTGTAATTTATAGCCATCAAAGCCAAATCTTCCAAGTAATAGGATATGGGAATTTTTTCTATTTTCTTGTTTATTATAATTGACGATTGTATCTAGTACAGTTTCAACAGCGTGAGCAATAGCATACTTATTACTATTTGTTTTTTTAGAATTATTATCATAAGTATAGATTATTACAGGATCATTAATATTTTTAGGTGATTTTAATGTCTTAGTTATTTGTTTTTTATTTTTTTGAATAAAGTTTCCAGCTATATCAATTACTTCTTGAGCATTGCGATAAGTATTAACAATCTTTAATAATTTGGCATATCCAACTTTTTCTTGGAAATTAGTAAATAAACTTATATCTGCACCACTAAAAGCATATATAGATTGCCAATCATCACCTACGGCAATGATTTTAGCACTACATACTTCGGATAAGGCTTTAACTAGATCGAAACGTTGTTTAGATATATCTTGATATTCATCGACGATAATATATTTAAAATCTAGTTTTAGTTTCATTTCTTTTACTTCATTTAATATCTTGGCTGATTCATTTATCATATCTTCAAAATCTACCGCATTATTTTCTTTTAAATAACGGGCATATTCTAAATAACAATCATTACATATATTAAGAAATAGTTTAGTTCTTTCATTTTTGGTTGCATGATACATACGAGAAAATTCATCTACAGTATAACCATTAGCTTTAAAATTAGTAATGAAACGACAAATTAAGCTTATGAGTTTACGTATATAACGATTTTCTTCGGATGATATTAATTTTTCCATTATTTCTTGATTAGAACGAGGTTCTAAGATAAAACCATTTTTAATTAATAGTTCTTTTAGATGTTCTATTAATGGTCTATGATCATTATAGCTAGAGAAAGTATAGATTAAACTAGTTCCATGTTGTTTATGAAGTAAAATCTTTTGATTGATGGCGTGTTTATAAGTATTTAATTCTTCTTGATTATAATGGTTACTTGTACCATTTTCCCTAATGCCAAAATGTTCAATATAAGCGATTTTTTCATTTTGACGAATAAGAAAATCAGGAGTATAAGGCTTTTTAGCTAATAGAATATTATATTTATATAAAGGTTCATATTCATAATCGATATTATTTAAATATAGGAAATTAGCAATCTCCACTTCTTGTTTAGACCTTAATACTTCATTTTGAATGGTAATAGTTTTTTTCGTCCTAGAATCAATGATTTGGGTTTTATAATCTTCTAAATCACTTCGCATGGTAGAAAAATTTGAGGATGCTAATTTTTTAAAGAAGATATTTAAGTCATTTCCTTCATATGGAGCATCAAAATAAGTAGAGAAAAATAAGATCAAATTATTTACTAAAGATTCATTGGTTAAAATAGATTTTTTAAAATATTCTTGAATAAGAAAATATAATTTTGTTGTATCAAAAATATTTAATCTTTCAGGATTATTTTTTCTAATAATGGCATTACCTACGGCATGGAATGTGGCTATAGGACATTCAATTTTTAATCCTTTATTTATGCGATCTTTAAGTTCTTGAACAGCTTTATTTGTAAAAGAGATTACAAGAATTTGGGATGGGTCTATTTGTTTCTTTTCAACTACGTATTTTACTTTAGCAGCAATAGTGGTGGTTTTTCCGGCACCTGCACCAGCTATTACTAAACAATAGTCTTCATCTGTTAAAATTACTTTTCGTTGATCATCATCTAATTTAATATTAGGATCAATATCATATAAAATATTATCGAAATAGTTTTGATTAGCTTTAAGATTATCTTTAATATAATTTTCATTATGTTTATCAACTAGTGCTTCTAATTGTTTATAATCGCTAATGATTTTTTCAATATTTTTTTGGGATGCTTTTTGTTTTTTACAATATTTTTTAAACATTCCACTTTCTTTAATAACTTGGAAATATTCAATAGTATCTTTTGAAGATGATATATATGGTAAATAAGAGCTTTTAGGAATATATTCATTGTTGGTAAATAAATTATCTATGAATTTTTGAATGTCTAAAAGATCTAGTAATTTATTATCACTAGCTTGTTTATTATTTGCGATTAGCCTTGATAAGATATTCATAAATATTTCCTTTTTTATTATTATAAAGTATAAAATTTAAAAATATATAAAAAAATAAAAGTGTGTTAAATTTTTAGATAAAAAATTGAAAAAAAGTATAAATATATAGTGAGTTGATAATATAAATTTATTTTCGTGCTAATATTAAAAATCATATTAGCACGAAAGGAAGAATAAAAAAAATAATGCAAAAAAGGCTATGTAATCTTTTTTTTGTAAAATAAGAATACATAGCCTAATGAATCATTGATTAAACAATTAATCATCTAATAAATTATTAAATGGGTTTGGATCATTAATAAACTGATTAGTAAAAGCATTAGCTGATAAAGGTTTAGCAAATAAATATCCTTGTAAAGTGTGGGCATTTTTTATTTTACTTAAAGCCTTTAATTCATTGATGGTTTCTACTCCTTCACAACATACATTAATATGGAAGGTTTTAGCTAAATCAATAATATTTTTTACTAATTTGGCATTATAAATATTTTCATGCATATTGTGGACAAAGCTTTTATCTATTTTGATTTCGTCAATGGTTAATTGTTGTAGACGGGATAAACTTGAATAGCCAGTGCCGAAGTCATCAATGGCTATTTTTATGCCTTTAGATTTCCATGTTTTTATAATGTCATTTAAATATGGATAATTATATAATTCTATACTTTCGGTTAGTTCAATGGTTATGAAGTCTAAGAAAGTATATTTATTAATGATATTTAAAAGTTCATTATGTAATTTGTTAGTAGAAAGTTGGGCTAAAGACATATTGACATGCATGTTGAAATTTTGAATGTGTTGACGCCATAGCATGCCTTGTGTACAAGTATTATCAAGTACCCATAGTCCTACTTGATCTATAAGATCATGTTTTTCTAATAATGATACTAAATATTGTGCTGATAATTTGTCACCATTATCACATATATAGCGTACTAGGGCTTCACAACCAACTACTTCATAAGTATAATTTGCGACGATTGGTTGATATAATATTTGGAAACCTTTGAAATTATTGGAAATATTGCGTTTTAATTCATCTACAATTTTAATTTCTTTTAATAGTTTTTCGTAGTCTTCACTGTTGAAGAAGTGAAGATTATTTTTACCTTTCATTTTGGCATAGTAAAGGGCTGTTTCAGCATATTGTAATAGAATATTTTCGTCATTTGCGTAATATTTATCTAATGATACACTACCAGCAGAAATAGCACATTCATCTTTCATGCGCTTTTGTATTGCTTCATATATTTTATTTACTTCTTTACTAGTTTTTTGAGGGATAATAGCGCCAAAAACATCACTACCTATACGTTGTACAGGACTTTCACTTATTTCATCTTTAATCGTTTTATAAAGATCATTGATTATTGAGTCTCCTATTTGTCTTCCATATTGAAGATTAATGTTTTTTAAATCATCGATGCCGAAGATGATAAAATAACCTTTTTCATGTTTATTTATAGCTTGTTTTAGATTTCTTTTGATTGTTTGTAAGTTACGATTATTAGCATTAGTGTCTACAGTTGATAGACGTCCTAATAAATATCTTTTATTTGTTTTGTTGCTGGTAAAAATTTTACCTCGAGAGTTTACCCATTGTAGACCATTATGACCATTTATTCTAAAATTAATATCATATTCTTGGATCTTATCTTTTTTAAGACTACTATAGTTAGATACAACTTTATTAATGTCATATTGAGAGATTGTTTTACGCCATGCATTAATCATAACAGTATCAGAAATATCGCATAAATTACTTATGTTAGATGAGAAATAGATTGTACTGGATTCAATATCTATAAGATAATAATACTCACCAGTAGCAGTTGAAAGATGATTAAATAGGTTCATTATTTTTTTGATGTTATCAATACTAAAATCTTTCATATGCTTGTCTCCCATGGTAAGTATTATAATACAAATTTGATGTAATAATAGAACAATTTTTTTGATAAATCTTATTTATGGTCTATAGTGATGCTTTTGGCAATCATTGGAGCAAACTTATTTTTGCATGCAACATGATATGGATCATTAGCGTAGCGATCAAGATCTTCTTTGTTTAATGTTACTTCTAGCATAATATCATAACTACGTTTGCTTCCTAGAAAATCTTGATATACCTTTAAGTCTTGTACATAGTCTAATTTTTCTTTCATGGATAAAAGAATGTTTGTAAGAGTGTCTTGATTTTCTTGAGTTCGATTATTTAATTTAAAAAGTACGATGTGTTTCATGGCTGTTCTCCTTTTTCTTGATTATAGCATAGATTAGGCTTTTATTTTATTTTTAAACTGTTATAATAGTCGTTGTATTTATTAAGGAGTTAAGGGGAAGAAAATGAAAAAAATTGTTTTGCTTTGTGGTGGTGGCATGTCTACTAGCATTTTAGCGAGAAAGATGGAAAAGGCTGGTCAAGAAATAGATTATCCAGTAGATGTGCATGCTTATGGTGTTGGGGAATTGTGTAAGGTTGCAAAGGATGCTGATCTTATTTTGATTGGCCCACAAATTAGATATTTATGTGATAAAGTTAAGACTAAAGTTCCTGATAAATTAGTTGGAGTTATCGATATGCATGATTATGGAGCTATGGATGGTAAAAAAGTCTTAATGCATGCAAAAACATTATTTGAAAATTAATAGATGCCTCCTTATATTTTCTAGTTAAGAAATATAGGGAGGCTTTCAAATATAAAAGCTAGACTTACCTTGACAAAAATCGCAATTGATAGTACAATGTACTACACAAGGAGGGGTTGTTATGGCATTCTCAATTAGATTAACACCTGAAGAAAGAGCTTTGGCTGAAAGCTATGCTAAGATTCATTCTATCTCTGTTAGTGAAGCTTTTAAACGGGCTTTATTTGAAAGAATTGAAGATGAATACGACTTACAAATCATTAAAGATTATGAGCAAAGAAAAAAAGATGGAGCAGTTGAACTTGTTGATCATGAACAACTTTGGAAAGAGTTAGATATATGAGAAACTATACTGTGAAGTATGATAAAAAGGTTATAAAGCAAATACAAAAAATGGATAAATCAGTAGCTTTATTAATTAAAAGATGGATTGAAAAAAATATAGTTAATACTGATAATCCAAGACTTCATGGTAAATCTCTTGTTGGAAATTTTAGTAACTATTGTCGCTATCGTATAGGTGATTATCGATTGATTTGTGAAATCAATGATAATGAGCTAATCATCATAGCTTTATCAGTTGGGCATAGAAGAGAAATTTATTCAAAAAAATAATTTTAAAATTATTAAAATACCTCCTTATATTTTCTAAATAGGAAATATGAGGAGGTTTTAATTTGCCTTTGAGACAATTATAAAAATCCTATTTTATATATTTATTATATATAATTTGAACAAAATGAATAGTTATAGATGATCAGTAGTAAATTTTATGCAAAATCTATGTTAAGAAAATATTAAATCCTGATTGATTTTAGATATTTAGTTTAGTACAATAAAAATATAGAAAGCGATTACATTTCGCGAGGAGGATATATGAAGAAAATAATATCATTAATTTTAATGCTCGCTATCGTTGTAGGATTTACAGGATGTAGTTCTGGTGATGATGGGGGCAGCGCAAGTGGTGGAGATGATAACAAATTGGTTGTTTATTCACCAAATACCGATGGATTAATCAATGCAGTTATGCCTGCTTTTGAAGAAGCATATGGCGTAGAAGTTGAAGTTATTACCGCTGGTACTGGTGATTGTATCACTCGTATCGATTCTGAAAAAGAGAATCCTCAAGCTGATGTTATGTTTGGGGGTATGAACATTGCTAATTACGAAAATTATCCAGATCTTTGGGAACAATATACTTCTCCAAATGATGCTAATTTGCCTGAAGAGTATCAAAGCTATAAGGGTTATATTTCTCATTATTGCTTAGATGGTTCGGCTGCATTATTGGTAAATATGGATGTATTTGAAGAACTTGGTTTAAATGTTGATGATTTTAAGGGTTATGATGATTTATTATGGCCTGAATTAAAAGGCCATATCGCAATGGGTGACCCTGCTAACTCAAGTAGTGCTTGGGCTGAACTTACTAATATGTTATTAGTTATGGGTGATGAGCCTTATGATGAAAAAGCTTGGGAATGGGTTGAAAGCTTTATTGCTAATCTAGATGGTATCAGCATTGATTCTTCTTCAGCTATTTATAAAGGTGTATCTGCTGGGGAATATGCAGTAGGTGTTTCTTATGAAGATCCATGTGTATCTTTATTGATTGATGGCGCTACTAATTTGAAAGTTGTTTATCCAGAAGAGGGTGCTGTTTGGTTACCTGCTGGTACAGCTATTGTTAAGAATGCTCCACATATGGAAAATGCTAAGAAGTTTGTTGATTTCTTACAATCTGAAGAAGGACAAAAGGTTATTGCTACAACTACTGCTCGTCCAGTAAATACAAGCATTAGTAATACTAGTGAATTCATTATTCCATTTGAAGAAATCAATGTTGCATATGAAGATATTCCTTATTGTGCAGAACATAAAGTTGAATGGCAACAAAGATGGACAGATATCTTTATTGGTGATTAATTTATAATTTATTAGATGGAGATTTAAATATGAGTGTTAATATCAAAATAGTCGATGCTGTAAAAAAGTATGGGGACAACACGATCATTTCTGATTTATCACTTGATGTCAAAGAGGGTGAATTTTTCACCCTCTTAGGTCCATCAGGATGTGGTAAAACTACTTTACTTAGAATGATTGCGGGCTTTAATAGTATTGAAGGCGGAGACTTTTATTTTAACGATACTAGAATTAATGATATGGATCCTGCTAAAAGAAATATTGGTATGGTTTTCCAAAATTATGCAATCTTTCCTAATATGACTGTGGAAAAGAATGTGGCTTTTGGTTTGAAGAATCGTAAACTTCCTAAAGAGGAAATTGATAAACAGACTGATAAATTCTTGAAATTGATGCAGATTGATGAGTATCGTGATCGTATGCCTGATCGTTTATCAGGTGGGCAACAACAGCGTGTAGCTCTTGCTAGAGCTTTAGCTATTACTCCAGATGTTTTATTGATGGATGAACCATTATCTAATTTGGATGCTAAGCTTAGAGTAGAGATGCGTACAGTTATTAAACAAATTCAAAATACGGTAGGTATTACGACTATTTATGTTACGCATGACCAAGAAGAGGCAATGGCGGTTAGTGATCGTATTGCGGTTATGAAAGATGGGGATATTCAACATATTGGTACTCCTAAGGCTTTATATCAAAGACCTGCTAATTTGTTTGTTGCGACCTTCATTGGTAGAACTAATGTTATAAATGGTGAACTTAAGATTAAAGATGGTAAGGCTTATCTTGTTTTACCTGGTGGATATGAAGTTTTAATGGATACAATTAGAGAAGAAAAAATGCATGATCAAAAAGTAGTTGCTAGTATTAGACCAGAGGAGCTAATTGTTAGTGAGCATAATACCCAAGGTATTAAGGCTACAATAGATGATTCTATTTTCTTAGGTTTGAATACGCATTATTTTGTTCATTTTGAGGATGGAGAAAAAGCCGAAATTATTCAAGAATCTAAGATTGATAGTATCATTCCTAAGGGTACTAAGATTTATTTAGGTATTAAGACTGAGAAGATTAATATTTTTAATGAAGATGGTAGTGAAAATCTGGTTACTGGTGTAGTTAATGATAAAGATGCATATGTTAAGTAGGTGATCTTATGACGACCATGAAAGTTGAAAAAAAGGTCATCAGATGGGATATCTGGAAGATTATATCTATATCAGTATTAGCTCTTTATGCATTATTCTTAATTTATCCATTAATTAAATTATTGTTGCAAGCCGTATTTGTTGATGGACAATTTACTTTAGAATATTTTAATCAATTCCTTTCAAGAAATTATTATCTTGAGACTATTGTGAATAGTTTTTCGGTAAGTATATGTGCAACTTTAGTTACTTTAGTAATTGGTATACCTTTAGCTTACTTTTATCAAATGTATGAAATTAAAGGTAAGACCTTATTACAAATTATTATTATATTATGTAGTATGAGTGCTCCATTTATTGGTGCATATTCTTGGATTTTATTATTAGGTAGAAATGGTTTGATTACTGCAGGTTTAAGGGACTTATTTGGTATTAGATTGCCTAGTATTTATGGTTTTAATGGTATCTTATTAGTTTTATCTTTGCAATTGTTCCCACTTGTATTCTTATATGTTTCAGGTGCTTTAAAAAATATTGATAATTCTTTATTGGAAGCGGCAGAAAATATGGGTTGTTCAGGAGTTAAACGTTTCTTTAAGGTAGTTATTCCTTTATGTATGCCTACAATTTTGGCAGCTACCTTATTGGTATTTATGCGTGCATTTGCAGATTTTGGTACACCATTATTGATTGGTGAAGGTTATAAGACCTTCCCGGTAATTATCTATAATGCGTATTTCTCGGAGGCTGGTACTAATCATAGTTTTGGTGCGGCTGTTAGTGTTATCGCTATTGTGATTACGGCTATTATTTTCTTAGGACAACGTTTTATTAATAGTAAATTCCAATTTACGATGAATGCTTTGCATCCTATTGAAAGAAAGCAATTGCATGGTTGGAAGAATATTGCGGTTAACTTATATTGTTGGATTGTAGTTATGATCTCGTTCGCTCCACAGATTTATGTTATGTATACTTCTTTCCAAAAGACTTCTGGTAAATTATTTATGCCTGGTTTCTCTTTGGATAGTTATCGTACAGCCTTTGAGAATATGGGTCGTGCAATTCCTAATACTTTCTTAATTGGTGGAGCTGCTTTAATTATCGTTATTATTTTGGCAGTATTGATTGCTTATTTGGTAGTTAGAAGAAATAATTTCTTAAATAAGATTATTGATACTTTGTCAATGATTCCTTATATTATTCCAGGTTCTGTAGTTGGTATTGCGTTAGTAATTGCCTTTAATAAACAACCTTTAGTATTAACAGGTACAGCAATTATTATGATTATTGCCTTAGTTATTAGGCGTATCCCATATACGATTAGATCTTCAGTTGCGGTATTGCAACAAATACCAATGTCTATTGAAGAGGCAGCAATTAGTTTAGGTTCTAGTAAATTAGCAGCCTTCTTTAAGATAACGGTGCCAATGATGGCTAATGGTATCTTATCTGGCGCTATTCTTTCTTGGATTACGATTATTACCGAATTGTCTACGGCAATTATCTTATATAACTTGAATACTATTACCTTGACATTAGCTATCTATGTTAATGTTTCTAGAGGTAGTTATGGTGTTGCAGCAGCTTATGCAACTATCTTGACTTGTACGACAATTATATCTTTATTGATATTTATGAAGGTATCCAAGTCCAAAGAAATTACATTCTAAAAGATAAGACTAGATCAAATTATGGTCTAGTCTTTTTAAAATCATTTTAATTGCAATTATTTTGATATTTCTATAAGATAAAAATAACTAGATATATTGGAGGAAGCGAATGAGAAAGATAATAATTGTTTTAATGGCTTTATTGTTGGTTGCTTGTAGTAAACAAGTATCATCGGTGGATGATGCGGTAGCGATTGCTAGAGAAAATGCTAATTTAAGTGTAGATAATAGTGAGCTTATTCAAGGAAATCATGAAGATGATAAGTATTATGTTGAATTGGCAGATGAAGCAAATGTATATCGCTATGTAATTGATGAAGATGGTAAAGTACAATCTTTTGTAAAAGAGTCAAAAGATAATAATATTTCAACACCTACTGCACAAACTAATAATAATGAGACTACAACTAATAATAGTAGTTCAAATAATAATGCAATTGATAGAGAAACTGCCTTGAGTATAGCATTAAGTAACTATGATTTAACAGAAGATCAAGTATATGAAATTGAGATTGATGAAGATTTTTTACATTCTAAGCGTTTAACTTATAATATTGATTTTAAGACAGAAGAATTAGAATATGAAGTAGTAGTGGATGCTAGTGGTAATGTTGTTAGAGATAATAGTGATCGAAATGATGATAGAGTAAGTACTTTTGTAACTTCCATTACTAGACAAGAAGCTATCGATATGGCGCTAGAAGCTAATGGTCATAATTATAATGATGTTGATGAGCTTACTATTAAGCAATCTACGCATTTTGATACTAGTTATTATGAGGTAGATTATGAGATTGATCATCGCGATTATGAAATGATTATTGATGCGAATACTTTAGAAATTAGGAAAGATTATTAATTATGGATAAATGTAAATTGATTATTTGTGATATAGATGGAACATTAGTAAATGAAGCTCGTGAACTTACTGATTTTACCAAAAAGACAATTGAAAAAATTCATGAACAAGGTATTAAATTTGGGGTTGCTTCAGGTAGAGAAGTTACAGAACTTAAATATTTTACTAATAAGTGGAACTTATCTTTTCCTTTGGATATTATCATTGGATTAAATGGTGGCCAATTATGGGATGGAGCTATTAATCATTTATATGAGTTTGATAAATTGCATAAGGAGTGGATAAAAGAAATATTGGATATCTTGCGTCCATTTGATTTAAATCCTTATATTGTGGAAAATGGTATTATGCTTTGTAAAAGGATGGATTGGTTGGTAGAAAAATCTTCTAAAAGAAGTGGTTCTAAAGTAGTGATTGCGAAAAATGAATCTGATTTTTATAATAAGGAACATGCGAAAATAATGTTTAAAGTTCCTGAAGATAAGATTGATGAAATAATGGCTTATGCTAGAGAAAGAATTAGGGATGGTTATGTAGCTTTTAAGACCCAGCCTATCATGCTAGAATTTTGTAATAAATATACCAATAAGGGTAATGCTTTAATTGAATATGCTAAATTAAATAATATGAAGATGGAAGACATTATTGCTTTTGGTGATATGACTAATGATAATGAGATGTTAAAGGTAGCAGGTCTAGGTGTTTGTTTAAAAAATGGTAGTGAAGATACTAAAAGTTGTGCCAATGTAATTACGGAATATACTAATGATGAAGATGGATTTGCTAGATTTTTAATTGATAATGGTTATCTATGAGTGGTACAAGATACCACTTTTTTTAATGGATTAAGTAAAAAAGTCGAAAAAACTATAATGAAATACTCGAAAAACTTATAATAAAAAGGTCGAAAAAACTATAATAGACAATTTGAAGTCACATAAAAAAGACGTTATATAGCCTAAATGTTATACAACGTGCTCTTTTATGTTTTGCTTATTGATTTGCTTTTAACATATTTGATTTTTCTAAAGATAATTTAGTTATTAGAAAAAAAGAGAAAACAATTTGCAGGATTGATGGGGTAAAGATTATTGTTGGATCAATATCTTTAGAGTTTGGTAATAATATCATTTTATCTACTTTTTTAGCGAATGGATGACGTGGAGTATTAGCTATTAAGATGATATATGGTCTTTTACCGTGTGGGAAATCTTCTAACATAGAGAATAAATCTTTATGTGATGAATTGATTGCTGAAAATAGGATTAAAACATCTTCATTATTCATAATATGTAGAGTTTCTACTTCAGTAGATGCTGGTAAATGATAGGATCTAATACCTTGAACCATGCTTAGAAATGAAAGGGATAGAGCTGAAATATTACTGGCTCCATAGCCTGAGAAGTAACAGTTTCTGGCATTTAACATAATTCTTGCGATTTCATCTAGGGTTTCGTTGGGAATAGATGAGCTTAAAGAATTGCATATAGTATTAAATAAGTTTGCATAATATTTATTATCGATAATGGTATTTTCGACTGGTGGTGAATTGAAAATTAATGATAGACGAAAGTCTGAAAAGCCTGAGTATCCTAATTTTTGGCAAAATCTACTGATAGCACTTTGGGATATATTATATTTAATGGCTATTTCGGTGGCGGTTGATGATTTAAATGCATATGGATCATTTTTTAATATTTCTAATACTTCTAATTCTTTGGTTGTTAGATGGTATTGTTTTGGATCAATATTGTCAATTATAGTGTTCATATTGCTGGCTCCTTGTACATATATTATAGCTTATTAATTATTTTTTTTGAATAATATTGAATGAATTGAATGGAAATTGGTAATAAAAATGAATAAAATTGAAAAAACTATTCAAAAAGTATTGAATGATTCATTCAATTGTGTTAAATTATAGTTACGATAAGTGTGTAAACGCTTACCTAACAATCGATTGTTTAAATTTACTACAAAAAGGAGGAATTTTAAAAATTATGAAAGCCCTAGGATTTATTGGTTTTAGAGTTGATGATCGTATGATTCATGGTATTGTGGCTACGCAATGGGTACCTAGTTTGAATGCTACACGTGCTATGGTTATTGATGATGCTGCTTCTACAAATGATTTGATGAGACAGTCTATGAAGATGGCTACACCTGCTGGTGTTGCATTGTCGGTGATTGATCATCAAAAGGCTTTAACAAATATTTCTAATAATAAATATGCAAATCAACGAGTTTTTTGTGTATTTAGAACGGTTGAATCAGCATATGAATTATTTAAGGCTGGGGTAGAAATTCCTCAACTTAACTTAGGGGATATTACTCAAAATACAGGGGAAACAACTGTATTAGGTAAGACGGTAAGAGTTAATGCTAAGGAAAAAGCAATGCTTAAAGAAATGCGTGATGCTGGAGTTAAGATTACCGTTAAGTTCTCCATTCGTGATGATGAAGTAGATGTTTCATCATTGCTTGATTAAAAGAAAGGATAGAATAAAATATGTTTACACCTATTCAAGTAATTTTACTTGCTTTGCTTGTTGGAGTTTGGACATGGCAAAAGTATAATCTTCAAGCCTTCTATTATGCTTCAGTAGTTACCGTTGGTGTTATTACTGGTATAATCATGGGCAACATTAATGTTGGTATGGTTGTTGGAGGCTCAATGTGTTTGATGAGCTTAGGTTTATTTGGTGCTGGTGGTTCTAGTGTTCCTGATTATAATGTTGGATGTATTGCTGGTACAGCATTTGCGATTGCTATGGGACTTGAAGGTCAAGAAGCAGTTACTGCTGCTATGACTATTGGTGTTCCAGTTGCTGCATTAGGTACACAATTAGATGTATTAGGTAAGACTAGTGGTTCTTTCTTCATCCATAAGATGAGAGAATGTTCTGATAAGAAAGAATGGAAGAAGATGGGTGCCTGGATGTGGGCTTCACAAATTCCATTTATTGGTTTGTGGGTATTACCAATGGTATTATTTACAACAGTTGGTTCTAGCTATGTAGAAATGGCTATCAATGCTATTCCTGTTTGGTTGAATAATGGTTTAAATGTTGCGGCTGGTATGCTTCCTGCATTAGGATTTGCGATTTTGTTACGTCAATTGCCTATGAAGAAATATGGCTACTTCATTTTAATTGGTTATGTTCTAGCTGCTTATATGAATATGGGTGTATTAGCAATTGCTTTATTGAGCGTTGTATTATGTGCTTATATTTTCCAAACTAAAGAAGCTGCTAATAAATTGCAAACTGTTACAGTTGCACAAGGAGATAATGAAGATGAGTAATATGGATGCAAAACAACCAGTTGTTTTAACTGATAAAGATTTACGACAAGTTTTAGTTCGTTATGTATTGTCTCGTCAAACATGCTTCAATTATGAAACAATGCAGTCTGG
>CALVCO010000033.1 GCA_944326095.1 uncultured Erysipelotrichaceae bacterium | reverse complement strand
TTACAACTTTAAGATATATACAAATTATTACGGTAGTGTATTTGTATCAAAATATGCGATTTTTGACACTACCTTATTTAAAAGGAGGAAATTATATGGCATATCAAACAATGCGAGGATTTTATGACATCTTACCAGATAAAACTGAAGCATGGTTAAAGATGGAAAGCTTAATCAGAACTATGTGTACTTTATATGATTATCAAGAAATTAGAACGCCTATTGTTGAAGATACTAGAGTCTTTAAAAGAGAAAATGATAGTTCTGACATGGTAAATAAAGAAATGTATAGTTTTACTATGGGAAAAGATAATTATACTTTAAGACCAGAAGGAACAGCTGGGGTTATTAGAAGTTTTGTTGAACATAAGTTTTATGGTTCTATGGAATTACCGGCAAAACTATATTATATTGGTCCAATGTTTCGTCATGAAAGACCACAAAAAGGTCGTCAAAGACAATTTAATCAATTTGGTATTGAGAATATTGGTATAATGTCACCACTTGCTGATGCTGAGTGTATTGCCTTAGGATATAGTATTTTAAAAGCTTTTGGCTTAAAAAGTATCAAAGTATTAATTAATACTTTAGGAGATGATGAATCAAGAGCTAATTATCGTGAGGCTTTAAAAGCACATTTTGCTAGTCATTTAGATGAGCTATGTGAAGATTGTAAACGTCGATATGAACAAAATCCTTTAAGAATTTTAGATTGTAAAGTTGATCATGAAAAGGATTGTGTTAAAAATGCTCCTAAATTATTAGATTATTTAAATGAAAGTTCTCGTGATTATTTTAATCAAGTATTGAAGATGTTAGAAACATTAGGTATACCATATGAAATTGATGATAAATTAGTAAGAGGCTTAGATTATTATACTCATACAGTATTTGAAGTTGTATCTTTACATGAAGATTCTGGAAGTCAAAGTACAATATTTGGTGGTGGTAGATATGACCATTTAGTAGAATATTTTGGTGGTCCTAATTTATCTGGTGTTGGTTTTGCGATTGGTCTTGAAAGATTAATGATGTTAATAGAAGCTGAAGGCACACAATTGATGGAAGAAAGAAGCTTAGATGTCTATGTTATGAGCTTAAATGATTGTCAAGCTAAAGCTTTAGAAATTGCGACTATCTTAAGAGGTAATGGTTATAAATGTGAAGCTAATTTATTACCTAGAAGTATGAAATCACAATTCAAGAGTGTTGATCGTAAAAATGCAAAATATATGATAGTTGTTGGTGAAGATGAGATTGCTAAAAATAGTTATACAATCAAAAATCTTAAGACCAAAGAAGAACATAATGTTTCTATGGAAAATATGGTAGAAGTTTTAGATGAATTAATTGAAGGAGAAATATAATGGAAAGAACACATCATAATGGTAATTTAAGCATAAAAAATGTTAATGAATATGTATGTTTAGTTGGTTGGGTTGCAAAAAGGAGAAATCTAGGCTCTTTAGTTTTTATGGATCTTAGAGATAGATCTGGAATTGTGCAATTAGTATTTGATGAAACAATTGAAGAACAAGTAAAAGATGTGCGTAATGAATATGTTTTACAAGTTGAAGGAATCGTTTTAGAGCGTAAGGATAAAAATCCTAAGCTAGCAACAGGAGAAATTGAAGTTAAAGTTGAAAAGGTTAAAATTATTAATAGTAGTTTAACTACACCAATTATTGTTGCAGATGAAACTGATGCTTTAGAAGATACTAGATTAAAATATCGTTATCTTGATTTGCGTCGTCCTACTTTACAAAATAATTTAATGCTTCGTCATAAAATTTGTATGATTACACGTAATTTCTTAAGTGAAGAAGGTTTTATTGAAGTTGAAACTCCAATTCTATGTAAATCTACACCTGAGGGAGCTAGAGATTATTTAGTTCCTAGTAGAATGTTTAATGGTAAATTCTATGCTTTACCTCAATCTCCACAAATTTATAAGCAATTATTAATGGTAGCAGGAATGGAAAAGTATTTCCAAATAGCTAGATGTTTTAGAGATGAAGATTTAAGAGCTGATCGTCAACCAGAATTTACGCAAATTGATATTGAAATGAGCTTTATTGAAGAAGAGGACATCTTTAATTTAGTTGAAAAATTGATGAATGAAATATTTAAGGGTGTAAAAGGAATTAGTTTAGATAAATTTGTGCGTATGACATACAATGAATGTATGGCTAAATATGGTAGTGATAAACCTGATTTACGTTTTGATATGCCTATTCAAAATGTTTCTAATTTATTTGTTAATACGGAATTTGGTATTTTTAAAGATTGTTTAAATAATGGTGGGCAAATAAATTGTCTTGTTGTTAAAGATGCTGCTGATAAATTTTCGCGTAAAGACTTAGATAAATTGCAAGAATTTGTTAAAGTATATAAAGCAAAGGCTTTAGCTTTCTTAAAATATAATGGAGAATTTAGTGGAAGTATTAATAAAGTATTAAGTGATGAAGAGAAAAATGCTTTATTAAATACTTTAAATATTAGTGATAATGATATGATTTTATTTATTGCTGATAAAGCTAAAGTTAGCTTAACATCATTAGGAGCATTAAGAGTTAAATTAGGAAAAGATTTAAACTTAATTGATAATGAAGCTTATAAATTTTTATGGGTAACTAATTTCCCTATGTTTGAATATAGTGAAGAAGAAAATAGATATGTGGCTGCACATCATCCTTTTACTTCTCCTAATCCAGAAGATGTTGATAAGCTATTGACTGATAAAGCTAATTGTTATAGCCGTGCATATGACTTAGTATTAAATGGATATGAATTATTAAGTGGATCAATTCGTATTCATGATCAACAACTACAAGAAAAAGTATTTGAAGCTATTGGTATGACAATGGAAGAAGCAAATGAAAAGTTTGGTTTCTTCTTAGAAGCCTTTAAATATGGAACTCCACCTCATGGGGGAGTTGGTATTGGTCTAGAACGATTGACGATGATTTTAGCTGGTACAGAAAATATTCGTGATGTTGTGGCTTTTCCAAAAACTGCAAGTGCATATGATTTAATGAGTGAAGCACCAAATGTTGTTGATGATAAACAATTAGATGAACTTGGAATAAAAGTTAAATAAATGTAATTGTCAAGACTTTTATTTATATAAAGAGCTTGTTATAATGAAATCCCAAAAGGAATATTATATTTCCTACATCATGATATAAGGGAGTCCGGATGTTGATATCTGGTGTTGAAAGCCCACCTATTAAGAGTGGGGATCCTAAAGGCTATCACAGGACACCCACCTGGCTAAGCTAGGTAAATATCATTTCCTTTTGGGCTTTAGTTTTATATTGTCTTTCTTGATAAAAGAAGTTAAAATATATTAATAGTAAAGGTGGTAATAATAATGAATATGTTTTGGACAAGTGTGCTTTCATTAATAGTTGGTTTATTGATTGGCGGAGGTTTAGGTTTCTATTTTACTAGACGTAAATTTGAAAAAGAATTAAAAGAACATCCACCAATTAATGAAAAGATGATTCGTGCAATGTTCTTACAAATGGGTAGAAAACCTAGTGAAGCACAAATCAAGGCAGTTATGCGTTCGATGGGACAATAGGAAGCAAGAAAATTTGCTTCTTTTTTTATTATTTCTTTACTTAAATCTTAAAATTAGTTAATATTAATTCATGAAAAAACTAATTAAAATTTTATTTAAACTAATTATTATTCTTATGGTAATAGCTATAGGAATTGGTAGTACATTATTATATAGTGGCTATAAAGTTTATAAACAAGCAATTGAAGAAAAACCAATAGAAAAAGCAGTTAGTGAAGTAATGAATAGGGAAGATTATGTACCTTATGAACAATTAAGTGATTATTTTTGTGATGCGGTTGTAGCTATTGAAGATCATCGCTTTTGGTTTAGAGATGGTATAGATTATATTGCGATAGGTCGAGCATTTGTAGTTAATATTATAAGTGGAAGTATTAGTGAGGGTGGAAGTACAATTACTCAACAATTAGCTAAAAATTTATATTTTAATAACAGTGTTGATTTTAAACGCAAAATTGCTGAAATCTTTTTTGTTGATGAGCTAGAAAAAAGATATTCTAAAGAAGAGATATTGAGTTTATATGTAAATATAATATATTATGGTGATGGATATTATGGAATTAATGATGCTGCTAATGGTTATTATGCTAAACAACCAAGTGAGCTTGATTTATATGAATCTGCAATGATTGCTGGATTACCACAATCACCAAGCATATATCAATTAAGTACAGGATTAGAAAAAGCAAAACAAAGACAATTACAAGTATTAGATGCAATGGTCCTATATGATTTTATTACTTTGCAACAAAAAGAAGATGCTTTAGCTATACATGAATAAGGAGGGGAATATGAAGGAAATACTAGATAGTATTAGTATGAGTCGCTCATTAAAAAGAATGGCTCATGAGATAGTTGAAAAGAATAAAGGATGTAATGATTTAGTTCTAGTAGGAATTAAAACTAGGGGAGAATTTTTAGCTAAAAGGATTGCTAAATATATTGAAGAATTTGAACAAGAAAAAATAATATGCGATAGTATTGATATTACCTATTGGCGCGATGATATTGTTAAAGATAATGAAAATATTGATATATTGAAAGTTAATGTAAAAGATAAGGTTGTAGTTCTAGTAGATGATGTATTATATTCTGGACGTACAGTAAGAGCAGCAATGGAAGGTATAATGCATTATGGTAGAGCAGCAGAAATACATCTAGCAGTACTTATTGATAGAGGACATAGACAATTACCAATTAGAGCAGATTATGTAGGAAAGAATGTTCCTACAGCTACTAATGAGGATATTCAAGTCAAATTAAAGGAAATTGATGATATTGACGGAGTATATATTGTCTAAATTAGTTTTGAAAGGGGTTAAAAAGACTATTTAAAAAATAGTCTTTTTGTTTTATAATTAAAAAGGATAATTAGGAGGAAATTATGAGTACTGAAAAGGTTTTTCAATCCATGGATGGAAATACCGCTACAGCCCATTGTGCGTATGCGTTCAGTGAAGTAGCAGCTATCTATCCAATTACACCTAGTTCACCAATGGCTGAAGTAGTTGACGCTTGGGCATCACAAGGTCGTAAAAACATTTTTGATACAACTGTAAAAGTTGTAGAGATGCAATCAGAAGCTGGAGCTGCCGGTGCAGTGCATGGTGCATTGCAAGGAGGAACATTAGCAACAACCTTTACTGCTTCACAAGGTTTGTTATTGATGATTCCAAACTTATATAAGTTATCAGGTGAGTTGCTTCCAGGAGTTATTCACGTTGCTGCACGTGCATTAGCAGGTCGTGCTTTAAATATTTTCGGTGATCATGAAGATGTTTATGCTTGCCGTCAAACTGGTGTAGCTATGCTATGCTCTCATTCTGTTCAAGAATGTATGGATTTAGCTGGGGTTGCTCACTTATCTGCAATCGAAGCAAGTGTTCCATTTATTCATTTCTTTGATGGATTTAGAACATCTCATGAAATTCAAAAAATTGAAGTAATGGATCAAGAATATTTAAAATCTTTAGTTGACTGGAATAAAGTTGAAGAGTTCAAAAAGAATGCATTAAATCCTCATACTAATCCTGTAACTAGAGGTGGAGCTGAAAACGATGATATTTTCTTCCAAGGTCGTGAAGCTCAAAATGCTCATTATAATAAAGTAGTTGATGTAGTTGCTAAATACTTAGCTGAAATTAGTAAGCATACAGGAAGAGACTATGCACCATTTACTTATTATGGAGCTGAAGATGCTACTAGAGTTATCGTAGCTATGGGTAGTGTAACTGAAACAATTAAAGAAACTGTTGATGCATTAGTTGCTAAAGGTGAAAAAGTTGGTTTAGTTAAAGTTCATTTATATCGTCCATTCTCAACTGAATGGTTGAAGAAAGCATTACCTGCAACAGTTGAAAAAATTGCAGTATTAGATCGTACTAAGGAAATGGGTGCTCGTGAACCATTATACTTAGATGTATTAAATTCATTGAAAGATTGCCATTATACAATCATTGGTGGTCGTTATGGTATGGGTAGCAAAGATACTACACCTGCACAAATCAATGCAGTATATGCTGAACTTGCTAAAGATGAACCAAAAGAAGAATTCACAATTGGTATTGAAGATGATGTTACATTCTTATCTTTAAAACCACTACCAATTGAATTAACTACAGATTATACATCTTGCTTATTCTATGGTTTAGGTTCTGATGGTACAGTTAGTGCTAATAAAAACTCAATCAAGATCATTGGTGATAATACAGATCAATATGCTCAAGCATACTTTGCATATGACTCTAAGAAAGCTGGAGGCGTTACTAGAAGCCATTTACGTTTTGGTAAATCTCCAATTCGTTCTACATATTATGTAAATAATGCTGATTTCATTTCTTGTTCATTAGATGCATATTGTTTCAAATATGATATGGTTACACCATTAAAAGATGGTGGTACATTCTTGTTGAATACAACATTTAACAAAGATGAAATTGAAAATCACTTACCTAATCGTATGTTAGCTAACTTAGCTAAAAAACATGCAAAATTCTATATTATTGATGCAACAGAAATTGCTGCTAAGATTGGTATGGGAAGAAGAACTAATACTATCTTACAATCTGCATTCTTTGCTTTAAATGAACAAATTATGCCTTATGATACAGCAGTTGATTTAATGAAGAAAGCTGCTAAGAAATCATATTCTAAAAAAGGTGATGAAATTGTTCAATTAAACTACAAAGCTATTGATGAAGGTAAAGCTGGTATTGTTGAAATAGAAGTAAAACCTGAATGGGCTAATTTACCATATGATACAACTCGTACATCAACAGGTGATGAATATTTCGATGAACATGTAATGGCAATCAACTCATTAGATGGTTATGATTTACCAGTTAGTGCATTTACTAAGAATAACTTATTAGATGGTTCAATTAGAAATAATGTAGCATTCAAAGAAAAGAGAACAATTGCAGTTCAAGTTCCTACATGGGATCCAAATAACTGTATCCAATGTGGTTTCTGTTCATTCGTATGTCCACATGCTACAATTAGACCATTCTTATTAACTGAAGAAGAAGTTAAGAATGCACCAATGGAATTCAAGACAATTCCTGCTATGGGTAAAGATGTTGCTCATTTACAATATCGTATTCAAGTTTCTCCTGCTAACTGTGTTGGTTGTGGTCTATGTGTTACTGAATGTCCAGGAAAAGCTGGTAATAAAGCTCTTAAGATGGTTGATATCAATGAAAAACTTGATCAAGAAAAATTGGCTGATTACCTATATAAAGAAGTTGAATATAAGACTCAATATTTCCCTACAAATACAGTAAAAGGTTCACAATTCATGATGCCTTACTTTGAAGTAAGTGGTGCATGTCCTGGATGTGGTGAAACTCCATACTATAAATTAGTATCACAATTATTTGGTCGTGATATGTTAGTAGCTAATGCTACAGGATGTTCAATGATCTATTGTTCAAGTACTCCAAGTACACCATTTGTAAATGATAAGAATGGTGAAGGTGTAGCTTGGGCTAATAGCTTGTTCGAAGATAATGCTGAATATGGTTTCGGTATGGCAATTGCTCAAAACTATAAAGAAGCTCGTATCTTATCTATCATGGAAAATAATATGGATAAGGTTGAACCTGAATTACGCTCAGCATTTGAAGCATATATAAATGCTAATAATGATCGTGAAGCTCAAAGAGCTTGCAAAGATGCTATTATCAATGGTGTAAAAGCAAGTGCTAATGAAGATGTAAAAGAATTATTAGGTCTAGAAAGAGACTTAGTAGGTAAATCAGTATGGATCGTCGGAGGAGACGGTTGGGCATATGATATCGGTTATGGTGGATTAGACCACGTTATCGCAAATGATCTAAACGTAAATATCTTATGTTTGGATACCGAAGTATATTCAAATACCGGTGGTCAATCATCTAAATCAAGTCAAGCTAGTTCAATCGCTAAGTTTGCTGCTGGTGGTAAAGCTCAAGCTAAGAAAGATCTTGGCCAAATTGCTATGGCTTATGGTCATGTATATGTTGCAAGCATTTCAATGGGTGCAGATCGTAACCAAACATTAAAAGCTATTCGTGAAGCAGAAAGTTATAATGGACCATCATTGATAATTGCATATTCTCCATGTGCTGAACATGGTATCAAAGGTGGTTTAAGCAATCATCAACAAGTTCAAAAGAAAGCTGTTGAATGTGGTTATGTAACTTTATATCGTTTCGATCCTCGTAATGAAAAACCATTAACAATTGACTCAAAGGAACCTAATTGGGATAAGTTTGAAGAATTCTTGTTGAATGAAAACCGTTTTGCTCAATTAGTTAAATTGAAGGGTAAAGAAGTTGCAGAACAAATGTTTGCTAAGACTAAGAAAGATGCACAAACTAGATATCATCGTCTAGTATCTAGAGCAAACGAAGACTAAATTTATCTAGATTCAATATTGATCTGAAAAGGACCTTATTATTTGGAAAACCAAATAATTGAGGTTCTTTTTTTGCGCAAAACATTGCCCAACATATTTATTACAAAGTTATTCAAAAAGAAATAATGAAACTTACTGCTCGAGTAATGCAAATATTGTGCTTAATAAAGGCATAGTAATGCTTAATAGTTTATATATAAGAATCATGCTTTTGAAGATATGATTTCTGGTTGAATTAGTCTATTACAAAAAAAGTTGGTGATAATTGCTAATAATCGCTCTTGTCATCTATGCGTATTAGGATTATGGTCAATTATTGAAGTGATATATATGTGGAAGTTAGTAGAAATTACACTGAAGATAAATGTATTGTTGAAAGAACTAGCAAAAAAATATTCATGGCAAATCGCTTAAACAACAGTGGAAACAATAATAAAGCTACATGTGCAAACAAAAATAGTACAATCAAATTAGCAATATATAAAATGGTAACTGAATATAAGCAGGTGAGTAAGATATAATGCGAGTAAAAGCAATTGATTTAATTGTAGAAGTATCTTATCGGAAAAATGGGATATTCCATATGAAAATTTACAAGAGTTTATAAAATCAAAAACAAATATTACAGTTGATAAGGATTATATGCAAAAAATTAAAGATGGTTGAAATGTGGTTTTAACAATTACCAATGCAAAATTAAATAATAAAAGTTCAGATTGCAATATGAAATCCAAATCCTAGAAAACTAGGAGGTTGTTTTTTTATAGATAATTTACCATAACAAGTGCAACACAATATAAAAATTCCCATAGAAATTACTATGTTAAAATGTAAGTGACCAAACAAACAATTAACAGGAGGTAATATCTATGAGCTATAAACTTACATTAGGTGTTGCATTTAATTTGACAAATTATCATATAAAAAATAGAAAGTTTTAAAATTTTTTGTGAAAAATCTGATTTTTATTCATCTGAAAACAGTTTTTTGAGGTATGTACATTAATAGCAAGAATGTTCTAAAATAGGAGTATAAATAATAGGGAGAAAAGAAAAATGAAAAAAGTTGTTTTAATGTTATGTTCTGTACTGATTTGTTGTTTAAGTGTTAGTGCTACTGAAACTGATAAAGTAGAAGCATGTGAAGCTCTAAGCAATAATGAACAGGTTTGCACAATTAACAAGGATGGCGAATGTGAATGTACAGAAATATCTGTAAATCCAACAAAGATTGAAGGTCAAGAAGGAGCTGATTAAGTATCAAAGATTTAAATAAAATTGATGCATATTTCATAAGGAATCTTCGTATAAATAATGGTGATTTTGGGGAAAAATTAGCTAATGTTCTAAATGTAAGCAAAACATATCTTTATTCAATTGAAAAAGGAAACATAAATCCATCATATGAATTTATGCAGAATGTTTTATCTTATTACGATGTTGCATATGATCAAAGTGTTGAACTGTATGAAGAAGCTTATAATTTTGTAATAAAAATATATGAATGTATTATTTTTAAAAATAATGAATTATTTATAAAGTGTGAACAGGAATTTAATGATAAAGCTGAAACATTTACATTTTCACGAGCATTTATATTTAATGATTTAATAAAGTATATGATTGAAATTATGAAATATAAACGCGCATCAGATGAAATAATAAGTAATGCAAGTAGAAATTTACCCTTATATGATAGCAATATAGCATATATCTATGGGGTAATATATGGCTTTGGTAAGGGAATTTGTTATAATTTAGCTGATTCAAAGAAAGTATTATTTGATATTTATGATAGCTACCCAAGTCATGATATCTTACCGATAATAAAAGGAATGTTCTATTATCAATTAGGTAGAATATCATATGAAGAAAGATCCTATCTAAAGTCATTAAATTATTACTATGAAGCCATTGAAATGTTAAAAGTATCGTATTGTATTGAAAGAATTAATCAAGTTAATATTGAAATAGCAAATATTTTACTGAGGTTAAAATTATATGATGAAGCCAAGAAAAAATACTTGGAATTGTTAGAGGAAGCAAAAAAATATAGCTTTAAAAGAAGAATAACAGTATGCTTAAATAATTTATCATATTTATATTTACTACAAAAAAGATATGATGAATGTGAAAAATACGTCATGCAAGCGAAGAAAGCTGGTTCAAAATATCATGACTTAAATTATTATCTAGCATATTGTGCATATAAGACAAAAACAAAGGATAATGCTCGATCTATTATTAGTAAGTTAATTAATGATGAAGACGATCGCTATGCATCTAGAATGATGAAAATTATCCAAGGCTTTGTTAATAATAATGAAAGTAAGATAGATAATTATTTTGAATTAATAAAAAAAGATTTGTTTAAGCTTGATGATAAATTAGAAATAGACTTGTTATATGATATGGTTATTTCGTATTATGTGAAGAGAAATTCTGATAAGTGTGCAAAATTAGTAGAAGAATACTTAAATTTACCAAAAATTTAGCCTCAAATGAGGCTTTTTTATTGGCTTAAAACGATTTTTTACTCCTTAAAAACAGTTGTTTTCCTATCTTGCAAAATAAAGTAGATATTTGCTAGTATATGGCTACAAATGAAAGGGGATACAATTGTATGGCTGCTAGGTACAAGAACGGAGATATTTAATGTGTGTCTATAGAAAATAGATTTAATTGCACATATTAAATAATTTAATAGTAAAGAAAGGGACTAGAAATGAAAAAATTTATTTGTATTTTAAGCATGTTTTTATTACTAACTATTTCAGCATTTGCACAAAATGTTGACCCTAGATATGCAGTTGGTATGGTAAGTGGATTTAATGATAATAGTAGCCCATCAGCTGGATTAAATGTTACATCAATTGTTCCATCGCCAATAAATACCATTGAACATAAATTTTCTGCATTATGGGTAGCTGGCCAAAATTGTCCTCCTGGGCAACCATGTTATGATGTCATGCAAAGAGTTGAATCAGGATATAGCATGTATGGACAAAATTTGCATAAATCAGAAGTAGATTCTCATACTACTGGTAACCGTCAACCACAGGTTGAACATTATAGAATTAGTTAATTATAAAATAGAATCGAGAGGATGTGAAAAGATGAAAAGAATTAATATCTTTATGCTGATTCTTAGCATGATTCTATTTTTAGGAATATTATACGATGAATCGCAACTTATCATATTAGATTTTGATAATATGTCACGACGTGGTTTTTTAAATAGTGAAAAAATCTATTATACCGAAAGAGATATGATTGCAAAAAGTTTTACATCCTATGATGAAATAATAGCTAAAGCTAGTGAATTGAATGAATCATATGTATTAATCGCTAAATATAATAACGAGTTTCTAGGAATATATGCTCATAATTATGAACTGGATATACCTCTAAAAAGCGGAAGAATGTTTACTAACGAAGAACTAATTTCTAATGAAATGGTATGTATTGCAAATAATTATGAAGAAGCTATTGGGATCCCTCATGGGACGATGACAATATGTAATATGCTTTCTACACCATTTAAAGTCGAAGATAAGATGGCTAATATGGCAATTTATTCAAATGTCAAGCTTACTGATGAATCATATGATTTTGATCCATTTGCTTATATCGATCCAATGGTATATAGTAAGCATGTTATTTTGTTATTGATGTTCATTTTGCTTTTCATCATCCTTTCAATTATTTATTTATATAGTGTTGCAAAGACGATCATAATAAAGAAATTTTTAGGCAATAGAACGATAAATATCGTTATTGATTATGCTGGTGAAATAGTATTGATATTTATCGGTGGCTTTTTATTGGCAATATTGGTATATGCATTTTTAAGCCCTGAGATTATAGCGTTTGAATATACAAGATCATTATTTATTTCAGTAGTATTATCAAAAGTTTCTTTAATAATAGCTATGATTTGTATAGAAACTTTAATGATATATCTTGTAATAAGATTTATACCAATTAAAAAAATAGGATGGATGATGGAATATGATGATTAAATATTTTATAAAAAATAGTTGGTTTTATCTTGTTATAAAATTATTGGTCGTTTTATTGTTGATGTTATTGATTTATCTGCAAAACTTTCATGTATTTTATAAAATCGATCAGGTAGGTATTTTTAATTCTTTCTTTAAAGAAAATACCTTTTATTATTCTTTGGTTCCATTGCTAGATGAAGAAATAACGATGGATCATTATGAAGATGTAAATACTATTTATCACAAGATGAAGAATTATGATGGTGTAAATATGGATTATCTTTATTTTCAACGTGCTGCAGGAGGTTGGGAAACTACTTATGTATTGATGGATAAAGATTATTATATTAGAGAGTTTGATGAGGATTTTAAAAGTGATATATATCCATGTGTTTTAAAACCTAGCACTTGGACAAATTTTAATGCATATATGGGAGCACCAGTGGTTGGAACAAATGAAAAATTTACTGGTACTTTATTTGCAAAAGAATATGATA
Organism: uncultured Erysipelotrichaceae bacterium; assembly: GCA_944326095.1. Taxonomy (GTDB): domain Bacteria; phylum Bacillota_I; class Bacilli_A; order Erysipelotrichales; family Erysipelotrichaceae; genus JALEVB01. The sequence continues at coordinate 6,289 of CALVCO010000033.1, read as the reverse complement.
AAAGTACTGATATTATAATTTTACAAGATGATATCTTTATTTATGGCGATGAAGATTTGCAATATTTTCAAACTTTAAATACCTACATAGGTGGAATGATCGATGTAAGTATCGTAAATGATGCAGATGCAGAAAATGCTGAAATCTTAGCGTATCAAAAAATAGAAGAATATAAAGATTTTATAATACAAGAATTTAAAAAAATCGGCATAGACATTGACTTTCTTGTTCAAAACAACTCATCTGTTGTAAGTACAGCAGATGATTATATCGCCAATGAATTGAGTATCAATATGAGCCGCAATCTAAGCTTTGGCTTATTGTTTATAGCAGGAAGCGTGATTTTGATCAAGTATTTTATCTTTAAAAATAATGATTTTATTGCAACGTCATTATATTTAGGGAAAAGTAAATTCAATATCGGTTTATCAATTTTTAATGTGAATTTAGTATTAGATATCATGGATGTAGTACTCTTCTATCTTTTACATAATGTTGTTTATGATGGATATCGTATAAATAATGTCTTAGTGATATGTTCCATTATTTTGATCATGGCAATATTGATAGATATTGGCACAGTTATATATGGCATGATGAAGATGGATACTAAAAAAATGTTGCTGATACTACGCAGCAAGGAGGCAGATTAATGATAGAACTAAAAAGTGTAAATAAAGTAGTAAAAAACGGGAAGAATACTTTAAAAATATTGGATGATATCAATTTGAAAGTTAGAGAAGGCGAATTTGTTACGATCGTTGGCGCAAGTGGATCTGGTAAAAGTACTTTGTTAAATATCATCGGTGGTCTGGATGATATTAGCCAAGGTGAATATTGGTTTGATGGTAAAAAAATAATAAAAGAAAAAGACCGTATGATGCTTAGAAGAAAAGATGTAGCAATGATCGTACAAAACTTTGCCTTGATATCTACGCTATCAGCTATAGACAATGTCAATATGGCAAAAAAAGATGAGCGATATGCTTTAGAGTTATTTGAAAAGTTGAATATCGATGGGCTAGAAGATAAAAAGGTAAAATATTTAAGTGGCGGCGAGAAGCAAAGAGTAGCGATTGCACGTTCTTTGATCAAACATCCACGATTATTATTAGCGGATGAGCCAACAGGTGCGTTGGATTCTAAAACTTCTACCCAATTGATTGATTTGTTATTTACGTTGAATAAGCAGGGACTTACGATAATTTTAGTAACTCATAATAAAGAAATTGCTCAAAGAATTGGCAATATCTATGAAATTATTGATGGTAAGATGAAAAAAGTAAGTGATAATGACTGTACAGTGAGTATAATAAGCAGTAATTTAGGTATATTTAAAGTTTAATTTGTTAAAATAATTATTTTTTAGAAGAAAATGATAAGCTAGCTATTCCGTATGATGAATATATCGATCAGATGAGCTCAGTGGCACAATTAGATATCGATTATGATGATATCGAAAAAATATATGCTGATAATCAAAATTTAAATGATTTGAGCATTTATCATCCTACATATGAATTAAGGCAAGAAATAAAAAATAATATGCTGATATTTAAAGTTATTGCTTATAGCTTTCAGGTGATCTATCTTTTAGGCTTGAGCTTATTTATGATCTTATATAATTATAAAAGCAATCAAAAAGCCTTAAAAAATTATGCTTTATTGTTGAGTTTTGGTGCTAACATAAAAGCAATCAAAAAATATCATTTTAAGTATAAGCTTTATGGGTTTATGCTAGGATATATCATTTTTATCAGTGGCTGCATCTTCTTGGGCATCTTGTTTAAGGATTATTTAAGAAACAGCGATATCTTGATCTTGGCGATCATTGCCTTGATCATCTTTGGTCTTTATTTATTTACGCTTAATATGGCATTGAATAAATTAGATCACGCTAATGTCAACACGATCATAAAAACATAAAGATAAAATCATGACTAGTTATTTTGTTTCATTTACATTGAATCATTAAATGATATAATATTGCTAGTAAAAGGAAGCAAATAATGAAAATTTTATTATATTTTGAAAGTGAAGAGTTGATCAAGACATCAGGTATCGGTAGAGCTTTTAAACATCAACAAGTTGCTTTAACAAAGGCACAAGTAGATTATACGATAGATCCATTATGCACAGATTATGATATTTTACATATTAATACATATGGGTTAAATAGTGAAAATATGATTAAACAAGCTCGTAAGATGGGTAAGAAGGTAATTTATCATGCTCATAGTACAGAAGAGGATTTTAAAAATAGCTTTATTTTATCTAATCAGATTGCGCCCATATTTAAAAAATTAATTGTTAGTTTATATACGCAAGCTGATGCGATAATTACACCAACACCTTATTCTAAAGGTTTGTTAGAGAGTTATGGTATTACATTACCTATTTTTCCCATAAGCAATGGAATTGATGTTGAAAAATATGTTTATGATGAAGAAAAAGTAAAAGCATATCGAAGATATTTTGGTATTAAAGAGAATGAAAAAGTAGTAATTTCGGTTGGTTTATTTTTTGAAAGAAAAGGAATATTAGACTTTATTGAGGTGGCAAAGCGGATGCCTGATTATAAATTTATATGGTTTGGACATACTCCTTTAGTATCAATTCCTAAAAAGATTCAAGATGTTATTAATAATCATCCAAATAATGTATATTTCCCTGGCTATGTAAAAGGACCTATTATCGAAGGGGCTTATTTAGATGCTTCATGTTTTTTCTTTCCTTCTAATGAAGAAACGGAAGGAATTGTAGTATTGGAAGCGCTAGCTAGTAAACAGAATGTATTGGTTAGGGATATTGGAGTTTTTAATCCTTGGTTAGTAGATAAACGTGATTGTTATAAAGGTAAAACGATTGATGAGTTTGTTAATTTAATTGATGATATAACTAATAATCGTTTACCTAGTACGAAAGAAAATGGGTATAAAGTGGCAATAGAAAAAGATATTGCTAAAATTGGCCAACAATTAAAAAATGTTTATGAAATAGTATTAAACATGGAATGAGATCTGTTGAGTGCAGATCTTTTTCTTTCTTAAAAATTTCTTAAATAATTTATGTTTGGTTGTTAGAACATTTTTTTAATAGTATAATCTAATTATGAAGAAGAATAAATTAAGAAATTATTTGCTCAATATATTATTAGTAATTAGTTTGAGCTTATTTGTATTATGGTTGTCATTTAAAGATAATTATCAAGAAATAATTACCATGTTAAGTAATGTAAATATTTGGTATCTTTTATTATGTGTAATTGTTGTTTTCTTGATACAGGGTTTTGTAGGCTTAGCACTTACTTTATTGACTAGTTTATCAAATCCTCATTATCGTTTAAGAGATGGTTTTTTAAATGCGCTTGTAGCTAGTTTTTTCCATGGTATAACTCCTAGTAGTAGTGGAGGTCAGTTTGCACAAGTTTATGTTTTTAAAAAGCAAAACGTAGAAATTTGTGATTCAGCTAGTGTTTTATGGATGGATTTTATTATCTATCAAGGAACGATGGTTTTTGTTGTATTATGCTTATTAATTATTAGATTTGCTTATTTTGAAAGATACTTTTCAAATTTATTAATATTAGTTTTATTAGGTTTTTTAATTAATAGTATTGTTATAGTTGGATTATGGGCATTAGGACGTTTTCCAAAAGTTTATACTTTTATTACTACTAAAGGTATTGATCTTGCTTGTAAATTTAAGATTATTAAAAATAGGGAAAAGGTTGTTGCGACTATCGATGCTCAACTTAAACGCTTTGATAATGAAACTAAAAAGCTTAGTCAGCATCGTGCCCTTATTTTAAAAGTAATTGCATGTAATGTTGTTAGATTATTACTTTATTATAGTATTCCTTTCTTTTGCTTTTTAGCATTAGATATCGACGTATCATTTAGTATTTTGATTGATACAATTGCGATGACTTCATATGTAAGTATGGTTAATGCTTTTATACCTATTCCTGGAGCTAGTGGAGGTACAGAAGCAATGTTTGTTTTGATGTTTTCTAAAGTTTTTGGTGTAGTAAATGCCAGTTCTACGATGCTTTTATGGCGTATTATGTCATATTATCTAATAATGTTAGTTGGAGGATTAGCTTTTATTTATGTTAAAATAAAGGATGAAATAAATAAAGCGAAAGGATAAATTTTATGAAGATTGGAATATTTAGTGATACCTATCTTCCAGAAATAAATGGGGTAGCTTCTTCTTGCGATACGCTAAGAAGAGAATTAGAAAAAAATGGACATGAAGTATATGTTGTTACAACAAAGATAGGACATGGAAAATGTGAATGGGAAAATAATGTATTAAGACTTGGGGGAATTGAACTTAAATTTCTTTATGGCTATAGTATGACTTCATTTTTTCATCTTGATGCTTATGAGGAAATTAAGAAATTAAATCTTGATATTATTCATGCACAAACGGAATTTGGTGTTGGTATATTTGCTAGAATATGTGCTAGGCATTTAAATATTCCTTTAGTTTCAACCTATCATACAACTTATGAAGATTATACGCATTATATTAACTTTATTAATTCTAAGACAGTTGATATGGCAGCTAAAAATATTGTTGGAAAACTTAGTCGTTTATATGGTGATAGCTCTACAGAAGTTATTGCACCAAGTGAAAAAACTAGACAAATGTTATTACGCTATAAGATTAAGCGTAATATTTATGTAGTTCCTACAGGTTTAGATATTAAGCGTTTTAATCCTAAGAATACAACGGATAAACAGATTGAAGAAATTCGTAATAAATATGATATTGCTTCAGATGATAAATTGATTCTTTTTGTAGGAAGAGTAGCTAAAGAAAAAAGTATTGATATTATTATAGATGCTTTTAAAATTCTGCATGATAAAACTTCAAAGATTAAATTACTAGTGGTAGGAGCTGGTCCTGATTTAGATGGATTGAAAGCTATGGCTAGTAGATATGGAATTAATGATACTGTTAAATTTGCTGGTAGAGTAGAAAATAATATTATTGAACATTATTATCATAGTGCTCAAGCTTTTGTTAGTGCTAGCCTTACGGAAACCCAAGGTATGACCTATGTTGAAGCTTTAGCAAGTGGTCTTATGGTTTTTGCTCGATATGATAATGTTTTAGATGATTTAGTCATTCCTGAAAAGACGGGATATTTCTTTGAAAATGCTCAAGATTTAGCTGATAAATTAATATTATTTGATCAAATGAATAATCAAGAATTGATTAATCATCGATTAGATTGTATTAAACAAACTGCTAATTATGACCAAGATATTTTTTATGAAAATATAATGAAAGTTTATCATCAAGCAATCTTAAGTTATCGTAATTTATATGAGATTGAAAGAATTAAAACAAGGGATGAATATGTAGAAATTATTTTACATAAACCTAGTGATGAAACGGTAGAATTATTAATTAGTTATGATACATATTTTAATCGTGGTTTGCGCAAGAATGAAAAATTAACAAATGAACAAGTTGAGTATTTGCAAAAAGAAACAATTCAGATGAAAGCTTATGTTGACTGTGTTAAAATGATTTCTCGCAAAGATCGTACAACTAAAGAGATTTATGATTATTTAACCAATGAAACTGATTGTGATATTGAAACAATAAATAAAATTGTTGATCAATTAGAAGAAAGAAATTATATAAATGATCATGTATATACCCAAAATATGGTTCATAATATGAAGATGACTTTGCAAGGTGAGCAAAAGATTATTAATACCTTAAAGAAAAAAGGCATTCCATATGATATGATCATGGAAGTAATTGATAGTACTGATCCAGATGAAGAATATCAAAATGCTTTAAAATGGGCTCAGAAATTACAGAATACGATTAATGGAAAAAGTACTAAGATGAAACAGAAAATGATGTATCAAAAACTTTTAGCTAGAGGTTTTGAGAGTGATATTATCAATAGAATTATGCAAGATTTGAATTTTAATCAAGAAAATAAAGACGAAATTGATAATTTAAAAAATTGTGCTACTAAAGCTAGAAGAAAATATGAAAAAAAAGCTAAAGATTTTTCTAGTTTACGTAATAGTATATTTAAATATTGTTTAGCACAAGGATATCAAACGGAAGATATTTATGCTGTATTAGATGAAATGGATTGGGATGGTCAATAACCAACCACATATAGAAGTGGGAGCTTGAAAAAGCTCTTGTTGATTAGACTAAGTGCTTTAAGCACTACGTTATCTAAGAAATAGGTACCAAGGGATGTATAGCCAAGTCCCTTGCTCTACGGTATTGGTTTAAACAATTC
>CALVCO010000032.1 GCA_944326095.1 uncultured Erysipelotrichaceae bacterium | reverse complement strand
GCTTCTTCTGTAATATTAATATTGCCTAAACTAGTTACTTTTTCTATTGTCATAATAATTACCTCTGTTCTTTATAATTATAACAAATATCTTAAATTTTGCATTAATTTTATTGTTCAGTTGATTCTATAGGTTCTTCCGTAGGTAAAATCTCATTACCAAATTCATCAATAGGAATTACAATTTTTTGACCTTGTTCATCTAAAATAAAATTACCATCTTCATCTGTTTGATAATGTTTTACAGCATGATCCCCATATTGATTATAGATAGGATTACCCTTGTCATCATACCAATATTCTAATTCTACATCACTTTGTTCCCAAGGACATGAAGAACGATAAGCAACACTATTAGATTCATCTGCCCAAATACAAACACCATTAGTATCTAATTGACTAGCAATTAAATTATATGAATTTATAATAGGAAATCCATAATAACTACAAATAAAGTAATTTCCATCATTCATAGTCACTAATAATGTTTGATCATCATAACTAAGAGGATATTGTTCAACTTGCGAAATATATTCAATCATATTTTGATTAACTTCATTAAAAGCATTTGTTAATAGATGAGTTTGCTGTTCATCATTAAAGCCTTTAATCAATGGTACATTAGAAATAATATTCATATAATCACTAGTTAAATCAATTGTAGTATCATTTTTTAAAAGAATTTGAGGAATATCACTATCTATGCGATAACCATAAGGTTCATTTTCTTCAACTTCAATTAATATAATATTATTTTCCTGATGACTAACATTTACATTATTAATCATTGGATCTTTTTTAATTTTATTCTCTATTAAAAAATCAAAAGTAAAAAAATATCTTGATTCTAAAGTTAAGCCAGATAATTCTTTTATATATTGAGTATCTAGATAATAATTATTAGCAACAGATATTGATTTAATTTTACTAGATGAGGAAAAATAATATGTTGAAAAAATAATTAAAATTCCTAGTAAAATAGCTAGACGAAATATTTTAAGCTTATTTTTTTTAAATGATTGAATACTTCGCTTATTACGATGCTCATCAAAAACTTTATTTATATCTTCACTTTGCTTATCAAAATCTTCTATTGTATGATGCTTATCTACTTTCAATTAAATTTCTCCACTTCCATAATCAAATCAATGTCATAAGTAGCTTTGACTTTGGTTTGAATTTGATTTACTAAGTTTAAAAAATCTTCACAAGTAGCATTACCACTATTAACTATAAAATTAGGATGTTTATCGCTTACCATAGCTCCACCTACTTGTTTACCTCTATATCCTATACCATCAATTAAACTCCAAGCAAAAGTATCTTGCGGATTTCTAAAAACACTGCCTGCACTTGGATAATTTAATGGTTGAGTAGCCATACGTCGTGCTTTACGATCATCCATCAAACTAGCAATCTGCTTACTATCGCCTTGTTTTAGCTTCATCTTACAAGCTAAAATAATCCAATCTGGATGTTGTTGAAAAATCGATTTACGATAAGCAAATTGGCATTCTTCATTGCTAAGCCATACAAAATTTCCATCTTTAAGAACTAAAACTTCTGTAACTATATCTTTCATACTAGATTTATAAGCTCCAGCATTCATATATAAACATCCACCTAAAGTTGCAGGAATTCCACATGACCATTCTAATCCTGATAAACCTTTTTTCATAGCTCCATAAGCTATAGCGATTATCGAACATCCTGCTTGCGCTATAATATTTTCATCATCAAAATAATAATCATCAAAATGGCGATCTAATAAAATAATTACACCTGGATAATAACCATCACCACAAAGAATATTTGATCCTTTACCAAAAACTTTAAAAGGTATATTCAATTTTTTTATGGTTTCTATTAAAGCTTGTAAAGCAATCATATTTTCAGGAGTCGCAACATAAGCAGCAGTTCCTCCAATTCGTAATGTAGTCATAGTTTTAAAAGAAACATCCTTTTTAATAGGAGCAAAATTTGAAAGTTTTGTATATATATCAATCATCTATTTTCTCACCAATTCTTTCATTAATTTAATAATATCATTCGTCGCATTAGGTGTACCTAGTAATAAAGCATTATTACCAATACTTTGTCTTAAATCATCATTTAACATTAGTTCATCTAATTGTTTAACTAATTTATCAACTGTTAAATCTTTCTCTTCAATAAGGATAGCAGCATTCTTTTTTACAAGAGCTAAAGCATTATAATATTGATGATTATTAGGTACATAAGGACTAGGTATCATGATAGTACATAATCCTAAAACACATACTTCACTAGCCGTAGTTGCTCCAGCTCTAATAATCGCAACATCACTAGCTGCCATGGCTTTAAGGCCATCAATATATGGTAATACTTTAATATTTTTACTTCCTTTATATGGAAATTCATCAAAATGTTTTTTTCCGGTAGCTAATAAAATTTGATAATTTTTAGATTCCCACATTTCACACGCTTTAGCTAGTACTTTATTTACTGATTCTGATCCCAAAGATCCCATAAAGATAACTGCAGTTTTTTTAGTAGGATCTAAATCATATTCTCTTAAAAATTTACGATCTTTATGGATATCTTTAGCTTGTGATGCTCGAGGATTACCTAAAATATGAATATTTTTATTGGACAAATTTTTGTTTTCTTCATAACAACCTACAACTGCATCAACCTTAGAAGCTAACATCTTATTAGCTTTACCAACAAATGAATTTTGTTCATGTATCATCGTAGGAATATGTAAATGTTTAGCAGCTAAAATAATAGATACACTAGTATAATTACCAAAACCTATTACGATATCAGGTTTAAAATTCTTAATAATTTTCTTACAAACAAAATAATTTTTTGTTAATAAAGAAGCACTTTTTAACTTTGCAAATATAGAACCATTCATGCCTTGTAATTTTAAGCCAATAAAATCATAACCATGACTAGGTATTTCCGTTTCTTCCATTCTCCCTTTTGAACCTAAGAATAAAATTTTTGCATCTTCTTTATCCCTTAAAGCATCAGCCAACGCTAATGCTGGATATATATGTCCTCCAGATCCACCTGTTGCAATAATAACTCGCATAATATAGCTCCTTTTTTTGCTTAAATCATTATAACCTATAAATTTATTAAAATGAATAAAAAAAGAAACATTTATAAATAAAATGTTTCAAATAAATTTATTATCAATTAATATTTCACCTATTATATAAGTAATTAATGGATTAACTAATACTATTAAAAATAACATAATAGCTAAGAAGATATAACTTGATACAGGAAAAATCATAAAAATAAAGCTAAATATACCATATTCAATTAAATATAAAACAAAATATATTAATAATATTGATAAAAAATACATGACTTTCTGTTTCATACTTATAATCCTTAATTAAATCTTAAAATAATTGATCATTATGCGCTATATGTAGATGCTCATAAGCTTTATTAGTTGCAATGCGTCCACGAGATGTTCTATTAATAAAACCAATTTGAATCAAATATGGTTCATATACATCTTCTAAAGTAGTAGCTTCTTCGCTAATTGCACTTGCTAAAGCTTCTAATCCTACAGGACCACCATGATATCTTTCAATAATTCCTCTTAAATAACGAATATCCACTTCATCTAAGCCTAAGGAATCAACATTTAATTTTTCTAAAGCTATCATCGCAATCTCTTTAGAAATTATGCCATCATTTAATACTTGCGCAAAATCACGAACTCTTCTTAATAATCTATTCGCAATACGTGGAGTTCCTCTGCTACGTTTTGCTAATTCTATTAAAGCATCTTCTTCAATATGAACCCCTAATACCCTTGCACTTCTGGCAATTATTAAGGCTAATTCATCATTAGTATAATAATTTAGTTTATTTACTATTCCAAAACGATCACGCAATGGTGCACTCAAATCACCAGCTCTAGTTGTTGCCCCAACTAAAGTAAAAGGTGGAAGTTCTAAACGTATAGATCTAGTTGTTGATTCTTTACCTACAACTACATCAATATAAAAATCTTCCATAGCTGGATATAAAACTTCTTCTACTACCTTTGGTAAACGATGAATCTCATCAATAAATAGAACATCCCCCGCTTGTAATGAAGATAAAATTGCCGCTAAATCTCCACTTTTTTCAATTGAAGGTCCTGAACAAGTCCTTATATTACCATGCATTTCATTAGCTAAAATCATAGCTAATGTTGTTTTTCCTAAACCTGGAGGTCCATATAATAATACATGGTCTAAGGTTTCATGACGATTAAGCGCGGCTTTTATGAATACTCTTAAATTATCTTTTAAAACTTCTTGTCCAATATAATCATCTAAAGCAGAAGGACGTATAGACTCTTCTTCATCATTACTAATTTTTTCTACACTTAGTATACGTTCTGTCATTTTATCCTCCTATTCTTGCTTTTAACATCAATTGTAATCCTAATTTTAAATATTCATCACTTGTTAAATTATCATGTGATTTTAATTCTTTTATTACTTTTTGAATCTCATTATTCTTATAACCTAAAGCTTTTAAACCCTCAATAGCATCTAAAATGGCATTTGATAATTCTTCGTTTTCTTCCTTATTTTCCTGAACTAATTTACCCTTTAAATCTAAAATAATTTGGCTTGCCGTTTTGGCACCAACACCTGGTAATTTTTTAATATATGACAAATCATTATTTTCAATGGCCTTAATTATGTTATTAGCATTGCTTACTTTAAAAGCATTTAATGCGGTTTTTGGTCCCAAACCTTTAACACTAATTAGTTTAATAAAAAGTTGATAGTCTTCTGCACTAATAAAACCATATAAACTAATTTCATCTTCTCGAACATGTTGATAAGTATATATACATGCATCTTGATTAATATTAATTTGTTCAAACTGAACAAAATTAATACGATAACCAATTCCATTATTTTCAATAATTATACTATCATGATTTTTTGCTACAATTTTACCTTTAATATATGCTATCACTTTAATCACCGATTAACATTATACCTTAAAGTTTAATGTTAATAAAGGTTTTAATCTATTATATATATTCATAAATATATAACTAACCTAAAAAAAGATATCTACTTAAGCAGATATCTATTCAACAAATTCTAAGCGATAGTCTTCGATTAAAATTACATCTCCATCTTTTGCTCCAGCTTCACGTAATGCTTCATCAACTCCAAGCTTTTTCATTGTAATCGCAAAATTAAGAGCTTGTTTCTCATCATCGAAATTAGTATTTTTAAATAATTGAACAATTTTATCTCCATTAACTCGATATTGACCATTACCAAGATTGCTAATAGTAAACACTGGTTCTTTTGGACGATACTTATAAACAACTCTTTCTTCTTTTTCTTGTTCATCAACAAGTGGAAATACTGGAGTATGTTCTAAAAGATCCATACATTTATATAATAATTTATCAATACCCTCATGAATTATGGTCATTGTTTCAAAGACTTCGACATCAGGATATGCTTTTTTAAATCGAACTAGATTTTCTTGGGCATTATCAAGATCCATCTTATTAGCTACAACTATTTGTGGCCTTTCACTTAAGCGCATATGATATTGTTTTAACTCTTCATTAATAATTCTATAATCTTCGATAGGATCTCGACCATCATTTGCTCCCATATCGATAACATGAACTAATACGCGGCATCGTTCAATATGTTTTAGAAATTGAATACCTAAGCCTTTTCCTTGACTTGCCCCTTCTATTAAACCAGGTAAATCAGCCATAACAAAACTACGACCATCCTTAACTTGAACAACTCCAAGATTTGGAACTAAAGTAGTAAATGGATAATCAGCAATTTCTGGTCTAGCTTTAGAAACTACAGATAATAAGGTAGATTTTCCTACAGAAGGAAAACCAATTAAACCAACATCAGCTAAAAGTTTTAATTCTAAGACAACATCTTTACTCTCACCTAATGTACCTTGTTCAGCATATTCTGGAGCATTATCTTTACCACTGGCAAAATGATAATTTCCTCTTCCACCTTTACCACCTTTACAAACTTCATAACTTTGATCTACTTGACATAAATCACAAATTAATTCATTGGTATTAGCATCCTTTATCAATGTGCCTTGAGGAACTTTGACATATACATCTGCACCTTTGGCACCATGCATTTTTTTACTTTTACCATTTTCACCATTTTTAGCTACAATTTTTTTATTATATCTTAAATCTAACAATGTTGATTTATTGGTATCGACAACAAAATAAATACTTCCGCCATTACCACCATCTCCCCCATTAGGACCTCCTAAAGGTACATGTGCTTCTCGACGAAATGAAACAATACCATTTCCACCATTGCCAGCTTTTAATTTAACACTTACACGATCTACAAACATCATTTACCTCCAAAAAAAATCCCCATTACCTGGGGACTAAATTAAGCTTGTGGATATACGGAAACTTTTTTCCTATCTTTACCTAAACGCTCAAACTTTACAATACCATCAACCATGGCAAATAATGTGTCATCTCCACCACGACCAACATTTGTTCCTGGATGAATTTTTGTACCACGTTGACGATAGATGATAGAACCTGCAGTTGCGAATTCACCATCAGCTTTTTTTGCTCCAAGGCGTTTTGAATGAGAATCACGACCGTTCTTAGTAGAACCTACACCTTTTTTAGATGCAAAAAATTGAATATTTAATAAAAACTTCACGGCTTACACCTCCTGTATCTTTATTTTAATAAATTGTGAAAATTGTTGTTCAACAGTCTGTAATTGAATAATTGCAGTTTGCATAACTAATTGAGTATGATCATTTGGTTTTTCAATATTGATATTAATATTATTACTAACAGCTTCAGCTTCGATATTACATAACATATCTAAAGCATTACATAAACCAAACATAATACAACTTACGCCAGCACATACTAAATCATTGCCATGTTCAGCATATTCAGCATGTCCTTTAACATTCATTCCAATTATCCAGTTATCTTTGGTTTGAACATTTACTTGTATCATTTATAATTAAGCCTCAATTTTGCAAACTGTTAATTTTGTATAAGGTTGTCTATGTCCTTGTTTACGATAAGTAGAACCTTTTTTTGCTTTATACTTGAAAATAGTAATTTTTTTATCTTTACCTTGTTTTTCTACTTTACAAGTAACTTTAGCACCATCTACATATGGAGTACCAATTTTTGTTGTTCCATCATTACAGAATACTACTTTGTCAATAACTACTTCATCACCAACATTAGCATCTAATTTTTCAACAAAGATTACTGCTCCTTCTTCAACACGTAGTTGCTTACCGCCTGTTTCGATAATTGCGTACATTTTTGCACCTCCTATTTCATTTATCTTAAGACGCGCCAAATAAAGGTGATATTTCTATGCTTTTTTACCTTTTTTGAGCGGTTATAGACCCTAGAAGGGCTAATAACATAGTGATTATAGCAAAGCACTTAAACTGTGTCAATAATAACTTTTTTTAAAAGTTAATTAGCGAACAATTATATCTCTTTCTACCTTCATAAGATCGATTTTTCCAATTTTAAAAGCCAATAATACACTAACTGCCTCTTGTTTATTTTCATCATAAATCATCTTCATGCGAATACATTTAAATTTATATTTTTTAGCCATATCAAAAATAATTGCTAAATAACTTGGACGATGAACCATATATACTGTTCCATTGTCTTTAATTAATCTTTTAAAGCATGCAAATAAATCTTTTAAAGGTAGATACTTATCATGCCTAGCTACTTCAAGAAAATAATTTTCATTTTTATGACCATCTTCTTTAGTATTAAAATATGGAGGATTACATACAATTTTATCAAATGGTTCATCATAAAAATCTTGAGCTTTAATATTTATTAATTTAGCTTCTACCTTATTTAATTCCATATTCTTTTTTGCCAATTCAATTGCTTCAGGCAAAATATCAATTCCTACCAATTTATTAGTATATTGACTAGCATAAAGTAGTAAAGCACCATTATTACAACCTATATCTAGTACTCTATCTTGTTTATTTATTTTCATAAAATTACCTAATAGATGAGTATCTGTATTAATTCTAAACATATCTTCTTTTTGTTGTAAATAAATATGCGTATTTGGTAAATAATCAAAAGACATTTTCTTGCACCAACTCAAAATAGAAACATGAGCCCTTACCTTCTTCACTTATAACTCCATATTTTGCACCATGTGCTTCTAAAATAGCTCTAACAATAGCTAAACCTAAGCCACTAGATTGTTGATTACGCCTAAAAGATTTATCAATTTTATAATAACGATCCCAAATATATGGAATTTCTTCTTTCTTAACACCTTGGCCATTATCTATTACTTCTACTCTTATTGCATCATCTAATCTTATAGCTTTAATAATTATCTTTGCATCATCTTGAGTATGTTTTATAGCATTAGAAACAAAATTTTGGATAACTTGTTTAATTTTAATCTCATCAGCATATACAATGATACTATCATCACCAATATATTTGCAATCAATATGTTGGTCATCAATTAAAACTTGATAGATATTCATTATTTCTTTAATAACTTTTACAATATCAAAATTTGCTTGTTGCAAAATATAATTACCCGATTGTAACTTACTTAACTCACTCATGTCATTTACTAAATGATCTAAATAATCTACCTCATTAATAATTACATTAAGATGTTCTTCTCTTTTTTGTTTATTATCTCCACTAATATCTAAAATCATTTCAGCATAAGCTTTTATCATCGTTAAGGGTGTTTTAATATCATGCGACACATTTGCTATTAAATCTTTTCGTAATTCGTCAACTTTTGATAGTTTATTTGTAGCATCATTTAAAGTATTTGCCAAATCATTTAATTCATTATAATAACTATTATTAAAATGCACATCATAATTACCAGTAGCTAAAATATCTGCACTTTTTTTCATATTAACTATTGGCTTAGTTAATTTATTTGATAAAAAGGTAGCTAAAACAATAGAAATAATTATTACAATTAACATATAAAACATATATTGATTAGCAAAGAACATTATCAAGGAATCATAAGGTTCCAATGGACCATTGATATATAAATAATAATTACTTAAATTATTTTTAATTAATTTACCATAAATAATCATCTCTTGTTGAGTTTTAGTATTAGTTAAGGTTATATTCAATTCATCATTATTATTTTTAATCAAATCATTTAAAGGTATTGCATCTTGCGAAGGAATAAAAGATATATCATCGATTGTTACATTTTGATTAAATGCACAACTTGCTCCCAAACTATCTCCTGAATAAATAAGTTTTCCTTCATCATTTACAATTATCGCACAAAGATTATTATCAACAATTAATTGTAAAGCATCACTAAAGCTCTCTTCTTCAAGAATCATTTGTTCCATTGTCGTACTTAAAGCTTTAACACTTTGTACCTTATTATCTCTAAAATATGGCTTAATTAAAGAAAATTGTAAAATCCCCATGATTAAAACAACTCCTAATGCCAACATGAAGAATTGTAGCCATACATTAAATTTTAATCCTTTAAAAAAATTATGCTTCAAATTTATATCCCATTCCTCTTACTGTAACAATATAATCACGGTAAGGTCCCAAATTATGTCTTAACATCTTAATATGGGTATCAACTGTACGATCCTCACCAAAATAATCATTTTTCCATACTTCTTCTAAAAGTTTTTCTCTAGACAAAGCAATATTTTTATTTTTAACCATATAAAATAATAAGTCAATTTCTTTTGGAGTTAAGTTTGCTTTATTGCCATCTACACTAACACTACGACCATCAAAATCAATTTCTAATCCCTTAATTATTAATTTACTGCCAACATTAGCATTTTTATTCTGTCTATCAATAACTACTTTGATTCTTGCCATAAGTTCTTTAGGAGAAAAAGGTTTAACTACATAGTCATCTACGCCAAGTTCAAAGCCAAATAATTTATCATATTCTTCTTGGCGAGCACTAAGCATGATAATTGGTATATTTTTGATTGCTTTAATTTGTTTACAGGCAGAAAAGCCATCTAGTCTAGGCATCATTATATCTAAGATTATACAATCATAATCATTATTTTTTACCATTTCTAAAGCTTCCATACCATCATTGGCTTCATCTATTTCATAACCGTTTAAAATACTATATTCCTTTACCACTTCTCTTATTTTTAATTCATCATCTACAATCAATAGTCTAGTCATAGTACCTCCTCTTTGAACAATTCTATTTTATCAGCTAAACAAGCATCTTCGTTATCTTTTTTTCCGGAAAAATATAAATAATTTCCTGTTGCTAAATAATTCATTACTTTAGCATATAAATTAGGCATAATTATTAAATCTAATGTACTAGTTTCATCATTTATTACAACAAAGGCCATT
The DNA here is from genome assembly GCA_944326095.1 of uncultured Erysipelotrichaceae bacterium. GTDB lineage: Bacteria > Bacillota_I > Bacilli_A > Erysipelotrichales > Erysipelotrichaceae > JALEVB01. Next base: position 10,261 of record CALVCO010000032.1, on the reverse strand, counting down.
AGTTTTCCATTTTTAGTTCGATGTTGCTTAACTTTAATAATTTGAGCAAAACCTTTTTTTATATAACTTGCTTCCTTTAATTTAATTAATGGTAAAACATTAATTCGATATTTTTCTTTTATCTCAACAATAGGATTAGTACCTAAATTAAAACCTAATACTTCTTTTTCTTTACGAGCAATATCAATCTTATCATCTTTAAATCTTTGCATAATTGGTGGAGAAATTAGATTTAAATCAATTTTAATTTGGTTATCTACTTCAACTTTGATAAGATCACTATAATTTAAAGCATCATCTAAACAATTGCGTAAAGTAGTACGATTTATACCAAAATCATCTAAAGCCCCAGCATCTATTAAAGCTTCAAATTGTTTATGATTTATCTTATATATAGACATTCTAGCAATAAAATCAAAATAATCTTTAAAAATACCATTTTTTAACTCTTGTTCAATATTAGTCGCAACATTAAAGGAAATACCTTTAATTGCGGATAATGGAAAACGTATTTTATCTTTATCAATAATAAAATTATTAGTAGGATAAAAAATACTAGGATATAAAAGACCAATTTGTTTTTTTCGACATTCATCTATATATTCAGAAGTTTTATGTTGATTACCAATTGTTCCATTTAATAAACTTACATAAAAACATAATTGATAATTTGCTTTTAAATAGGCCATTTGATATGCCAATAAACCATATGCTATGCTATGAGCCTTATTAAAACCATAACCAGCAAATTTTTTAATCAATTCATAAGTTTCTTTAGCTAAGCTTTCATCAAAACCATTATTTATACAACCATCAATAAAATCCTTTTCCATTTCTACCAATAATGTACCTTGTTTTTTAGCCATAGCTTTACGTAAAATATCCGCTTTACCTAATGAAAAATTAGCCATTACTTGGGCTATTTGCAATACCGATAGGTAAGATTTTGCTAAAGCTCCATCTTTTCCCCCGGTCCACACCGTACATGAAAGTTTCCAATTCATACGGCGTTCCATCAAATTGCTCCATAAATTATTATTTAATTTATTGAGTAATTTGACTAAGGGCTATTCCTCCATCTTCATTACAAAGATTTCATAAGTCGTGCCCTTGCTCTCATTGTGATACATGATCTTTCAAATTATCCCCAATCATTCCGTTACATCAATTTACCATTAATTCTTATAACGTTCACAACTTTCAGCGTTCCGTGATTTCTATCTTTACATATTCACTTAGATTCTTTCTTTGACCCCTATCAATTCAAATATGCCTTTAACATATTAAGGTATTTCTTTAAATCAAACTATACTCTACCTCATTGATAAATATAATCTTTCGATTACCCAAAAACTAAGGAGCCGTACATTCAAAAGTTTGTCAGTATTTAAAATACATTCTAATCATATGAATTTTATAGACGTGACGCAATATCATTTAACCATATTATTATATAACTTAGGTCTTATGTTTTTGCTGTCTTACCCAACTTCATACCCTGATATATGGTAGCTATCAAAGCATGTGGGAACTCTTAACGAGATAGCTTCAGGCCGTTATTCCATCATTTCTATCTTCAAAATCACAGTTTTCTAATAAATCTTCCCATCTTTATAGATTTTCAGATTAACGCTTCGTACTGATTTGTTCTTGGTATATCATGATTCCATAAGTTTCTTTAAGAATATTCTCTACTTCTTTACATGGATATTTTATCTTATATGGATCACTTTTGTTTTTTAAATAAGCATCAATATTTTCCATTGGCCCTGGCCTAAATAAAGCAATAGTCAAGGCGATATCTTCAAAACAAGTTGGTTGAATCTTCTTCAATAAATTTCTCATCCCATCAGATTCTAATTGGAAAATTCCAACCGTATCCGTTTGTCTTATCAACTTAAAAGTTTTTTCATCATCTAATGGTATCTTTAAGATATCAAATGTAAGATCAATATTATGAATTAACTTTACAGTATCATCGATTATAGTTAAGTTTCGTAAAGCTAAAAAATCCATTTTTATCAATCCCAATTCTTCTAAGTGCTCCATGGTATATTGAGTTACCATATGTTCATCTTGATTTATTAAAGGAATGATATCTTGTAAATTTTCTTTACTTAAAACTATTCCTGCTGCATGAATGCTTGTATGTCTAGGTAATCCTTCTAATTTCATAGAATTATCAATAAGCTCATGAACTCTTTTATCTTGCATATATATCTTATAAAGTCTTTGATTATCACTCAAAGCTTTTTTAAGGGTTATTTTAGGAGCATTAGGAATCATTTTAGCAATTCTATCAATTTCATAATTAGGCATATTTAATACTTTACCAACATCCCTAATAACTTGTTTAGCCCCAAAAGTATTAAAGGTTAAAATATGAGCTACATGATCATTACCATAAGTTTTATACATATATTCAATTATTTCATCTCTATGATTATCAGGAAAATCAGTATCAATATCCGGTAGTGATACTCTTTCTGGATTTAAAAATCTTTCAAAAAGTAAATTATAAGCTAATGGATCAATATCAGTAATTCCTAAACAATAACTTACTAAACTACCTGCTGCACTACCCCTTCCTGGTCCTACATATATTCCATGTTTTTTAGCATAAAGAATAAAATCATATACGATTAAAAAATAATCTTCAAAATGCATTTTATTGATAATATTTAATTCATATATCAATCTTTTCTTATAGTTTTCCTTAATATTATTATTTAACCGTCTATTTAGTCCAAAATAACATAATTGTTTTAGATATTCAAAACTACTAACTTTATCATTTTTAGGATATATAGGGATATTAGCTTTAGCATAATGCATTTGCACATTACATTGAGCATTTATTTCTTCAGTTGCTAATAATTCATCTAACTCATATTCCTTATACATTTGAGCTTCACTTTTAATATAGCGCGATTTTATTAATGGTAACGAAGAATCATTAATTAATTTATTTTCTTTGATAGCTCTAATAATCTTATAACTATAAGCATCTTCTTCATTTGCATAATATATTTTATTAATAGCTACTTTTTTAATTTCTAACTTATTACAAATATTTCTTAAAATAGTATTTTTGCTTTTCCAAAATGATGATTCATTTAGAGTAATTGCTATATAAAAATTAATAAATTTTTGTTTTAAATCATTTAATTTTATTTCTAAAATATCTTGTTGTTCATTAATTAATGGTGATTCTAAATCTTTTTCATCACAATATACTATGGTAATCAAATCATTACTTACTTCTTCTAAATATTCAATTGGTAAATTATCATGATTACTTAAATATGTAGCAAATTTTATTAAATATTTAAAACCAATATCATTTTTAGCAATTATTTCCATTAGTATTAAATCATTTTCATCTTTAACATCAACAAGCATTCCATATAGTGGCTTAATTTTGGCTTTTTCACACTTTTTCTTAAATTCCATAACGCCATACATAACATGTTTATCACTTAAACAAACCGCACTAAAATTAAGTTCTTTAGACTTATTAATAAGTTGATCAATCGTAAGCGTACTATTTAATAATGTATAAGCACTAAGCGCATGTAAATGAATCATAACAAAACCTCTAATTTATTTTAACACAATAATATTGATTCAAAACGACAAAGGTTATAAAATTTATATATTAGTAATAATGATAGGAGAATAGATATGAAAATAGCCTATATATGTGATACTGGAACTGGAAGAAATCCTAAATATTTCGAAGATAAAAATATATTTTGTTTACCTTTGCAAATTACTTGCGATAATAGAAATTATCAAGATATGGAAGAATTAACTAATGATGATCTGTTAAATCTATTAAAAGAAAAAAAAGTAATGACTACTTCTTTGCCATCTATTGGTAAAATTGATGATTTAATGGAAAAACTAAAAGAAGAAAATTATGATTTAATTATTGCCGTACCTATATGCAACGGTTTAAGTTCCACCATCAGTACTTTAGAAGCTTCTGCTTTAAATCATGGGCTTAATATTCATTGTGTAGATACTTATGTTACTGCCGTGGTAGAAGAATATCTAATCTGTCATATAAAACAATGGATTGAAGAAAAAATTGATATAGAAACTATAAAAAATAATGTTGAAAAAATTATAAATTCTTGTAATACCTTAATATTACCTAGCGATTTACAACATTTAAAACGTGGTGGACGTTTAAATAGTAGTGCTGCCCTATTAGCAGGTCTATTAAAAATTGTTCCTATATTAAAAATAAATAAAGATACTAATGGTAAAATAGGAGTTTTAGATAAAGTTAGAACATATCAAAAAGCTATAAATAAAACAATTGAAACAATTAAAAATGATATTAATAATCAAAAGAATTATTTAATTACTATAGCACATGTAGATTGCTTTAATAGAGCAAAAGAAGTAGAAGAGCTTATACAAAATGCAATTCCTAATGCAACTACACAAGTTATAAAATTATGTAATGTTGTAAGTGTTCATACTGGATTAAATTGTATAGCAATTCAATATTTTCAACAAATTTAATAAAAATATGTTAATATTATATGGTTTACAAGGAGAATGATTAATGAGCAAAAAAGAACTTGAAGAAACTAAAATTCTTAATAAGGTTGAAGATGTTCAGCTAAAAACTCCTAAGCGTCCAAAAAGAACAAAGTGGCAAAAATTTCGTTTAGTAATGGCCTTTATCGTTTGTTTTTGCGTTTTAATAGAAATTATTGTAGGCTCATTTGGATTGAGTATTGCTTATACAATGCTAGAAGATAAACCTGAACTTAATGTAAATGATTTTATATCTAATGAATCTAGTGTCATGTATGACAAAGATGGTAATACGGTAACTGAATTAGGAGCTTATCTTAGGGAAAATATATCTTATGATCAAATGCCAGAATCTTTAATTGATGCGGTATTATCTATTGAAGATTCTCGTTACTTTGAACATTTTGGTTTTGATATCCCCCGTTTTTTCAAAAGTGGTATAGCAGTTTTACAAGCTGGCGACTTTGTTCAAGGTGGCAGTACTTTAACGATGCAATTAGTTAAAAATACCTATTTCCAAACGGATGATGTGGATACTGGTGGAACATTAGCACCTAAAAAAATAGGTCGTAAAGTTCAAGAAATTGTTTTAGCAATGGAACTTGATAATACTTTAGACAAAAAAGCTATTTTTGAATTATATCTTAATAAGTTAAACTTTGGTGGAAATATTCGTGGTGTACAAAAAGCTGCTGAATATTACTTTGCTAAAGATGCTTCAGAATTAAATATTGTAGAAAGTGCTTTATTAGCTGGTATCATAAATGCACCAAATGGTTACAATCCTTATTATTATTTAGATAAAGCTACAACCCGTCGTAATGAAGTATTAGATATGATGGCTTATCATGGCTATATTACAGAAGAAGAATGTACATTATATAAATCAATAAAAATTGAAGATCAATTAGTTGGAGAAGAAAATAATAATGAAGAAATAGATCAATATCAAAGCTATATTGATGTTGTTATTCAAGAGGCAACTGAGTTAACTGGAATGGATCCAGCCTCTTATGGTATGACTATCTATACTAATATGGATCGTACAATTCAAGAACAAGTAGAACGCATTCAAAATGGTGAAGATATTCATTATCCAGATGATTTAATGCAAGTTGCAATGGTAACTGTAGAAAATAGCACAGGAGCAATTGTTGCCGTAGGTGGTGGTAGAAATTATAATGGTGCTCGCCTATTAAATCGTGCTACATCACAATTTAAACAACCAGGTTCAAGTGTTAAACCACTATTATCTTATGCCCTAGCTTTTGAATATTTAGGTTGGTCTTTGGATCATGTAGTAGTAGATAAGCCTATAACCTACCCATATGAATCAAGAGTATTAGTAAATTTTGATGGTAAATATCGTGGTGATGTACCTCTAAAAGATGCTGTTGGAGCATCGTTAAATATCCCTGCAATTTTAACCTTGCAAGAAGTACAGGAAACAATTGGAACTAAAAAAATTGTTGATTATATGCAATCTATTGGTTTTACTAAAGTTACTGAAGATAATTTCCATCTTTCATTTGCGATTGGTGGTACTTGGTTTGAAACTACTCCTTATGAAATGGCTGGAGCTCAAGCCGCAATGTTAAATGGTGGAATTTATAACAAACCTCATACTATTAGTAAAATCGTTATGCAAGATGGAACAGTTTATTATCCTACTGATCAAAATCGTCGAGTGATTTCTAGTGGAAGTGCTTGGATGGTTACAGAATTGCTTTATAATAACGTTTATGGTCCTTATTATAACTACATGCAAATACTTGAAAGAGATTATCCAGTATATGCAAAAACCGGTACAACAGACTGGGGAACTGATGGTCTACAATATGGTATTCCTGAAGGTGCTGCAAAGGATAAGTGGATGATTGCTTCAACTAGCAAATATACTAATGCATTATGGGTTGGTTATGATAAAGCAATATCAGGTGAAGGTACTTGGTATAATAGCTACAAGAGCTCATTAAATATTCCTGGTAATATCAATAAATTAATACTTGATGCTTGCGAAGAAAGCGGAGGTATTCCAGGTGAAATTGAAATGCCTAGTGATGTTGAAGAAATAACCTATGTTTATGGCTCTTATCCATATGCAAAATGGGAAAGTTGGATGAATGTTCAATCAGTAACCAGTTATGTAAGTTCAACGGGTAAAAAAGATTTAGTAGATATTCGAGATCACGAAGTTGATACTACCTTCAATGGTATTAGTGCTTCTCAAGGTGCAGATGGTTCCATAAATATTGGATGGTCTGTTGGCGAAGGTGGTTGCTATGGCAATACTAAAGATATATCATTAATTGATGACTATAATAATATTCAAGCTACTGGTACTTGCCTATTCGATTATTCTTGGGTATTAGGTAATAATATCACCTATTGGGCAACTATTAGTTGTGATGGATATCAAATTGGTAATATTTCAAGTTCATCTGCTTCATTCAACGGATATGTTGGCGATTTATATGGTAATGTATCCGTATGTGGCGGTTTCTCTACAGGAAATTATTCTAGTGAAACTAAATGCACAAGCTTTACATATCAATATGATGATGGTTGGGATGATTCTTGGGGACCTCGTCCTTGGTAATCAATTTAAGAAGATGATTTAATTTTCATCTTCTTTTTTTGTATAAAAAAAGATCGACCAAATGATCGATCATAATATTCTAATATTCGTTTTTTAATTCACGATTCATTAAATCAACAAGAGCTAATCTACAATCTTTACCTTCATATAAAATTTGATAAATTTCTGTAGTAATTGGCATATCAATATGATTTTTTAAAGCTTCTTCATAAACTATTTTACAAGCTTTAATTCCTTCAACTGTCTTTGTATTTGTTGCCATGAATTCTTTAACATTATTAGTTTTACCAATAGTCAAACCAGCTTGGAAATTACGAGAATGAACACTTGTACAAGTAACTATCAAATCTCCTACTCCATCTAAGCCCAAATATGTAGAAAACTTACCACCAAAAAAAGTTCCATATCTGGTCATTTCTGCAAGTCCTCTAGTCATTAAAGCAGCTTTAGCATTATCACCTTGCCCAACTCCTGTAAGCATACCACTAGCTAAGGCCATAATATTTTTTAAAGCAACACCAATTTCTGCACCTATAACGTCATCATTAGTATAAACTCTAAAATAATTATTAGAAAATAAATTTTGAACTATCTTAGCACTTTCTAAATCATTACTTACAGCATTTACACAGGTTAATAATCTAATAACAACTTCCTCAGCATGTGAAGGCCCAATTAAACTTACAATAGCTTTTTTTACTTTATCATTTAAACAACGATCAATAACCACACTCAATCTTTCATGAGTCGTTGGATGAAATCCTTTAGCCACATTGATTATAATTGCAGGTTTATTTGCATATTGATTAATTTTTAAACAAACTTCTTCAATTGCCGAACTAGGTATTGATAATAATAAAATATCGGCATCTTTAATAATATTTATATCAAGATATGCTTTAATTGATTCATTTAATTTAGCTTTAAAATAACGACTATTTTGATGATTTAAATTAATATCATTTATTTCTTCTTCACTAATGCCCCAAATTGCTACATCTTGTCCATTATCCGCTAAAACATTAGCTAAGGCACAACCCCAACTTCCACTACCTAAAATTACAGTTTTCATCTTAACCCTTCTTTCGTGCAATAATCTTTATTGGTGTACCTTCAAAACCAAAAGATTCTCTAAGTTTATTTTCTAAATATCTTTGATAACTAAAATGTAATAATTTTGGATCATTTACACTTAAAACAAAGGTAGGACAAGCTACACTAACTTGCGTTGCATAGCTAATTTTAAAACGTTTACCATTGATTGCAGGCGCTGGAGTTTGAAGTTGAGCATCCAAAATTACTTCATTAAGAATACTCGTATCTATTCTTAAATTACAATTTGCATATACTTTATCTATTAAAGGTAATAAAGCATTTACTCTTTGTTTAGTTAAGGCACTAACAAATATAATTGGAGCATAACTTAAATAAACAAATTCGTTACGAATTTTATTAGTAACTTCATTAATTGTATGCGTATCCTTTTCTACTGTATCCCATTTATTATATACGATAATAATGCCTTTTCCGGCTTCATAAGCATAGCCAGCAACATGTTTATCTTGTTCTCGAATACCTTTTTCTCCATCTATAACAAATAATATTACATCTGCTCTTTCAATGGCACTCATCGCTCTTAATACTGAATATTTTTCTACATTTTCATAAACTTTTCCTTTTTTACGAATTCCTGCAGTATCAATTACAACATAATCTTTACCATCCTTAGAAAAAGGGGTGTCAATAGCATCTCTAGTAGTACCTTCAATATTACTAACAATAACTCTTTCTTCATTTAAAATAGCATTTACTAAACTACTTTTACCTACATTTGGTTGACCTATAATAGCAAATTTAATACTATCTTCATATTCATCAATACTTTTATTAGGAAGATATTTGATGCATTCATCTAAAACATCTCCAATTCCAATTCCATGAATACCACTTACTGCAATGGGATCAGATAAACCTAAATTATAAAATTCATATATATTTAATTTTTTATTACTATCATCGATTTTATTTACTGCTAAAACAACTGGTTTATTGGCTTTTTGCAATAATTTAGCAATATACATATCATCATTAGTAATACCATCATTTCCATTCACAACAAAAACAATGACATCACTTTCTTCAATCGCAATATCTACTTGTGCTTTTATTTCTTCTTGAAAAGGTTGATCTAATAATTGAATACCTCCAGTATCAATTATTCTCAATTCCTTTGTTAACCATGTTGCTTTTCCATATATACGATCGCGAGTAATACCTGGAGTGTCTTCTACAATAGATAATCTCTCTTGAATAAAACGATTAAATATTGTAGATTTCCCTACATTTGGTCTACCAACAATCGCTATGATTCCATCAATCATGCACATTTCTCCTTTTGTTTAATTATTTTTAAAATTGTTTCTACTACTTCATCGATGGTCATTGTACTAGAATCAATTTCTATAGCATCTTCAGCTTTTTTTAATGGTGAAGCTTTACGATGGGTATCTTGATAGTCACGTTGATCAATTTCTTTTTGCAATTGTTCAATATCGCTAATTATACCATTTTCTAAATTTTGCTTATATCGTCTTTTCGCTCTTTCTAAACTTGTAGCTGTTAAAAATATTTTAATTGGTGCATCTTTTAAAACAACAGTTCCTATATCTCTACCATCCATAATTACCGATATGTTTTTAGCCATATTTTGTTGTAAACTAACTAATTTTTCACGAACTCTTGGTAATTTTGAAACATTTGAAGCTGCCAATGAAATATCATTAGTTCTTATTTTATTTTTTACATCTTCATCATCTAGATATACATTTCCTTCACTATCAAAAGATATTTTAGTATTATCTATCATTTGACAAATTAACTCTTCATCATCTAGACTTATCTTATTTTGTATAGCCTTATATGCAACACAACGATACATACTTCCTGTATCAAGATGTACATAATTTAATTTTTTAGCTAATAATTTAGCAATGCTACTTTTTCCTGCACCACTAGGTCCATCTATAGCTATATTCATCTAAATATTAGGCAAGGATACTCTAACTTCTATAAGTTAGGGAGGAATTGCCTGCTCCTTTCTTCTTTTAA
>CALVCO010000031.1 GCA_944326095.1 uncultured Erysipelotrichaceae bacterium | reverse complement strand
AAGAATAATTTTTTACTTGCATTACATAATGAAAAACAATTATCTTTATGGCATGAAATAGAAGAAAATAATAAAAAGGTGAAGTGAAAAACTAAATTCTACTTCAAAAGAGCACAAAAAAATGTGGAAATAACTCTTGCAGACAAAACAATAGGACTATAAATAACTAATATTTTGCAAAAAGCTATTGTAGATTTAACTATTTCTGGTATTATTAACTTGTAAAGTACCTAAAAAAACCACACTAAAAACAAGAGGAATTTGAGTAATAATTTTTGGGGAAATACTAAATTCCACTTAAGTTAGTTATGGACTGGTAGTATATGGATTAGCTATTAATAGCTATTTGGTACGTTTGTTATTTTTAAGGAGATAAGGTTTTAGGATAACCTTATCTTTTTCAATTTCAACAACACCAAAATCTATAAATTTGCATGCAAGATCATTATTTAAAAATTTCAATAATTCAAAAGGTGTTTTACCATCAATATGTTCCTTTGGGAAAGAATTAATGTGTGATGATATAAGATTTGCATCATCTTGTGAACATAGTCCTAACTCATAAAGATTAGTTTCTTTTGGACATATGTATCTAACTTCTAAATGATTGTTTTCAACTGCACCTTTTTGTTGGCTACACATTGGATCACAATAGTATATTCTAGTTCGCCTAGAACCATCATCTCTTATTTCTATTTTATCTGCATATGTAAATTCAGATCCTCTATCGGTTAGTATCACTTCAACTTCTTTAGAAAATAATTCTGGTCCAAGGATTTTCTCTAAAAGAAGAATACCATTATACATATTTTCAGCAGTTAATTCAGTATGATATATGATTATCATGAATGAATATCTTAGAAACTTGAATGTTTGCATAAAAGGGCCATTAATTGTATCGTTATAAACGGTGTCCATCTGTACAACTTTAGCATATGGATTATTTTCTACATATGCTTTATATTCAACAAATGTTCGACCTTTTAAGTATTTTTTATCTTTACGTATTTTGTATTTATTTTTATTTATTCTATTAATTCTTCTAGAAACTTGTTTCCTAAGATCTAAGGCAATTAAATCAACCCCAATATTTTTAAATATACCAGTTTCTATATAGTTATAAATAGTTTTTTCTGAAATGGTGATTTCAGGATGTATCTTTAAAATTGCGTAAGGTGATAATCCTTGCTTAATTAAAGGTTGTATTAAATTACCTATTTTTTTTAATTCATCTTCAGAAATATTAATGCCTTCCCTAGTAGCAGATAGGGTATTTTTATATTCTTTTTGAGCTAAATCAGCAGAATAAAAATATTGATTAAAACGACAATATCTTTGTTGATCACAACCATTACATGCACCAGGTGAACGATCTCTTCTAGTACATTTAAATGGAACATAATTATCACAGTTAATTGTACAATTTCTATTATATTTACAGCGTTTATAATTTGAACATTCAAGTGGTAAAGAACATTTTCTTATTAGTCTACGATGTGACTTAATTTCTTTACCTATAGTAGATTTATCTTTGCCAATAGTTTTGGCAATTGCAGCTTTAGTTGAATCATTTATAATTCCTGTTTCAATGATTTTACGTTCTTCACTAGTTAAGTGGATATTCTTATTTTGGTTTGACATAAATAAACCTCCAATCTAATCGACTAAACCTTAATAAATATCCATATACTACCTTATAATATAAATTTACTAATCTGTAAGACTAAAAGCAAGTTGATTTTAATGGAAACTAAATTCCACTTCGCTAATAATGAAGTAGAATTTAGTTTTTCACTTCACAAAAATAATAAAAATTAAAAAAAACTATTGACAAATTATCAATTGATATTTAATATACTTTCATAAAATAAAACATAGAGGTAGCGATGCAGATTAGTAAGCAGATTTAGTTGGCAAACGTTAAGATCTGCCCAAAGGCAACCATCGCCGAACAAGATATATAGGCATATATGTCTTGTGGGGTCATAGGAAATACTTATGACACTCCTTCATTCGAAGAGGTGCTATTATATACAAAATGATTTACCGTATGTAATAGACATACGGTTTTATTTTATATTTTAAGAAAAGGAGAAATTAAAAATGAAAAAGTTATTAGTTGTTTTACTTAGTATTTTATTAGTTGCTTGTTCATCAAGTTCAAATCAATCTACCACTTCTACTCAAGATAATGAAGATAAATTTGTTGTTGGTATGGAATGTGACTACGCTCCATTTAACTGGACTCAAGTTGAATCTTCGGATACAGCTGTACAAATTTCTGATGTAGATTATTGTGATGGCTATGATGTCGTAATTGCTAAAAGGATTGCTGATGAATTAGGAAAAGAATTAGAAATTAAAAAAATTGTATGGGACAACTTAGTTGTTGCAATAAACCAAGGAGATATTGATGCAATTATTGCTGGTATGACTGATACTCCTGATCGTAGAGAACAAGTTGATTTTACTAATCCTTATTATGAATCACAAATGGTTGTTGTTGTACGTAGTGATAGTGAACTAACAAACATTAACGATATTCAAGAATTAAGTGGTTATAGAGTTATGGGACAACTTGCTACATTATATGATGATGTTATTGATCAAATTGAAGGTGTTCAACATATGACTCCTCAAGATTCTTACCCTCGTATGGTTCTTGCTTTAAACGAAGGTGAAGTTGATGCAATTACTGCTGAGTTACCAGTTGCTCAAGGTGTTGTTGCTGCTAATGAAGGTTTAACAATTGTAGAATTTGAGCAAGGACATGGTTTTGAAGCAGATACATCAGTATCTATTGCTCTAGCAAAGGATAGTGATTTATTAGATCCTATCAATGAAATTTTAAGTGGTATTTCACAAGATGAAAGAAATCAAATGATGATTGATGCTACTAACCGCCAACCTGCTATTGAAGAATAATGGAATTCATAACTAATTGTATTGATATATTAATTCAATATTGGCCTAGCTTTTTTCTAGGTATTAAAACAACATTATTAATTGCCTTAAGTGGTACTATTATTGGCTTAGCTCTTGGATTATTGGTTGGCGGAATAAGAGCAATTAAGCTAGATAAAAGTGCCTCTTCATCAATTAAAATAATTAAGAAAATTTATGATACTATCGCTTGGATATATATAGAAATATTCAGAGGAACTCCAATGATGGTACAAGCTGTATTCTTATATTATGCCCTACGCCCTATTTTTAATTGGACCTATATACCTGCAGGTATCTTTGTTATTAGTGTTAATACTGGTGCATATATGGCAGAAATTGTTAGAAGTGGAATTCAATCTATCGATATTGGGCAAACCGAAGCTGCAAGAAGCCTAGGAATGTCAAATATGCAAACAATGATGAACGTTATTTTACCACAAGCAATTAAAAATGCATTTCCTTCAATTGGTAATGAATTTATTGTTAATATCAAAGATAGTAGCGTATTAATGATTATTTCAATAACCGAATTGATGTTCCAAGCAAAATCTATTGCTGGATCAACTTATAAATTTACAGAAACATATTTTATTACAGCCTGTGTATATCTATGTATGACATTAACTACTAGTATTATTTTAAACTTAATTGAAAAGAAAATGAATCATACAAAAACTACACTTCCACAATCAGATACATTTGCCCAAACCATGAATTTAGCAAAGGAGCAATCTAATCATGAAAGAACTTATTAAAATTAATGATGTTCATAAAAGCTTTGATCATCTTGAAGTATTAAAAGGTGTAAGTTTTGATGTACATAAAAATGATGTTGTTTGTTTAATTGGAGCAAGTGGTTCGGGTAAATCTACATTGCTACGTTGTATAAATTTATTAGAAATTCCTGATAGTGGTGAAATTATTGTTGATAATCAAAATATATTACATACTAAGGATATAAATAGCTATCGAGCAAAAGTAGGTATGGTTTTTCAACAATTTAATTTATTTAATAATATGAGCGTTTTAAAAAATTGTATGATTGCTCAACAAAAAGTATTGAAAAGACATGCTGACAAGGCCCAAGAAAAAGCATTATATTTTTTAAAAAAAGTTGGTATGGAAAGTTTTATACATGCTAATGTAACTACTTTATCTGGAGGGCAAAAACAAAGAGTTGCTATTGCTAGAGCTCTTTGTATGGACCCAGAAATATTATTATTTGATGAACCTACAAGTGCACTAGATCCTGAAATGGTTGGCGAAGTTCTTGATGTTATGAAAAATTTAGCATCAGAAGGTTTAACCATGGTAATTGTTACTCATGAAATGAGTTTTGCTAAAGAAGTTAGTAATAAAGTAGTATTTATGGCTAATGGTATTATTGAGGAACAAGGTAGCCCTAAACAAATTTTTGAAAATCCACAAAGCGAAAAAACAAAGAGTTTTTTAGCAAGATTTAATCGATGAAATTTAAAAGAATATATATTGAAATTACTAACATCTGTAATTTAATTTGTACTTTTTGTCATAAAAATACTAGAACTCCTCAATTTATGAGCATTAATAGCTTTAATCATATAATTCAACAAATTAAACCATATTCATCTTATATTTATCTTCATGTCCAAGGTGAACCCCTATTACATCCTAATTTAGATGAAATATTAAATATATGTGATAAAGAAAATATTCAAGTTCAATTAGTTACAAATGGAACTTTAATTATAAAGCATATGCATATATATAAACATCCTTCATTACGAAAAATTAGCTTCTCTTTGCATTCAATAGATCAACAAACATTAGATGCATTAGAATATTATCTTCCAATTGACACATTTATTAATAATGCAACTAATAAATATATTGAATTACGCTTTTGGAATCGTAATGATATGAAAGAAAAATCTAAGATAATCTATGAATATATTAATAATAAATATACTTTACATCCAACAAAAAAAGTTGATAGTTTTCAATTAAATTCTAATATTTATTTATATTTTCAAGATGAGTTTGAATGGCCAAGTGTTGCAAGCAATGATGATCATAATGGTTATTGTTATGCAGCAAAAAATATGTTGGCAATTCTAGTAGATGGTCAAGTATCCATATGTTGTCTAGATGCTCATGGAGACATTAATCTTGGTAATATATTTTCTCAAGATTTATCTAAAATATTAAATAGTAATAAATATCAAGAAATTCTTAATGATTTTTCCAAAAATAAATGTCATGAAGAATTATGCCAAAAATGTACTTATCGAAAACGTTTTAATAGCTAGCAAACTGCTAGCTATTTTTTCATATAAAAAAGATTTATATTTAATAAATTAAAAGAGTAATACCATCATATAACCCTAACTCATCCAAAGATAGTTTGGGATCAAGGCAAATGTTAGTATATTTTTCATATATTAATATGTCATTAAAATCATAATTTTTTAATTTAGGTACTAATTCTTTAATGATTTTCAAATTCAATAATAAACTCTTATGTTTATCTAATATACATTCTAGATTATATTGCGCTATTACAAATTCTAAACATATATATAAATCATGATTCATAAATCTTTATCCTTTCAAAATTACCTTGAAATTCTAATATTCCTTGATTTATATTTAAATCTTCTTTAATCATTAAATTAAATATATATTGATTTTTAAATCCTGGCCCTATCCATAAACGATAAGGATAATATTTAGTATCATTTAATCTTTGATATTCTTGAGCATTTATTATATATACTTTAGCTTTCATATTTAGATCTTTAGAAAATAGTATATTTTGTTTTAAACATAAATTTTCAAATTTATTTAAACAATGTGGATTACTAGCTAAAACTAATAAAGGATAATTACTAATTATGATATTTTCTAAGTCTTTATAACTTTTACCTATTAGTAAACAACCTTTGATTATTTTAGTTAATAATAATCTATTAGGCATAGTTTTGATCTTATGTTGCTTACTATATCTTATTTCTTTAAATAATCTATCTTTTTCAAAATTATCAATATTTATATTAATAAAAGGTAAAACATGCTTATTAAAATATAAACCATAAGTATTATCTAAATCTAATTCATCTGCTTTATTAGTACTAAAAATATTAAATAATTCATTTTTTTCTTTTATATCTATGCTTATACGTTCACTCATTAAATTTAAAATTTTAGAATTTATGGTATTTGAACTATTATTTATAAAAAGAATTCTTAAATTATATAGTTCATAATTGGCTAACATATCATATATCTGCATAATCTTGTTTTCATAATTAGTACAAAAACGATTAATATTAGTAAAAATAATCATTTTTTCTTTTTTATTTTTTAAAATTTTTTCAAAAAAATAATTTATTTCCTCTTCTGTATTAATAAATTCAAACCATAAACTTTTAATATATAAATCATTAATTATCATTCCGTCATCAATTATATATACTTCAAGTTGATAAGGATTTTTAATCCGTAATAGATTATACATATACATTTCGATAAATTCTTGTTGTTTAATTTTAGAAGCAATAATTGCTAATAAAGGCTTTTTATTATGATAGAGATAATATTGCTTATTCATATAAAAATCATCTATAACACCTAATAATATACCCTTTTGACGATAATAAATTATTTCCTCAGAACTAATTAATTTTAATGGATTATTGTATAAAGGATTTATTTCATTATCTAATTTTACTGAGCATATTTTATTAGCTATATATTCTAATTGTGTTTTCGTTTTTGTATTATTAAAAGCTTTTTCTTTAATGATATTTTTCATTTCATCTAAAATTTGAACTTTATTTTTGTTAAATGAATAATCATATGGCAATAAGCCATAACCACCTTTACCATGTATTTGTATATCATCATAGCTTAAAATAAATTCTCCAGCTTGTTTCAATTTATATGCCAAATCATTATTTAACATTTCCATCGAATCTTCTTTATTTTGCATCTTTAAGCATATTATAAAATGGCTATTAGCAAATATTTGTTCATCTACTACCCCTTTTGGTTTTTGTGTAGCTAAAATTAAATGAATTCCTAAACTTCTTCCTATTCTAGAAATAGATATTAATTGGCTAATAAAATCAAAATAATTTTGTTTTAACTCCGCAAATTCATCTACAATAATAATTAGATGTGCAAGATATGGTAATTCATTTTGTTGATCATGATATTGTTGATATTTATCAATATCCATACTGGTCATATTTAAAATATTTGCCATTCTTTTAAAATATCTTTGTCTTTTTTGGCATTCATTATGTAAATTTATTAAACATCTTTTAATTTCTGTTTTATTTAAATTAGTCATAGTTTGTACTAAATGGGGAATATGATAGCTTCGATTAGAAAATGCCTGAATTAATCCTCCACCTTTAAAATCAATTATCATTAATTGTAATTGTGAAGGATGATATTTAGAGCATAGGGCCATAAAATAAGAAATAATTAACTCTGACTTACCACTACCAGTACTACCTGCAATAATTCCATGTGGACCTTGTTTAGAGGTTGCTAAATCTAAAATTATTGGTTTATCATTATTTTCAAAACCAACTATTTGACTAATTCCCTCATAGGTTTGATTATTTTCCCAATTATTTTGAATATCAATATCATCCAATGTATTAATACTTAATAAATCAAATATGCCTATTTCTTCTTTTATTTTATTATCTTTTTGATAAATATTATTTATTTTTAAAAATAATTGTTCTAAGTTTAAATTTGCTTGATTATAAATATATTCTTGAAATGTTTTATCCTTAAATATCAACTTATCTTTAGTAATAATTGCTTCATTATAGTTATCAACATCATTTAAATAATCATATACATTTATAACTAAGTTTGGAACATTAATTTTTAAATTAGAATTACAATTAATTATTACAGTATTATTACTATCTTCTAAATCTTTAATTTTCTTTAAATTATCTTGATTACATATTAAGCATCTTTTATTTTGGTGGTTTAAATGGGGTATAAAGCGTAAATAATTATGTTTATTCAAATAATCTTTAGTACAAATAATACATAATTTTAAATCATCAGGATGAAAATATACTACTAATTGTAAAATTATATATTCTAATAAATTATCCTCATTAACAAGTGCTAAAACTTTATATTTTTTTAAGTCAAATAAATAATATGTTTCAATCTTTGTAAGATTATAAATGAATTCGGAATAAATAGAATATAAACTATCTTCTTGTTCAATTTTAATATCATTATATTTTATTTCTATATCATATATACCTTTTCCTAACATAATCTTTAGAAAATCATCATTATTTGAAGTTTTAGACCATAGAATATTATCTGAATCTTTTGCTTTATTATAAAGTGTAGAAAAAACATAAAAACGTTCTTCTATATTTTTAATATAAGTATTTTTATATTCATTTATTATTTTTACTTTATAATTTAGCATTTTTCTAAAATTATTATTTCGTTTATTTATTTTTTTAAGATGACGATTTTTTTCAAATCGTCTTTGAAGTGGTATAACTAAACAACTTGACAATACCATACATAAAGGCATTATTAACATAGGAATTATTTCAATTATCTTTCGCTGATTTAATAAGGCATTATATGTCATTAAAATACCATTTATTAAAGAAGCACATGACATTAGTATTGACGGTATTAATAATAATGCTAAAGGCATGGGTTCATATGTGGGAATATTATCAGGTTTATCTAAAGTGATTTTTAAAGGTTTTAGGCTAGAATAAGATTTAAAACGTGATTTATATAGATTTAAATCTTGAAAATTTGGCTTTTGATATTTAATGAATTTATCATATTTAGGTAAATTAATAAAAATATTTTGTGGTTGATTTATCATTATAAAATCATCATGAATTGTAAAACGTAAATTTATTATTTCAAAAACTTTTCCATCGTAATAATTAACATGTGAGTTTTTATATTCATACTTTTTTTCAATTAGATCAAAAATTATAGGATTATTTAAATTCTTATCTTGAATACATATATCATAATCAATTTTATTACCTATAGTTAAGTAATGGTGAGGTAATTTATATCTTACATATTTTTGATAATTTTTATGATAAATACTAAAGCAAATGAAATATGTAATATCTTCATGTGAATAAGTAATACTCTTTTCATGTTGCATGAGAATTTTTTGATTATTAATAATTATAAATTCATTTTCAAAATGAATTTTTATAGTTAAAAATTTATACTTTTTTTCATCATTTAAAAAAACCATATGCTGGTTTAAAGCAGATATAAATACTAGCATTTATATTTGTTCTCCTTTCACCAGCACATGGCACTCTGCCTTGTATTTACCATCAGTTGTTTGAATAGTAATTATTGAGCTTCCTCTTTCAATACCGGTTACAATTCCATTAGCATCTACACTAACGCATGATTTATTTGCCGAATATACAATATCACTTAAGGTATAATCATTTGGTAATCCGGTTATTTCAATTTTAGTGCTTTTATTTTTAGCAACTATCAAAGAATAATCTTTGATAGTAATTTGGGTAGTATCAATTATTTCTTGTGTTTTTTGTGGCTTTATCACCCTATTTCTTGTACACTTATCTACAAAATGCCAATTTTCAATATGATATTTACCATCATTTATCAATGGTGCGTTACGCTCATTTAAAATGCTAAAATTTTTTCTTAAATTTAATTTACCTAATAATGAAGAAGTTGAATTAATTCCTATATTTAATACTAAATAGGCTTTTATATCACCACAAACTAATACATCATCAACCTCATTACTTGCATCATCTAAAAAATCTAAAGGTAAATCACTTTGCATAATAGTTTGTTCATTATTAGAATCGTAGATATGAACTTGGCTTTGAATTAAACCTTTGATGCCTGGTTCAGCATATATATCCATTAGAGCCATATTAGATGCATTTAAACTAAAGAATAATCTTGACATTAAACTTACGGTAGATTTAATAACAAAATCACATTTATGTTCATGATCATTTATTAATCGCACATTTCCATTTAATACTTCCATACCTAAAGCATGATCATTTGATAAAGTTATTTCTGCTCTTCCACTTGCATAAATATTTAATTGTAGTCTTACCATTAATTTTAATATAGGCATTTGTGGTATAGGAATTGCAATTGTACATAAAGGAATTGTTGTTTCCTCGACTTCACTATATTTTTTAAATAATGATTTTGCAGCACTTATAAAATTACTTGAATCAACATTCTTAAAATCAGCATATAAATCTTTAGCAATTCCATTTTTAATACCAGCACTAGCTATTGTATCAAAATCTACTTTTAAATAAGCATCTTTAATTTTTTGATCTTCCATTTTAAATTTAAAAGAAGGTTTTAAATTATTTAGTGTTAGCTTAAAATACTGATCCATACCATTAGATAATTCTTTTTGAGCATTAACTACTAATTGTGCATTACTTAATTTAATTTCTATTTTATAACCTTTCATTTCAATAGTTTTTGATTCAAAAAAGGCTAATGATAATGGTTTTAAATCAGCATTTTTAGCACTATATTTATTGAAGATAATATCATTATTACCATCATCAATAATTTCAGCTTTAGAAAAATCTACCTCAAAACTATCACTTATATCTATTGATTCAAATGCTTCTAAAATATCACATGGTTCAATTTTAGCTTGCATTTGTTGATTTTCTTTAATAATATCACTAATAATAAAATATTCATTATTATATTTAATGATATTATCTTCTACTAATTCTATATCATCATAAATTATGATTTTTCCTTTTTCTATTTTTGCATTTTTAAGTGTTTTAATATAAGGATTTTCTACAATATCATAATTATTTATAAATGATTGATTATTTCGTTTATTTACTGCTAATTCTAATTGTTTTAAGGCCTCATCTTTTTTTACAAGATCATCTTTTTTTATATTAGAAATAATATTTTTTTGATAAGCTATTTCTAAATAATTTTCTGCATATTCCTTATTTATTCTTAGTATGGTTTTCGCAAATAGATCATTATTTAACTTATTATTTAAAGCAAAATTATCCTTTTCGTTTAAAATTTCCCAATTTATTAAAGATTGAACATTATTATCTTTTACTTCAATTTTCATTGAAGTAATAATACAATTAAACCATTCATCAATAGTTATATATTCATCATCATTTTTATTAATACAACCTACTAGATTAATTAGTAAAGCTAATACCAATATTTTTTTAAATATTGGTATTAGATGCATTTGCATTAATTGTTGTTTCCAAATTATCATAGCTAGAAACCGTCAAAGCAAGAAATTTAGCATAGGCATCGATAGTTTCCTTTTGCGTATCAAAACGATTGGCAAATTGATTAAAACGAGCTCTAATGGTATTTGCAGAATCAGATATCCATGATGCATTTAAGTTATTCATTTGATTTTTCATATCAGTTAATAATAAATAAATTCTCTCATTTAAGCTTTCAATTTGTTTTTGACAATTCTGTACTTCTTGTAAAGAAATTTTGATATTATTCATTTAAATCCTCCTCTAATTTGCTAATGCTTGGGCTTGAGCACATAATTCATCTTGTAATTGCTTATATGCTTTTGCACTAGCCCTTAAAAATTCAATATATTGATAAATTAAAATATACAATTGATTAAAATCATCTTCATAACCAGCAATTTGCGTACTAAATGCTTGGTTATCTTTTCCACTCCAACTATTTTTCATTAAATCTACTTCATCAAATAATTGGTTATAAGCTTGTTTATAGCTATTTGCCATTTCTTCAATTTTATTAGCACAATTTTCTACTTGTGCAACTTCTACTGTAATTTGTCTCATATTCATCTTCCTTTCTGTGCTTATATGTATGCAAAGTTTTCATCAAAACCTAAAAAAAAGTGTCCTAAGACACTTTTTTCTCATTATCATGTATATCTTTTAATATTTCATCTAATTTACGTGCTTTTTCAAAAGATTCATCTAATTTAAAGCTAATTTCCGGAATACGTCTAATTTTTAGTCTTTTACTTAATTCACTTCTAATATATCCCTTTGCTTTATTTAGAGTCTTTAAGCCTTTTTCATTTCGTTCTTTTTTACCTAAAAAAGTTACATAAACAGTTGCATAACTATGGTCATTACTTACATGGACATCAGTAATTGTCACAAATCCTATTGATGGATCTTTTAGAGAAAATTGTATGATATCACTGATTTCTTTTAATATTATTTGATTAAGACGTTCTTGTTTAATTGTTGCCATTTTATTTAGCTTCTACAATCTGATCTTGGTAAATTTCCAAGATATCTCCTTCTTTTATATCATTATAATTTTCAATTGTAACTCCACACTCAAAACCACTAGTGACTTCTTTAGCATCGTTTTGAAAACGTTTTAAAGAGCCAATTTTTCCATCATATACAACGATACCATCACGAATCAAACGTACTTTTGAATCTTTTGTAACTTTACCATCAGTAACCATACAACCAGCAATTGTGCCAACTTTACTAACTTTGAAAGTTTGACGAACTTCCAATTGTCCAATGATAACTTCTTCATATACTGGAGCTAGCATACCTTTCATTGCTAGTTCCATTTCTTCAACTGCTTTATAAATAATATTATGCAAACGAATAGAAACTCCCTCTTCTTCAGCTTTCTTTCTTACATTTGCATCAGGACGTACATTAAAGCCAATAATTAAAGCTTTAGAAGCACTGGCTAGCATAACATCTGATTCACTAATTGCCCCAGCAACACTACGAATAACATTAATTTTAACACTATCTACTTCAATTTTTTCTAAGCTTGACTTAACAGCTTCTGCACTACCTTGTACATCAGCTTTAATGATAACAGGAATCTCTTGAATTTCACCAATCTCAATTTGATTAGCTAAGTCATCTAAACTCATTGCACTAGTTTGTTTTCTTTCTTGATCAATTTTTGCTTGTTTACGTTTTTCAGCAACCGCTCTAGCTTCTTTTTCTGAATCAAAAACTTTAAACATATCACCAGCTTCTGGTACTTCATTTAAACCAATAATTTCCACTGGTGTACTAGGTTTTGCTTGTTTGATTTCACTACCCATATCATTGGTCATTTTTCTAACACGTCCATAACATGAACCAACAACAATTGGTTGACCTTGTTTTAAGGTTCCTTTTTGTACTAATAGAGTACATACTGGTCCTTTACCTTTATCTAATTTTGCTTCAATTACCGTACCACTAGCGTTACGATTTGGATTAGCTTTTAATTCTAAAACTTCACTAACTACCAAAACAGTTTCAAGTATATCTTTTATACCATCACCTTTTTTAGCACTACAACGCACAAAGATAGTATCTCCGCCCCATTCTTCAGGCATTAAGCCTAAATCAGCCATTTCTGACATAACACGATCAGGATTAGCTTCTGGTTTATCCATTTTATTAACCGCAACAATAATAGGAACATTAGCTGCTTTAGCATGGTCAACAGCTTCCTTAGTTTGAGGCATAACCCCATCATCAGCCGCAACTACAATAATACAAACATCAGTAACACTTGCTCCTCTTGCGCGCATAGCTGTAAATGCTTCATGTCCAGGAGTATCAAGGAAAGTAACTGCTTTACCATTTACTTTAACTTGATAAGCACCAATATGTTGAGTAATACCTCCAAATTCACCTTCAACAACTTTAGTTTTTCTTATAGTATCTAATAAAGTAGTTTTACCATGGTCAACATGTCCCATGATTGTTACTATCGGTGGTCTTTCCTCCAAGTTAGAAGGATCATCTTGAATATCATCTTCAAGACTATTTTCATCTTTTACTTCTTCTTTTGTTGGTTCAATGCCGAATTCTAAACAAACTAATTCAATAGTTTCATCATCTAATGTACTATTTATAGTAACCATCTTTCCTAGCATAAACAAAATTTTAATAATATCACTTGCATTTTTATTACAAAGATGTGCAAGTTCAGCAACCGTAATACCTGAAGAATAAGTAATTGCTTTAACAACAGTATCATTTTTATTTACAAATTCTTTTGTCTTTCGATTGTTTTTCTTAGATACAGGTTTTCTTGTTTTTGCCATTTATGAACCTCCTTTAACATTTTTTCTTTAAACTTTTAACAAATCCAATATCATTTATAGAAATAACTTTAACATTATTCTTTCCCAAATAATTAGCTATCATTGAGCTATCATCAATTTTTAATAACTCAACATCATAAAATTTACATTTATCTTCAACTTTTTTTAATGAACGCATGCTAATATCACTAGTAACTAATACTAAATGACTTTGTTTATTACGCACACTTTCAATTGCACTATCACCAAAACTTAATTTTGATGCCCGAAATGCTAATCCCAAAAGCTGATAAAATGCATTATTCATTATTAATCACCCTTAATAATTCATCATAAAAGCTATCATCAACTTTTACTTCTAAATTTTTTTCAATAGTTTTACGTTTTTTAATGATTTCAACTGCTTCAGGATCTTTTTTAATGTAGCAACCTCTACCATTCATCTTGCCTTGTAAATCTATTTTTAATTCATGTTCAGGAGTTCTTACAATTCTTAATAATTCCTTTTTTGGCAATACTTCATTAGTTGCTATACATTTACGTAATGGAATTTTTTTCATCTTAATCCTCATCATAATCATCGTAATATTCTTCGTAAGCATCATAATCTACATCATATTGATCCATTTCCTCTTCTTCACGCATACGAATTTCTTCTAATTCTTCTTCCGAATAAACAGGACGATTATCATAATCCACATCAATATGACTTAAGATATCTTTAGCACGTAATTTACGATCTTCATCATCTTTTTTCTTTTTACGTTTTGGTGTATTTTGGTCTTGTTTTTTAGAATTATCTACTAATTTTTCAAATTTGCTAACATATTCATCAGCTTTCTTTTCTAATTTTACTTTACGACGCTTTTCAACCTTAGTTTCTTCTTGTACTACTTCTTCTTTTTCTTCAACTTCAGGTTTCTCAATTGTTTCAACTTCTTTTTCTATTATTTCTTCATTTGCTTCTTGAACTAAAGTTTCATTATCATCTTCTTGATTAATTTCATTTTCTAATAATTCTTCTTTAGGTTCATTAATATTTTCAACTTCTTCATTTTCTACAACTTCATCAACTTTATTTTCTTCCATTGCTTTTAGTCGACGATTTTTCTCTAATTCTGCTTGATAATTTAATAATAAAGTTTGATAATCAATACCATTTTCTTCAAGTTCTTCCTTAGTCTTGATATCAATCTTCTTATTTACAAGTTTTACAGCTAAGCGAGCATTTTTCCCTTTTCTTCCGATTGCTAAAGACAATTGATTATCATCAACAACAACTAAAACACTCTTATTATCTTCTGAAGGTATTACTGCTTGTACTACTGCAGGAGCTAAAGCATTTTTAACAAGACTAGTTATATCATCATTCCATTCAAAGATATCAATTTTTTCTCCATGAATCTCATTAATAATAACTTGAACTCTTTGTCCTCGAGGACCAATACATGCGCCAATTGGATCAACTTCTGGATTATGTGAAACAACAGCTATCTTACTTCTTTCACCTGCTTCACGAGCAATAGCCTTAATTTCTACAATACCATCATAAATTTCTGGTACTTCTTTTTCAAATAAGCGTTTAACTAATAAAGCATCGCTTCTAGAGACTGTAACTTGTGATTTTTTGGTTTCACGATTTACTTCAGTTATTACAACTCTAATCTTTTCGCCTTCTTTTAATTTTTCATTTGGAATTTGCTGACTCTTTGGAAGAATTGCTAAAGTTTTACCTAAATTGATTAAAGCAAATTTTTCTTCTACTGTTTCAACAATACCTAAAACCATTTCATCCAATTTATCAATATATTCATCATAAATTGCTTGTTTTTCAGCTTCACGAATCTTTTGCTTAACTACGCTTTTAGCTAAGGTAGCAGCCGCACGACTAAAGTTATTAATTTCTACTTTACGTTCAATAACATCACCAATTGTTGCATCACTTTTATAATTTTTAGCTTCTTCCAAGGAAATTTCTAATTCGTCATCTTCTACTTCATCTACTACGTTATAAAGTTGATAGATATCGATATTTCCCTTAGGAGTAATATCAACTTTAACATTGATATCTGGCAATTCTACATTCTTTTTATAAGCTTTTGCCATTGCTTCTTTTAAAGCATCAATAACAATATCTTGGGAAATTTTACGATCAGTTTCGATCAAAGCCATTGCTTTTAATAAATCATTTAATTTGCTCATCATCTTTCTCCTAAATTCTTACAGCCAAACGGGCATAATCAATATTTTCTAATTCAAAATTTACTTCTTTAGTTAAAGCTTTATCGCGATAACTAATAGTTAAGATATTATTTTCAAAATTTAATAAATCACCAGTAATTTCTAACATTTTCTTTACTGGATGTTTTAAACGAACATAAATATGATTTCCAATCAATTTAGATAATTCATTAAGATCTTTAATTTCTCTTTCAGCACCCGGGCTACATACCTCTAAATAGTATTCAAAATTAATTAAATCTTTCTCATCTAGTAATGTAGATAATTGTTCACTTACTAAAGCACAAGTATCAATATCCATTGTTAGATCTTCTTTCATAATACTTACTCTTAAGATTTTCATTTTGTTTTCTTGAACAAATTTTAAATCATATAGAGTAACATTATTCGCTTTTAATATTGGCTCAAATAATTCTTTAAGCAAATCTAATTGTTCCATATTCCTCCATTTAAACAATATTTAAGGAGTGCCATTAGCACTCCTTTTGATTACACCAATATTATAGCTTATTATTTAACTAAAATGCAAGCTAAAATAATGACATTTGATTCTCTTCTTGCATTCCATCTAAGCAACCTAAAACTTCAAGCTTGCGAATTAAAGTATTACTTAATTGCGTTCTTTGAGCTAAGTCTTGTTTAGATAAGAATTCGCCTTTACTACGGGCATCTTCGATACTCTTGGCAACGTTAGCACCTAATCCATCTATTGTTATAAATGGTGGAATAATAGTCTTTAAATCATTTTCATCTACACAAAATTGGGTAGCTTTAGATTTATATAAATCAATATTGCCAACTTTATATCCTCGAGCATTCATTTCCAATACAACTTCTAAAGTATCATATAAGGCTTTTTCTTTATTAGTAGCTGGTTTATCTGCATAATTATTCATGCGTGATTGAATATCATTCATTCTATTTTGAATTGCTTGTACTCCTTTAGTCATGGTTTCAATTTCATAAGCATCACATCTCAATGTTAAATATTGAATATAGAAGAAATGAGGTAAATGCACTTTATACCAAGCAATTCTTACAGCCATAATTACATATGCCACTGCATGAGCTTTAGGGAACATATATTTAATTTTTTTACAGCTATCTATATACCAATCATGAACATGATGTTCATTCATTATTTCTTCCCATTCTGGTTTTAATCCTTTACCCTTACGAACACTTTCCATAATCGTAAAGGCAATAATAGGCTCTACTCCTTGAGCAATTAAATAAGTCATAATATCATCACGACATCCAATAACTTGATTTAAAGGCACACCATTTTCTACTAATGTTGAAGCATTACCAGCCCATACATCTGTTCCATGGGTCAATCCAGAGATGATTACTAAATCTCCAAATGTTTTTGGTCTAGTTTGTTCTAATACTCTTCTAGTAATCTTTGTACCAAACTCAGGTAAGCCAAGTGCTCCAGTTTCTTCACTATAGATACGTTCATCAATTTTCAATGCGTCTTGTGAAGAAAATAAGCTTAATGTTTCTGGATCATTCATTGGAATTGTTTTTGGATCAATTCCACTTAAGTTTTGTAATAGGCGCATAGCTGTAGGATCTACATGTCCTAATAAATCAAATTTCAAAACATTATCATGAATATCATGGAAGTCAAAGTGAGTAGTCTTCCATTCACTATTTTGATCATTAGCTGGATATTGCACAGGAGTAAAATCACATGCTTCATAATCTTGAGGTATGACAATAATACCTCCTGGATGTTGACCAGTAGTACGCTTTACTCCTTCACAACCAGCTGCTAAAAAGTCTTTAGTTACTTTACGCATGTTGGTAATACCCATTTCTTCAGCATATCCTGTTACATAACCATAAGCTGTTTTATTTGCTACTGTACCAATAGTTCCTGCTCTAAATACATGATCTTCACCAAAAACTTCTTTAGTAAAAGCATGAGCTCTAGCTTGATATTCATTAGAAAAATTAAGATCAATATCGGGAACTTTATCCCCATTAAAACCTAAGAAAGTTTCAAATGGTATATTTTGCCCTTCACCCTTCATTTTAGTATGACAATGTGGACATTCTTTTTCAGGCAAATCAAAACCACTCGCAACTACTCCATCATCTAAAAATTCAGAATATTGACAATTTGGACAAATATAATGAGGTTTTAAAGGATTAACTTCAGTAATACCTGCCATTGTAGCAACAAAACTACTACCAACTGATCCACGCGAACCAACTAAATATCCATCCGAATTACTCTTTTTAACTAATAAATGTGAAATATAATAAACAACACCATAGCCATTAGAGATAATACTATGCAATTCTTTTTCTAAACGTGCGGTAACTATCTCTGGTAAATTTTCTCCATAAATCTTATGGGCTGTTTCATAACATACATTAGTTAATTTTTCATTAGAACCCTCAATTATTGGTGGGAATGTCCCATCTGGTACTGGTTGAACATAATCTACTATATCAAATATTTTATTAGGATTTTCCACTACCATTTGATAAATCAAATTTGGATCATCTAACCACGAAAAAGCATCTAACATATCTTTTGTAGTCAAAAAATGTTGATCAGGATTTTTCGATTTCATACGTAATTGTGCATTATAGATATATAGTGGATGTCTTACCCCACCTACTCCTTGGGTAGCAATATAAATATCCCTAAATTTTTTATCATCTCTAGTTAAATAATGTACGTCCCCTGTAGCAACTAATAATTTATTTTGTTTTTTTGCTTCTTTAATAATTCTTAAGATAATATCTTTTAATCTTTGTTCATCAGGAACACTATGCATATTCAATAGTGGTAAATAATTACCTAAAGGTTGTATTTCTATATAATCATAAAAACTAATTGCTTTAGCAAGTTCTTCTTGATTGCCATTAGCTGCTGTTTCAAAAACATCACCATTATAACAAGCTGAACCTAATAATAAATTATCGCGATGCTTGATTATTTCACTACGGAATATTCTAGGTTCACTTAAAAACTCTTCTCCACTTTTACCATTAGCTTTACCAAAAACCGCTAAAGTTTTGGTATTTGAAATAGTAACAAGTTGATAAAGATCTTTAATACCCTTTTGATTTTTAGCCATAACTACAACATGACTTTTTCTAACTTTAGCAAAAGACTTTTCACTTTGTAAATGTTGCAAATCTTCAATGGTTTTAGCCCCATTTTTCTTGGCATCTTTAAGCATACATAAAAAGACATCTGCTAAAACATTCGCATCATAATCAGCACGGTGAGCAACTTCTTCATCATAAGTAATTTTATAAAGTCTAGCTATATTACCTAAACGATAAGCTCTACGATCTGAATGTATAGCTCTTGCAAAATCTAAGGTATCAATAACTGGATTTTTTAAAGGAGGACGATTTATTCTATTAAGTTCTTCATTTAAAAATCCATAGTCAAAACTAGCATTATGAGCTACTAATATACCATCGCCAATCCATTCTAACAATTCATCACAAACTTCATTAAACTCTTTTGCATCTTTAACATGATCATTAGTAATATTAGTTTTTTCTTGAATAAATTCTGGAATAGGTACCGGAGGCTTAATAAACATTTGCTTTCTATCTACAATAGCTTGATCTTTGATTTTAACTGCACCAAATTCAATTATATGATCAAAATAACAACTTAATCCGGTTGTTTCTAAGTCAAAGGCAATATATTCACAATTATCTATGTCTTCATTGATACTATTTCTTACAATGGTTAGTTGTTCATCAACCATATTCATTTCACAACCATATAAAACTTTAAATGGTTCTTCTCTACCTTTTGATAAAGCACGAGCATGATTATGAGCCTTAGCAAACGCTTGAACTCCAGCATGATCACATATCGCAATTCCCTTATGTCCTAAATTAAATGCAAAACTAATTAAATCTTTTACATCACATACAGCATCCATTTCACTCATTGTAGTATGCGCATGTAATTCAATACGTTTATATTTTTCATCATCAACTATCTTAACAGGTTCTACCTTCTCTAATAATTTTGGATTACATACTAAATCCTTACTGAAATTATCAAATACGATACTACCATATACATTAATTTCATCATTCACCTTTATTTCATGAAGCATATCTACCGTAGTAAATTTACCTTCATATCTTTTAATCAATATAGCTTCATTATTATCATGAACACTAATGGTTTGAATAATTCTTCCTGCTTTACTAGTTATTTCTTCAATATTAAAAACCTTAGCTCTAAATTGGATAAAATCCATTGGCCCTTGAATACTAGATATATCTATTTTAGTATAATCTTCTAATTTTAATTTTCGATAAGTATTAGGCTTAATTATTTTTTCATTAATATTATTACTTTCTACTTTTTCAATAGTACGATCATCTATATTACAATTAATATTTTTTAAAATACATTCCATTTTTATATCATTAAAACCAACTTTAATAAACTTATCACGAAGAATTGATAGACAATTATTAGCCAATTGATTATCTGCATCATTATAAAAACATAAATTATATTGATTATCATTACAAGAAGGCATGGCATGTTTAAATACTTTGAAATTATCTTCATTACTAAAAAAAGTTAAATATTTATGAAATTCTTGAATATCCATTTCGCAATTATCAGCCTCAACATTTAATATTATTTCATTTAACTTACAAACATTATTAAAAACATTAAGCATTTGATAATAATTGTCAAAACTTAAAGGTCTAATATCATGTAAAACTATTTCTAATCTATTTTTTTGCTGATAAAACTTTATACTTTTAATTTCACATGTTTCATTTTCAATATTAATATTTAATTTTTTTAATATATCCTTTAATAAATACATAAACTTCCTCGCTATAATATCATAACATAAATTAAGATAGAACGAAAAACAATAACTATATAATGTTTTTAAAAGGACCGATTATTTATATCGATCCTTAAATTATTGATAATCTAAAATTGGATGAGGTTGATGCATCGCTTTAAAATAATATGAGGTAAGTATCAACATAGGCTTTAAAG
>CALVCO010000030.1 GCA_944326095.1 uncultured Erysipelotrichaceae bacterium | reverse complement strand
GGAGCAAAACTTAAAAACCAAACTTCTTAAAAATAGGTTACTTTGTAACTTATACGAAGCCTTCACTTCTATAAGTGGGGGTTGTTCACATATGAATAATTAGAATTAATAACAGGAGGTATTTTACCATGGGAATACTATCCTGTTGCACTGTGGCAAGTCTTTTAAAAATGGATATTGGAATAATTATTGAATTAATTATTTTGTATCTCATTGTTAAAGAGATGAAAAAATAAGACTAATTATCTAGTTAATTTCAAGGCTACAGTGCAATAGAAAAGAGGAGCGGACAACTCCTCTTTTCATTTGCTTTTTGTAGCAAGTCTTTAAAACATAGATATTATAACATATAAATCATTTAAAAAAAATAATTATGTAATAAATAACATTATTATATATGAAACTATATCAGCAGTTACTTTAAGTTTTTTATTGCGTATGATTGATTGCTAATGAAATGTTAAATGTGAAATTTATGTGAAAAATAAAATTGATAATTTTTTAGCAAAGTATTAAAATATAGATGAAAAGGGGGCAATTATGAAAAAATTATCTAAAATTATTGTAGCTAGTTTATTACTTGTTACTACAGCATGTTCATCAACAAGTAGTACAACTGGCACATATACACCTGGTACTTATACAGGTGAAGGCCAAGGTTATGGTGGAACAGTTACAGTTACAATTACTACTGATGAAAGCTCAATTACTGAAGTAACTGTTACTGGTGATAGTGAAACACCTAATGTTGGTGGTGCACAATTAGAAAATTTAGGTAATGCTATTATGGAAGCTCAAAGTGCTGAAATCGATGTTGTTTCTGGTGCTACATTGACTTCTAATGGTGTTATCGAAGCTGCTCAAGCTGCAATCGATGCTGCAAAGGGTAGTGCAACTACAAATGATGCTGAATTAACTTATACAGCTGGTACTTATACTGGTACTGGTCAAGGTTATAATGGACCTGTTAGTTTAGATGTTACATTTAGTGAAGATGCAATTACTGATATTCAAATCAATACTTCTACTGAAACTGAACATGTAGGTACTCCTGCATTTGATATCATGTTTGCAGATGCAATTGCTGCAAATGGTTCTGGTATTGATATGGTAAGTGGTGCTACATTTACTAGCCGTGCTATTAAAGAAGCTTTAAATGATGCAGCTAATCAAGCAGGTGCTACTAATATGGATGCATTTGAAGCTAATACAGTAGCTCATGAAGCACAAGAAGCTATTGAAGAAACTTATGATGTTGTTATTGTTGGTGCTGGTGGTGCTGGAATCATGGCTGGAGCTCAAGCTGCTCAAGATGGTAACACAGTATTAATTATTGAAAAGAATGCTGAAATGGGTGGTAATACACTTGTTTCTGGTGGACAATATCAAAGTGTTATGCCATACCTAGTATGGGATCCAACAGACCCTGATGCTACAACAGGTGAATATAATGGTCAAACTTATGATAAAGTTAAGAGTGATGTTGGACGTATTGCTACATTACAAACAATTATGCAATGGAGTGAAGAACCATTTGATGGTACTATCGATGATGAACATCCATTTGTAGCTGGTGATATTTCAATGTTGATTAATCGTGGAGTTCACGAAGAATATCTACCAACATTACAAGCCCTTAAACAAGAAATTCAAGCTTATTTAGATTGGGCTGTACCACAATTAGAAGCTGGTGTTAATGAAAATCAATTGACATTATTCTCTACTGTTAATTTACATATTTTCCAAACTTATTATGGTGGTTTAAGACCAAACGCTGAACATACTGAATGGGTATATGGTGATTATGATTTAGTTAGTCAATTCATTACTGATGGTCAAGAAATTAAACCTTGGCTTGAATCTATGGGTGCTGAATTTGATAATGCTGCTCAATCTACTTTAATTGGTGCGTTGTGGCAACGTGAAAATCGACAATTACAATCTGTTATTGATGGTGAAACATATACAGGCAACTGGGGTGTTTATTTCATGGCACCATATACATCACTTATTAATGCTAATGAAGCTAATAAGATTATGATGCGTACTACAGCAGAAAGCTTGATTACTGATGAAAATGGTCGAGTAACAGGTGTTAATGCAACTATGTATGATGGTACTCCTGTAACAGCACATGCAACAAAAGGTGTTATCTTAGCTACTGGTGGTTTTGCTGCAAATATTAGTGAAGTGCTAGAAACAAATGATTACTGGAGTAGCGAATATCTAACTGATTCAATTGGTACTACTAACCGTAACTCTATGCAAGGTGATGGTATCCGTATGGCACAAGAAGTTGGTGCTGATGTTACTGGTATGGAATTTACTCAATTAATGCCATTAGGCTGGGTTGATGGTGGTAACTTAGCATTCGGTGGTGGTGAAGATGCAATCTATTTGAATCCAACTACTGGTTTACGTTATGTTGATGAAACAAGCGAACGTGACGTATTAAGTGAACAAGCATTTGAAAATGGTATTGAAATGAATGGCGTTAAGGGTGTATTCGTTGAATTATCTAATCCATCTGCAGTAATTCCAGGCTTAACAATGTATGATGGATCTAGTCAAACTGTTGAAGGACGTATGTACTTTGGAACTCCAGAAGAATTATCAGCTATATTAGCAGAAAATGGTATTGAAATTAGTGCAGAACAATTGACAGAAGCAATTACTTCTTATGATAACTATGTAATGGGTGTTACTGATGAAATTGATGTTCCTAAAGCAGGTTATCGTAGTTTAATCGGAACTGCAACACAAAATGAAGATGGTTCTTATGATAGTTCTACTTATGAAATTGGCACAGTTCGTATGCGTTTCATGGCTCCATCTACTCACCATACAATGGGTGGTTTAGTTGTTGATACTAATCGTCATGTACTTGATGCAGATGGAAATGTTATTGATGGTTTATATGCTGCTGGAGAAATTACTGGTGGTATCCATGGCGGTAACCGTTTAGGTGGTAATGCAATCGTTGAAATTATCGTTTCTGGACGTACTGCTGCTCAAGCAATTAATGCTGACAATCAATAATAATTCAATTAATTAATAAAAAACAGTCTTTCAATTTCGAAAGGCTGTTTTCTAATGCTTTGCTATGAAAAAAATTTAGTATATAATAACAATAGGTGATGAAAGTGACACAACAAAAGAAAGTTATTAAAAAGAAAAAGAAAAAATTAACTCCTGTAGTTAAATTATTTTGTTTAACTATAATCGGTATTTCTGCATATTTGTTTTATCTTTCATTTAAAGAAATATATACTACAGCTCAATTGAAACAAAGTGTATCGCAAGCAGAAGATAAATTACAAGAAGTAACGGATGAAAATACTTATCTAGTTAGTCAAAGGGATAAATTAGAAGATCCTGATTATGTGCAAAGTTATGCACGTAGTAACTATATGTTAACTAAAGATGGAGAAAATATTTATTATTTACCATCAAGTGAAAAATAAGATTATAATGGCAGTATAGTTAAAGGCTATACTGTTTTTTATCTTTAAAAGAGGTGGGGTAGATGTTTGAGGATATATTCCATAGAAAAAAAGTAAATATAGAAAAATTGGAATCGTTTGGTTTTGTAAATCAAGGATATTGGACTTATAATCGCCCTATTATGAATGGTGAATTTTCTTTAATAATCAAAATTGATAAAAAGGGAAATGTTGATACTGATTTAATAGAAATTGCAACCAATGAACCATATATACTTTATAAAACAAATTCCTCAGGAACATATGTTGGAAAAGTGCGTAGTGCTATAGAAGCTGTTTTAAAAGAAATTGCTGAGAGTTGTTATGACGTAGGAACTTTTAAATCAGCGCAAGCCCAGATGTTAATAGAGTATGTTCGCAACACTTATGGAGATGAGTTGGAATTTCTATGGCAAAAATTTCCTGATTATGCAGTATGGCGAAGAAAGGATAATAAAAAATGGTATGCAGTTATTCTAACAATACCTAAAAATAAACTTGGATTAAAATCTAATGAACTTGTAGAAATTATTGATTTAAGAATAGAACCAGATAAAATGAAAGAAATTCTACAAAACGAACATTATTATCCTGGTTGGCATATGAATAAAAAAAGTTGGTATACCATAATATTAGATGATGGTATACCAGATGATGAAATTTGTAGACGACTGGATGAAAGTTATCATCTAGCCAAGAAATAAAAGTGCTATTTGTTAAGATAGATATCCTCCATTAATGGTAGGATATTTTTTATATCATATTTTTTTACTTTTTCTTTATTATATTCGCCTTGAGATTTACGTAATTCACTAGAAGTTGCTAATGATTTTATTGCTGCGGTATATTCTTCTTGTTTATTTCCAACAACAAAACCACCTTTAGGATCAATTAAATCATGATTACCTCTGACATTAGAAACAATGCATGGTAGACCATTGGCCATAGCTTCCATTACTGATTTAGGTAGGCCTTCTCTTAAAGATGGGAAAACAAAGATGTCAGCTTGATCTAAAAATGTTTTTACATTCGCTTGATATCCTTCTAAGTGTAAATTTACCTTTAGCTTTTTGGCTAATTCTAATAATTCATTTCTTAATGGGCCTTCACCACAAATATGATAATGAATATTCTTAGGACAATTTGCTAGGGCTTTAATTACTATTTGATGATTTTTATTTTTATTAAGTTCGCCAATGGATAATAAATTAATATTATCAGTATTATTGTATGTTCTATCATTATTGAACTTAGAAGTATCTAAGCCTACACCAGGTAATAGTATTATTTTTTTAGCGTGAAAATGTTTCTTAGCAATTTGATAGTCTTCATTATTGATTGTTACTAAGATATCAGTAAAGCGTGAAGTGAATTTTTCTGCTGGATAAAATAATAACCAATTTAATAATGGAGCTCCTTTGAAAAAGTGAAAACCATGGGCCATATAAATTACTTTAGCTTTGGTTTTTCTTGCTGCAAGTCTAGTTAGTATACTAGCTGTTGGGGAATTACAGTGGATAATATCATAATTATTTTCTTGGATAATTTTTTTTATTTGTTTATATGCTTTAAAGGTTTTTA
Organism: uncultured Erysipelotrichaceae bacterium; assembly: GCA_944326095.1. Classification (GTDB taxonomy): domain Bacteria; phylum Bacillota_I; class Bacilli_A; order Erysipelotrichales; family Erysipelotrichaceae; genus JALEVB01. The sequence goes on along the minus strand of CALVCO010000030.1, from coordinate 16,509 downwards.
AAGAAAAAGGATTACGGGGAAAGCATACATCATATGAATTATCACAGGCTAATTCTTTGTTAGTAAATGGGGTTGTATCACTTGCGGCATCTACTTGATAACCATGTTCTTTCATTAATTTCATGAAGGGTTGATGGAATAGTTGTAGATGGCTTAATACGGTAGCAGTATATAGTATTTTTGGCATAATTTTATCCTCTATGCTTTTAATTTTAAAGATAAATTATAGAAGTGTCAAATTAGGAGTTAGCTATATTAAAATAATAACAAACCTATAAAATTGTGATATACTAAATTAGTAAAAAGGAGAATTTATAATATGGAACAAAGACCAGTTGTTTTAGTGGTTATGGATGGTATCGGTATTACTGATAAAGATAATGGTAATGCGGTCATGCATGCATATAAACCACAATTAGATTATTTGATGAGTAATTGCCCAAATACTACAATTAAAGCTCATGGGGTTGCGGTTGGTTTGCCTAGTGATGCTGATATGGGTAATTCTGAAGTTGGACATAATGCATTGGGTTGTGGACAAATTTATAGCCAAGGAGCTAAATTAGTTAATGAAAGCATTGAAACAGGCGCTATTTATGAATCTGAAGCTTGGAAGGGTGCTGTAAATCATTGTAAAGATCATACATTACATTTCTTAGGATTATTATCTGATGGTAATGTACATTCACATATCAATCACTTGATTGCAATGTTAAAACAAGCAAAAAACGAAGGTATTAAAAGAGTTCGTGTTCATGCTTTGTTAGATGGACGTGATGTACCTGAAACTAGTGCTTTAATTTATGTTGATCAATTAGAAAAAGTTTTAGATGAACTTCGTGATGATAATTTTGATTGTATGATTGCTAGTGGTGGTGGTCGTATGGTTATCACTATGGATAGATATGAAGCTAACTGGAAGATGGTTGAAGAAGGTTGGCATATCCATGTATTAGGTGAAGGTCGTCAATTTGCATCTTGTAAAGAAGCTATTGAAACTTATCGTCAAGAATTAGGTTGTTCAGACCAAGATCTTCCTGGATTTGTAATTGCGAAAGATGGTAAACCAGTTGGTACTATTGAAGATGGTGATAGTGTAATCCTTTATAACTTTAGGGGAGATAGAGCTATTGAAATTAGTAAGGCTTTCGATAGTAAAGACTTTAAAGAATTTGATCGTGTAAGATATCCTGAAGTATATTATTGTGGAATGCTTCAATATGATGGTGACTTAAAGATTCCTAATAAGTTCTTAGTAGAACCTCCTCATATTAAAAATACTTTAAGTGAATTCTTAGTAAATAAGAATGTTAAATCTTATGCAGTAAGTGAAACACAAAAATATGGTCATGTTACTTATTTCTGGAATGGTAATAGATCAGAAAAATTTGATGAAAATTTAGAAGTTTGGGAAGAAGTTCCAAGTGATGTTATTCCTTTTGAACAAAGACCTTGGATGAAGGCTGCTGAAGTTACCGATAAATTGGTTGCAGCTATTGAATCTGGTGAATATAAATTCATTAGATGTAATTATCCAAATGGTGATATGGTTGGCCATACTGGTAATTATGAAGCTACATTAATTGGTGTTGAAGCTGTAGATTTACAATTGAAACGTGTAATGGATGCTTGTGATAAAGCTAATGCAATATTAATTGTTACAGCTGATCATGGTAATGCTGATGAAATGTTAGAAAAGAAGAAAAAACCAGAAGATAAGGCTAAACCTAAGACATCTCATACTTTGAATCCAGTTCCATTTATTATTTATAACGCCGATGTAGAAATTGCTGAAGGTGAATTTGGCTTGAGTAATGTTGCTAGTACGGTTGCTAAATTGTTAGGTTATGAACCTATGAAGGAATGGAATCCTAGCATTATTAAATAATTATTTTTGAACTTTGATATTTAATATCAGAGTTCTTTTTTTTAAAGGTAATAGTTTTGCGGTTTAAAACCGCAAAACTTTTGAATCACATACAGTTTTGCGATATAATTTATGACACTTAAGGGGTGATTTTGATGATAGATAGACCATTATATGTAGATAAAATTATGGCTTATGTAGATACTTCCTTTATAAAGATTCTTACAGGGGTAAGACGTTGTTGGAATTCTACTATATTAAAAATGATAATAGAACGTCTAAAAAATGAACGATCTATTCCTGAAAATCATATTATAAGCTGTTGTTTTGATTCGATGGAATATGAGGATATGAATGCAAAACAAATCTAACTACAGATGAGTTTTCTGGTGGTAACTACGAAGGTATTAAAACTATGCATATTGCTGATTTTTTGCTAAGTTTTTTAATATTAACGTCGAAGATGTTTATATTTTTTTAATGTGATACAATATTTGTCAGGTGATAAAGATGTTTAAAGATGAGAGTGGGCAATTAAAGGGTATTAATTGTGTAATTTTGGGTTTATTTATAATGGTTATAGCTAGTACTATTACTAATTTTTTAGCTAATGGTATTTTGGCTTTAAGTATTGATGATATAAATGAAAATAGTATTAGAGTAATAAATTTAGTTTCTTTGGGTAGTGGAATTTTAGTAGCTATATTAAATTTAATATTGCCTTTAATTACTTGGTCTAAATATTTAAAAGAAGATATTAAGGATATGGGCTTTAAGAAATTTAATATAGTTGAATTAATAAAAGGTTGTATATTTGCTTTAATAGTAGTAGTTGTACCTTTTATTTGGTGCTATTTTTTCCATCAAGAAGGATTAGTAGAAGGAAGTTTAAATCTAGAGAATTTTTTATTGATTCTTATTTCTTCGATAAGTAGTGCTACTAGTATTTATTTTTCTAAGGGTTATTTAATGGGTTGTATGCGTAATACTAATAAGTTTTGGTTAGTTTTATTAATACCTACTCTTGTTGAAGTAGTATTCTATAATACGGGTTTATCTTTGATGGGTATAAATATTATTACTAGTTTGGCTTGTGGTTTAATGTATATGAAGACTGATGATTTGAGTGGAGCTATAGCTTTTAGATTTATTTTTAGTTTGTTTTCAGGAATTTTATTATTAAATGCTTATGATTTATATATCATGATAATTGAAATGGCACTTACAGCGTTTGTATGTTTATATTATTATGATTGGAGACATAGTTTATTTTTAACTAAGGAGTAAGAGAATGTATAAATATGGATATCCTATATTGGTAATGATAATTAGCGGAATTATTGCTAGATTATTGAATTATTTTGCAGTTGATGGGCAGATAGTTACAATTGTATTAGCATGTTGTTATTTTGCTTTTGGTTTAAGTTTATATCAAAGAAAGCGTAGTAATGCATGGTTATCTAAATTGATTGTGGCCTTTTTGTTTTTATTTTTTGTCTTATGGGATTGTGGATATATCGTATTGCCGCAATTAAAGAATTTCTTTGATTTTGTAGGCATAAGTGGTTTTGTAGTTAAGATGTTTTATATTTATTGTGGATATATCTTTTTTGATTAAGATATATCTTTTTTTGTTAAATAGGAGTAAAATAATAGCTCTGTAGGGGGTAAGGGTAATGCGTAAAAGTAATAGCATTGATATGTTAAATGGGCCATTATTTTCGAAGATATTATTATTTTCTATTCCATTGATGTTATCAAGTATTCTACAATTATTATTTAATGCAGCAGATATTATTGTTGTAGGACAATTCACTGGTTCTGATGCAATTGCGGCAGTAGGAGCTACAACAGCTTTAATTAATTTATTGGTTAATTTATTTGTAGGAGTATCGATTGGTACTAGTGTTATTGTTGGTAAATATCTTGGTGCAAGAGATTATGATAATGTCGAAAAGAGTGTACATGCATCAATTAATTTTGCTTTAATTAGTGGATTTATTATGATTTTTGTGGGAATAATTTTAGCTAAACCACTATTGGGTTGGATGGCTACTCCTGATAATGTCATTGATTTGTCTACTTTATATATGCGCATATATTTTCTAAGTATGCCAGCCTTTATGGTATATAACTTTGGTGCAGCTATTTTAAGATCAATTGGTGATACTAAACGTCCATTATACTTTTTAGGAATTGCTGGTATCGTCAATGTAATTTTAAATTTAATATTAGTAATTGTATTTCACTTAGGAGTTGCTGGGGTGGCTATTGCGACTACGGTATCACAATATATTAGTGCTACTTTAGTAGTATTATCTTTGATGGAATCTGAATATCCTTTAAAATTGAAACCAAAAGAATTAAAGTTTCATGAACATATCGTAATAGATATGTTAAAAGTAGGTTTACCAGCAGGCTTACAAAGTGTTATATTTAGTTTAAGTAATGTATTGATACAATCTTCAGTTAATAGTTTTGGATCTTTAGTCATGGCAGGTAATACAGCAGCGGCTAATATCGAAGGTTTCGTATATGCAGCTATGAACTCAATATATCAAGCTTGTTTAACCTTTACTAGTCAAAATATTGGTGCTAAGAATTATCATCGTATTGATAAGATCTTAATTAATTGTCTAATTATAGTTACAGCTGTTGGTTTAATCTTTGGGGTTGGTGCTTATGTATTTGGTCATCAATTATTAGGTATATATACTACAGATGCTCAAGTAATTGAATATGGAATTAATCGTTTAATGCTTGTATGTGCTCCTTATTTCTTATGTGGTTTAATGGATGTAATGGTAGGAAGCTTAAGAGGTATAGGTTATTCTATTATGCCAATGATTGTTAGTTTAACAGGAGCATGCTTATTTAGAATTATTTGGATTTATACGATATTTGCTATGTATCATACGCAATTTGTCTTATATATTTCTTATCCAATTTCTTGGGCTTTAACTGCTTTTATTCATTTTGTTTGTTATATGGTTGTAAGAAGGAAATTTGTTATTAAAGGAGCTTAAAAATATGAAACCATTGGAAGAAAAACAACTTAGTGCTACTTATAAATATAAAGGAAGAATAATTAATGTGCGTTTAGATGAAGCACAAATAGCTAATGGCAATAAAGCATGGCGAGAAGTAGTAGAACATCCAGGAGGAGTTGGTATTGCCTTAGAGGATAATGATGGTAAATTCTTTATGGTAAGACAATATCGCTATGGTATTAGTCATGAAACTTTAGAATTTCCTGCCGGTAAAAGAGAATTAGGAGAAAATGATTTATTAACTGCTAAAAGAGAAATTGTAGAAGAGACTGGATATGAAGGAAAAAACTGGATTTATCTAGGAGAAATGGTACCAACACCTGCATATGATAGTGAAAGAATTGGAATGTATTATGCCCAAGTAGATAAGTATGTTGGTCAACATTTTGATGAAGATGAAAATATTATCTTAGAGAAATATAGTTTAGATGAATTGGTTGATTTGATCATGAAACAAGAAATCATTGATGCGAAAACTATCGCAATGACTTTCATGGTTAAGGAATTGAAAAATAAAAAATAAATTGTTAAAATAATTTTCGTGTCAGTCGCAATTACCTGACAATAAATAAAACAAGGAGAAGTAAAAAATGAATCAAAAAGTAAGAAATTTCTGCATTATTGCTATTATTGGGGCAATGTATTGTGCGGTAAGTTTAGCCTTAGCACCATTGTCTTTTGGCAATATCCAAGTTCGTATTGCGGAGTGTTTAACGATGCTACCATTGATATATGCACCAAGTGTATATGGGGTAATATTAGGTTGTTTCTTAACTAATTTGCTTGGAGCATTTATGGGCTTAAATGTATTAGGATTTATGGATGTATTTGTAGGTACTATTGCTACAGCTTTAGCCGCAATCCTAACTTATAGACTTCGCAATTATAAAATTAAAAATATTCCGATATTTGCTATAATGATGCCAGTAATATTCAATGGTATTATCATTGGAATTGAACTTGGTTGGGTATTATTCCCTAATGCCTTTATAACTGGTAGTTTAATTAGTGGTATAGAGGTAGCTATAGGGGAATTGATTTCCGTAATTGTTGGTTATCTTCTAGTAAGAGCTCTAGCAACTAAAACTAAAATATTTGATTAAGCATTGGTTAAAAACTGATGCTTTTTTGATATAATGAAAGTTATTGGAATGGAATAAGACAAATAGTAATCTACGAAGGACTACATGCTAAATTTTTGCAAAATAATGATTTAAAGAAACTATTATTAGAAACAAAAGATGCGATTTTAGCAGAATGTGCATTGAGGGATAGAATTTGGGGCATAGGTTTAACTATGGATGATCCTAAAAGATTTGATATGGATAAATGGAATGGTCAAAATCTACTTGGATATGCTTTGATGATGGTAAGAGAAAGATTATAATATAAAAACTTGTATAAGTTATATCGCTTATACAAGTTTTAAATAATTGCTTCAACAAATTTATTAGTATTATCAACTATAGCTTCAATATTTGTTTCATCTAGAATGGTATCTTTATGAGTATGGATTCTATCTAAGTAATAACCAATAAAACGTTTCTTTTTAAAAGCAGCAATCGCAATGGTATTTTTAAAATGCGATTGATCAGATGGATAATAAACATATCTATTATGGATGACAACAAATTTTTTATTTTTGATATCTTTATAATATTCTAATAATTGCTGCGTATATTCTTTTCCTTTTTTAAAAGGTATTACTAAGATGTTGTCACCATCACCAACACAGTCAAAATTGATTATTAACTTATTTTTGGTAAAATGTTTTTTCTTAAAACGACCAGAACCTATTAAACCTTTTTCTTCATTATCAAAAAATACATAAGCAATATCTTTATTATCTTTGAAAGTATGCATTAATTCTATTAAAGTTATTACTCCTGAAGTATTATCATTTGCGTTATGTTTATTGGGATAACCACATAACATTGAATAACAGAGTAATAATGAGGAAATAAAGGAAATTATTTCTACTTGATCTATAGAAAGTCCTAATAGTAATAAGATGGTAGATAATAATGTTATTAAAATGAAAATGCATAATATGATTAAAATGGTATAAAAGATATATAAAAATAAATTAGTAGGAAAACATAGATTTGGAAATGGTAACCAAGCACAGGTATCATAATGGGCAGTAAAGATTATTTTTGCCTTTTCAATATCGCCAATAACAATATTGCGATTTTTAATAATCTTGCCACTTGATTCAACATTAATATCATAATGTTCTTTTAATAGGTTAATAAAATTAGTTTTTTCTTTATAGCTTTTTCTTCTTTGATAATTTTGGAATATTTCTTGAGATAACTTTTGCATATGGACCTTTCTTATTGAAATTCTTCAATTGGATAACTTATAGGATAAGTACTACCATGTTCTACTGCTTGATAGGCTAGAAAATATAATTTGTTATTATGGACAAATATTTGATTTTCGGGATTTTCATATAGACCAAAGTTCATATCATTATAAGTTATTATATCATTAGTTTGTATGAATTCATTTATTTTATCTTTGTTTAAATTATATTTGTTTATTATTTCATCATAGCTTAATAATTTTTTATTATTTAAATCGATAATATAAACATTTCCACGATTACCTCCGCCTGCTTGGCAAATTATTTCGCTATCTAAAACAATTATAGATAAGATATTTTCTTGTTCATCATGAATAGTAAATATATTATTAGCGTACATACGATTATAATATCCACCCATGCCAGTATTTCCATCATAATATACATCAGTTTCCATGGTTGGACTTATTTGTTTGAAGAAATCGATATCCATATCTTTGATATATAGATAGTCACTAGTTTTGGGGGTACATGCACTATGTTCATAGTAGGTTCGATTGATTAGATAATCAATATTATTTTCTTCAATTATATGTTTATAAGCAAATTCTAGATTTTGTTCATCTAGTTTATTTATTTCTTCTTCAGCATTAAGTAAGGAATTTATAATGGCATTCTGTAAAGAAGTAGTAAAATATAATGATTCTGTTTTACCATCTTCTTTAAAGACAAAGATGTCTTTATCATATGTTACTCCAAAGAAATGATAGCTAGTTGCATCATCACTTTGCGGTACACCTAAATAACATTCATAAACATTACTTGCATATTGTGTAGGGTCGTTACGATAATTATGAATTATAAGAGATGCATTGCGTGATTCATTATTTTTTTCATATGTTAGGGTATCATTTATTGTATATGTTCTAGCAATCCTATAATATGGTTCAGTTAATGGATATATAGTAATAATATTTTCGATATCTGCCATGGTTGGATTTACAATATCAATTGGTTGGACATCTTGTTCAACAATAATATCATTATTATTACTAACTAAATTAAATATTTCGTCGGTTGGATTATTTGTTTCTTGAGATGGAATACTTGTTTCTAAAGTTGGAGAAGAGGTTGGTTCTTGGCTTGTTTGGGGGACATCATTTTGACAAGAAACCAAAAGTAATAAACATAAAATTATAATTACCTTCATAGACTTTCTCCTTTATTCATATTATAACATGTTAAATTAATAACAACATTGACAAATATATAGCACGCTATTAAAATAAAAAAGCACGATGTTAAAAAATAGCGTGCTATGTAAAGGAGGGCTTATGGATAATAAAAGAAGTTTAGGATATCTAATAAAGAAAATTAATATTGTGATGGACAAACATTTTAATGAATCTTTATCATCCAAAGATTTGACGAAGAGTCAGGCAGAACTTTTATTATTTTTGCATCGTAATGAAGATAAAGAGATGACCCAAAAAGATATTGAAACTTATTATCATATTTCTAATCCAACGGTTACGGGCTTAATAAATCGTTTGGAGGCTAAAGGATATGTAGAAAGGGTTGTTTCAAGTGAAGATGCTAGAAAAAGAATAGTTAGAGAGACTAAAAAAGCTAAAGATTTACATAGTTTTTTAAAGGAAGGTTCAACTAAATTTAATGACCTTTTATTGAGTTGTCTTAATGATGATGAGAAAACGCAATTGATAGATTTTTTATGGCGAGTGCTAGAAAATATGGAGGGAGAAGGAAAATGTTAAAGACCTTAATAGCTCAAATTAAAGATGTTAAAAAAGCTAGTATATTAGCTCCAGCTTTTGTGAGCTTAGAAGTTATCTTGGAAGTCTTGATTCCATTTTTGATGTCCTTGATTATCGACTATGGTGTAGAAAAACAAGATATGAAGATGATTATCATTTTGGGTATTTTAATGATTGTTGCAGCGTTTGCTAGTTTATATGCTGGAGCAATGAGTGGTAAGTATGCATCATATGCATCGGCTGGTTATGCGCGTAATTTGCGTCAAGCAATGTATCATAATATTCAAAATTATTCATTTGAAAATATTGATAAGTATTCTACTGCTGGTTTAGTAACTAGAATGATGACAGATGTTACTAATGTTCAAAATTCTTATCAAATGATTATTCGTATATGTGTTAGGGCACCATTAATGTTGATAAGTGCTATGACAATGTCATTTATGATTAATGGGGAATTATCATTAATCTTCTTAGGAGCAGTTATTTTCTTAGCTATAATATTATTTAGTATTATTAGAATTACTTTTGGTTATTTTGATAAAGCATTTAAAAAATATGATAATTTAAATGCTGAAGTACAAGAAAACGTTACAGGAATTAGGGTTGTTAAAGCATTTGTAAGAGAGAAGTTTGAAACTAGTAAATTCCATAAAGCTTCTAAAGAAATTTATGATTTATTTATGAAAGCTGAAGGAATCTTAGTATTTAACTCTCCAGTAATGCAATTTACTGTATATAGCTGTATCATTTTATTAAGTTGGTTGGGCGCTAATATGATTGTTGTTGGTGATTTAACTACTGGACAATTAATGAGCTTATTTACTTATACTAATAATATTTTAATGAGCTTAATGATGATTTCTATGATATTCGTTATGATTTCTATGTCTATGGCTAGTGCTAAACGTATTTGTGAAGTTATCAATGAAAAGCCAACAATTGCGAATGGTGAAAATCCTATTATGGAAGTTAAAGATGGTTCAATTGAATTTGAACATGTAGGATTTAGATATGATCCAACAAGTGAGGAAGAAACTTTAACTGATATTAATATTAAGATTGAAAGTGGTATGACTATTGGTATTATTGGGGGAACTGGTAGTGCCAAGAGTACTTTTGTTTCTTTGATTCCTCGTTTATATGATGTTAGTGAAGGTAGCGTTAAAGTTGGTGGTATTGATGTTCGTCAATATGATTTAGATACCTTGCGTAATGAAGTTAGTATGGTACTACAAAATAATGTTTTATTCTCTGGTACTATTGCTGAAAACCTTCGTTGGGGTGATGAAAATGCTACTCTTGATGAAATCAAACGTGCATGTAAATTAGCTTGTGCTGATGAATTTATTAATAAATTCGAAAAAGGTTATGATACCTATATTGAACAAGGTGGTACTAACGTATCAGGAGGACAAAGACAACGTTTGTGTATTGCTCGTGCTTTATTGAAAAAACCTAAAATTTTGATTTTGGATGATTCAACAAGTGCAGTAGATACTAAGACAGATGCCTTGATTAGAAAAGCTTTCCGTGAAGAAATTCCTAATACTACCAAGATTATAATTGCTCAACGTATTACTTCGGTTGAAGATGCTGATATGATCATTGTATTAGATGATGGTAAGATCAATGGTGTTGGTACTAATGAAGAATTATTAAAAAATAATGAAATTTATCGTGATATCGTTAAAATGCAAAAGAAGGGAGGTAATTTAGGTGAGTAATGTTCGTAAGATACAACATAATACTAGAGTAGAAAATCCGGGAATTGTTTTAAAACGTATTTTAAATCTAGTATTTTCTAAGCATAAATTACAATGTTTCTTTGTTTTAGTTTGCATTATTATTAGTTCAATTGCTAGTGTAATGGGTAGTATGTTTATTAGAACTTTAATAGATACTTATATTGCGCCATTAGTTGGACAGACTAATCCTAATTTTGTTCCTTTGATTCAAGCTTTATGTCAAATGGCTTTAATTTATTTAATTGGTGTAGCAAGTACATTTACATATAATAAGATTTTGACTTATGTAACTCAGGGTGTATTAAAAGAAGTTCGTGATTCATTATTTGAACATATGGAAACATTACCTATCAAATATTTTGATACTAATTCCCATGGAGATATCATGAGTATTTATACTAATGATACAGATACTTTAAGACAAATGATTTCCCAAAGTATTCCACAAGTAATTGTTTCAGCTTGTACAATTGTTGGTGTATTTGTTTCAATGCTTACAATTAGTATTCCTTTGACTGTTATTGTTGTTGCGATGGTATTTGTTGTACAAATTGTTACTAAATTAGTAGTAAGAAAGAGTGGTCATTACTTTATTCAACAACAAAATAATTTAGGTAAGACTAATGGCTTTATTGAAGAAATGATGACTGGTCAAAAAGTAATCAAAGTATTTACGCATGAAAAACAAAGCATGGAAGACTTTGATAAAATTAATAATGAATTATTTGAAAGTGCATATAAAGCTAATATGTACGCTAATATCTTAATGCCAATTTTAGGTAACTTAGGTTATGTAAGTTATGTATTATGTGCAGTTGTAGGTGGTTTATTTACAATTATTCCAGGAGGAGGTTTAACTATTGGTAGTTTAGCAGCCTTCTTACAATTGAATAGATCATTTAATATGCCAATCAATCAAATTTCTCAACAATTGAATAGTGTAATTATGGCTTTAGCAGGAGCTAATCGTATATTTGAATTACTAGATGAAAAACCTGAAATAGATAATGGTCATGTAACATTGGTAGATGTTGAAGAAAAAGATGGCAAATTAGTTGAAGTAAATCATCGTACAGGTATGTGGGCATGGCGTCATCCACGTCCAAATGGTGATGTTGAATATGTTCGTTTACAAGGGGATGTGCGTTTTATCGATGTAGACTTTGGTTATGATGATTCTCGTATTATCTTGCATGATATAAATATGTTTGCAAAACCAGGTCAAAAGATTGCCTTTGTAGGAGCTACAGGTGCTGGTAAGACAACAATTACTAATTTGATTAACCGTTTCTATGATATTCAAAAAGGTAGTATTACCTATGATGGCATTGATGTTAAATTAATTAAGAAAGATGATTTACGTCGATCACTTGGTATCGTATTACAAGATACTCATCTATTTACTGGTACAATCATGGATAATATTCGTTATGGTCGTTTGGAAGCTAGTGATGAAGAATGTATCCAAGCTGCAAAACTTGCGAATGCGCACGACTTTATTAAACATTTACCAGAAGGATATAATACAATGCTAAGTGGTGATGGTGCTAGTCTATCGCAAGGACAAAGACAGCTATTGGCAATCGCTAGAGCGGCTCTAAGTAATCCTCCAGTACTAATCCTTGATGAAGCTACTTCTTCTATTGATACTCGTACTGAAGCAATTGTCCAAAATGGTATGGATAAATTGATGGAAGGTAGAACTGTATTTGTAATTGCACATAGATTGTCTACTATTCAAAATAGTGATGTTATCATGGTATTAGATCAAGGTAGAATTATTGAACGTGGTAATCATGATGATCTAATTAAAGAACATGGTACATACTATCAGTTATATACTGGTGCATTGGAATTAGATTAATATTAATAGACTTATTTCTAGAGATGTATGCTCTAAGTGACTTCTTAATCATGGTTTTGTCATGGTTAGTGAAGCAGTCACTTAGAGCATTTTCATTTCTGGAGGTCAGCGATGAAGTTTGGGAGGTCATGCGGCAGGCCCAGCACTAAACCATGAGCGACAAAATCAAGCGTATGCTCAAAAACGAGATACAGCAGATGTAAACACAGTGGACCGGGAGCTTTCCACTCTCGGCCCACTGTCCTTATGCCAGTCAGGTATTCAAGAACTCTGCCGGTGTCATAATTGCCGGATTTTTCACGCCGGACTCTAAGAAATCCTTATCGCCGGTCAGCAGCACATCGGCTTTCGCTTCAATGGCTGCCCGCAAAATAGGGCGGTCATTGACATCTCTGATTTGTGTTTCGGTCATATCTTCCTCTGTCGGAATGGGAACCAATTCCAGAGTAAGCAAAGCAACAGAAAGAAATTTGTCTAACGCCGCCAGCCGGTTCGGGAATTTCTTGTTGAATATCCGCTTCATTTCATCCACATTCTGCTCACAAATCAAACCGTGATTTGGGGAAGATGCCGCTTTTCATACGCCTGATAAGGCGTACCGTTTGCACTCAGCGCAGCAGAAATGAGGACATTGGTATCAATCAGAACTCTCATGCCTTTTCGTCCTCAGTTCTCAATTCCTTGACGAGCGTCATAACATCATCTTCCGAGGTCAGGCCGGTGCGTTCTGCTTCTCCGGCCATTTCCTGCTGAAGCACCTGCATGGCATACACAGCAGAATTGACAATGCGGACAGTGTTTCCCTCAACGATAAAAGTGACCCGATCACCGTTTGACACACCAAGCACATCACGGACATCCTTCGGGATTGTGATTTGCCCTTTTGCCATGACTTTGGCATTGTCCACAAACGCATTTGCACGCATGATTTTACACCACCTTTCTGAAATATGGAAAGTAGGGATTTCCCTACTTTTAGTATACGAAGAACAAGAGAAAAAATCAACGGGAACCGCTTAAAATATATTTTCAATGCCGGGACAAGCCGCAAGATTGTGGCTTTTTTGTGAATTTGATTAAATAGTCCTTGACAACTCGTTTTGGGCTCTAGAGATAAGTCTTTTTCTATGTAAATTATTATTTAAAAACTTAAAGTTATAGGTTATAATGTTAATACCAAAAGAGATAATATTAAAGCTAAAATACAAGAAGCAAATAATTATGCTTACTTAACTTTAATGAAGGATAACTAGGACATGATATTTACACGAATTATGTGTTTCTATTATGTCCTTTTGTGTATAAGAATAAAAGTGAGGTGATTACCATGAAAAGAAAAATTTTGAGTATTATTTTTACTACCGCATTACTTATAACAATGATACCAACTAACGTTTTAGCAAGCACACCACTTATTTTGCATGAAGATGATGCGGTTGTAACTGAAACAGAAATACTTCAAGAAAATGTAGAAGTTACTAATAATCTAGCTTATGAATTAGTCATTGGTAATATTGTAGTTACAGATAGTGGTTATTGGACAACAGATACTAATGGAAGTTTAACTGCTAGTAATGCTGATAATTATAATGTTGCTTATGATGCTAGTACTAAAACTTTAATTTTAAATAACGCTACGATTAAAGGGGATACAAGTGCTAATCAATATGAAAATGCAATTTATATTAAAAGTAAAAATGATATAACATTTAATATTAAAGTTAATGGAAATAGTAGTATTTTATCAAATAGTATAGGCATATATATCGATAGTGATAGCGCTGCAACCTTGAATATTGATGGTAGTGGTACGTTAGCTGTTGATTCATCTCTGAATGCTATTAGAGTAGTGAGTAAGGCTAATGCTACATTAAATATTAAAAATATTAATTTAAATGCAAAAAATAAAGGCAATTCTGAAGTTATATGTGTTTTAGCAGGAGCAAATTCATCAAGTAATTTAACAATGGATGGTAGTAATTTTACTACAGCTTCAAATCTTTCAATTTGGTTAGGATGGCCAAACGCAGTAACTGAAGGAACAGCAACCTTTACTTTGAAGAATAATGCAAGAATTAATGTACCAGGTGAAGGTAGTATTGTTTATGGTGATACTAGAGCAAAGTTAATACCAAGTTCAGGAAGCAATGGCATAATTAAAGAAGGTAATAATACTATTTATTATGGTAAGCATGAGGTGAATAAACCTAATCCTATAATTGATAAAGATGAAACTTGGACAATAGCAGATGGCGCTACTTTGACTATTAATAATGGTGTAAGTGTTATTAATTATGGTACGATTGCAATCGAAGGGAATGGTCGGATTATTAATAATCATAAAATTGATAATTATGGAACATTACCAGCAACTGGTATTGATAATATGCCACCAACAATAACCACAGAAGAAAAATTGCCTGATGGTGAAGTTGGTAAAGAATATAGTATACAATTTAAGACTTTAAATGATGATGCTAATAATTGGGATATTGCTATTACAAATGAGACAGGTAATATATTTCGACAATTAACATTTTCAGAAGATACTGGTATGCTAAGTGGTACTCCAACTCAAAGTGGTGATTATAAATTTTATGTTAATGCATATAATGGTGCTGGAAGTCATTCAATATATTTTAGCCTTAATATTGATGAAGCTCCTAGTTATTTAATTAGTGTTGACAAAGGTGAATTAGATTTTGGTACATTATGTCCTAACTATACTACACCTAAAGCACAAACTATAGTTATAACTAGTGGTAGTAATCGAAACATTGAAGTTTCATTGCCAACATCTAATAACTATACTATTAGTGCTGTAAATGGATTTGTTGATGGGAAAGCTTCGTTAGCATATGGCGATCAAGCATCATTTAGTATTGTTCCAAAAGATGATTTGGTTGTTGGGGATTATGAAGAGAAAATAGATATTAAAACTAATATTGAAAATGTTAGTAATAGTATTAATGTTAAGTTTAAAGTTGGACATAATTTAACTAAGGTTGAAGCTAAGAGTGCTACTTGTACTACTGATGGAAATATTGAATATTACAAATGTGATAGTTGTAAAAAATATTTTAAAGATGATAAAGGTACTACCGAAATAAATTTAGTTGATACGATTGTAAAAGCTAGTGAACATAGTTATGGTGAACCGACATGGTCATGGACTAGTGATACTCAAGCTGTTGCAACATTTAAATGTAAAAATGGTGATGATAGCCAAGAGTTTAAAGGTATCATGTCTTCTAAGATTACTAAGGATGCAACATGTGATGCTGCTGGGGTTAGAACATATACTGCTAAGGTAGTATTTAATGGTAAAGAATATAGTACGACTAAGGATATTGAGATTGCTAAGTTGTCTTGTTCAAGTCCTTCACCTTCACCTACACCTTATGATGATGGTGGACCATTTACTAGAAATGAATGTGGAGATGTTTTTGATCGATGGGGTAATTTGATTTATGATGCACCTGATTGTGTGGTAACACCTAAATCATCACCTTCTGCTAGTGTTAGTCCTAAACCTACAACTTCTACTTTAGAACCTATTGAAACAGAAGAAGTAGAAGAAACAAGTGAGCCAGAGAAAACTCCTACACCTTCACCTACACCAAGTGCTACAGTTGAAACAACACCGGAAGTTGAAGTTGAAAAAGAGAGTAATTTTGGTTTTATTTGGTGGATTATTGGAGGTATAGGTGTAGCGATTGCTGCAGTTGTAATCTATTTAATTGTTAGAAGTAGAAATGAAGAATAGTTTAATGAGCTATGTAAAAATTTTTGATGAAAGTCAGAGTTACATAGCTCTTTTTTTGGTGCTCTAAAAATGGATGAGGTTGTAGAAAAAACTAGTATAAAATAACATGAGGAAAAATGACCTCAAAAATC
>CALVCO010000029.1 GCA_944326095.1 uncultured Erysipelotrichaceae bacterium | reverse complement strand
ATCAAAGAATAATTTATTAAAAGCTAAACGATTTGAAGCATTGATACTGTTTTTAATTATTTTATCTTTAATTGTTATTTTGTTTAAAGGATAACCTAGGGCAATTATTACGGGTATTATCATATCATCTCTTATAATTAATTCTTTTTTGATTTGTTTTTTAGAAAAAGTAGCTCCTAGATAACATGTACCAATATTTAAACTTGTAGCATATAAGACAATATTTTCTAAATAATAACCAATGGTTTCTAGAATCTTTGGTTTATTTTTGCAATAAGTAATTAAATATGCAGCTGGATTTTTGATAAAACCATAGGTACCTATTTTATTAGATATAATTTTGATATTAATATCTTTTGGTATATTTAAGCTAGTTATAAAATCATTTAATTTATTTAGATCTTTATTTTGTAAAGCTTCTTTTTTAAAGCTTCTAGTACTATGACGATTTAATATTAATTCTTTGTTCATTTTATTTTCCTCAATTGAATATTATAATATAGATAAATAATTAAGGGGGAGCTAATTATATGAATGTTAAAGATGAAACTAAAGTATTAGCTAAAATGTTTTTATTACCTATATTAATTAAAGCTTTATTAATTAGTGAACTAGTTAATATTATCTTATTTTTTATATTATTTATAATGCAAAATTTTTTATTTAGAAGTGCTATGCTTCATTTTTTAAATATATTAATATTTATTATAATTGCGATTGTTTGCTTAATTTTAATAATAGTATTTTATCAACAACTTAAAAAATTGACTAATAGTGATACATGGCAACAATTAGTTGATCAAGCAATGGAAATAATTAATAGTGAAGAATATGTGCAAGAAGAAATATATGATAAAGGAACTTTTGTAGTTGGTAAATTTATTTCTTTGAAAGATAATGGTTATTTTGAAAAAAGAAGTAGTTTTTTAGGTAATATTAATGATCGTAAAGATGAAGCAACCTTACTAGCAACTTTATTAGGTTATAGGATACCTTCTACTTCAAAATATTTTTTGACTTGCATTAGTATACCTGTAATTGTGCTTATTGTTAGTTTTATTCCTACATATATTCATGATTATGGCATAATGAGCCATCGACAAGAAATAATAGTTGAAAGTATTGATAAAATAACTGATAGTTTATATCAAGAATGTGATTATGTATATAGTGATGATCCAAATGAATACTATTCTGATTATGGATATTATATCAGTGGTTATTTAGATGATGATGAAGATAGGGATTATGCCTATGTAAATGTTACAGTAAATAGTCAAGGATTAATTAATGGAGTTAATTATAGTATAGATGTGGATGTTAATGCTTCAAAGCAAGATAATTTAGCTTTAGTTCAATCTACATTAACAACTTTTAATAATTTATTAAATGAAGCTAATGTTGAGGCAATAGAAGAAGAATTATTAACTGATTATAATTTGAGTGATGAATTTATTAACTGGTTTGAAACTAGTTCATATTATGATGAAGAAAGTTTTTATGAAGATAATATGATGATTTCATATTATTCAACACCAGAAGAAGAATATGATGAATATGCTTTATATTATGTATATGTATCAGTATTTCCAGAAAATTATTATTAATGATTTAAATGATATTTTTCCATGAAAGTATGTAGAAATTTTTCCGCTGGTTTAGAGAAAATTTGATATTTTTTCCAAATAATATGAATGTTACTAACTATTTTTGGTTCCAAAGGTATAAAGGTTAAATTATCATTATTGATAATATTATCAATGCCTAAAGCATAACCAAAACCAGCTTCAACAAATTTGCTTGCATTATATAATAAGTTATAAGTACCAACAATATTTAAATTATCATTATTTTGATTTAACATTGTAATGAAATTATGAGCATGTTGTTTCTGTTGAGGCATAAGTAAAGGAATATCTTTTAAATCTTTGATAGTAATTTTCGATTGTTTAGCTAATGGGGCATCCTTTGGTAAAATCAATCCCCAGATATCTTGATATGGTAAAGCTAAGGAATGATATTTTTGAGGATCAATATCATCAAAAACTAAACCAAAATCAATTAGTCCTTTTTCAATTTGTTCAAGTACAAATTCGGCATTACCACTATATAGATGATAATGAATATTTGGATATTGTTTAACTAAATCATTTGCTACATCAGCAAGTAATTTAATAGCCAAAGTTTCACCTGTAGCTATATAGACATCACCCATAATGAATTGATCATTTAAGGTCAATTCTTTTTTAGTTTTATCCACAAGATTTAGAATTTCTTCAGCACGTTGACGAAGTAAGATACCTTCATCAGTAAGAGTTACTTTTTTACTTCCTTTAGCTCCTCTAATTAATAATGTTTTACCAATTTCATCTTCTAAGGCTTTTAGTTGTACCGATAAGGTAGGTTGAGATAAATGTAATGAATTTGCAGCTTTAGATATACTTTGTTCTCTAGCAACAGCTAAAAAGTATTGTAATACACGAATATCCATAATTCCTCCTTTATATAGAAAATTATTATACATATATATTATCAATAAGTATTTGATATATCAAA
The DNA here is from genome assembly GCA_944326095.1 of uncultured Erysipelotrichaceae bacterium. Taxonomy (GTDB): domain Bacteria; phylum Bacillota_I; class Bacilli_A; order Erysipelotrichales; family Erysipelotrichaceae; genus JALEVB01. The sequence continues at coordinate 19,275 of CALVCO010000029.1, read as the reverse complement.
ACAATTTGTATAAACTTAAGATGGAGGAAGTGATTAGACATGTTAGATAAAGAATTAAGCAAACATGCTTGTTATTGTTGTTATGAAGATATTCGTAACAATTTAATTGATGCAGGATGTGATGAAAATACTATTGAAGTATGTTTGGAAAATTTAATGATTGATAATAAAGCTACTTTTTTAAATTTATTGCATCAACATCGTGATAATTTATTACAAAACATTCATCAAAAACAAAAACAATTAGACTGTTTAGATTTTTTGATATGTAAATTAGAAAAATGTGAAGAAGGAAAGAAGGAATTTTAATGAAAGTTATTAATGGAGAACGTTTTGATGAAGAAAGAGCACTATATAATGCAAGTGATATCAAATTAAATGATTGTATATTTGCGGGGTTTGCTGATGGGGAAAGTGCTTTAAAAGAAGGTAAAAATATTGAAGTTAACAATTGTTTATTTAATTTAAGATATCCATGTTGGCATGATGATAATCTATCAATTGTTAATTCAGAAATGACACCAGGATGTCGTGCTGCAATTTGGTATTCAAATAATGTTAATATTATTAATAGTAAATTAAATGGTATTAAAGCGGTAAGAGAATGTAATATAGTAAATATTAAAGATAGTACAATATCTTCAAGTGAATTTGGTTGGTTTTCTAAGGATATTACTATGGAAGATAGTAAAGCTGAAAGTGAATATTTTATGATGCATTCTAAGAATTTACATTTTAGAAATGTTAATTTTAAAGGCAAATATTCTTTTCAATATATAACAGATTCTACTTTTGAAGATTGTATATTTGATACTAAAGATGCATTTTGGCACGCTAAAAATGTTGTGGTTAAAAATAGTATAGTCAAAGGAGAATATTTAGCTTGGTATTGTGATGGTGTCACTTTTGATCATTGTAAGATTATTGGTACTCAACCATTATGTTATTGTAAGAATTTAAAATTAATTGATTGTGAAATGATTGATACCGATTTATCATTTGAAAAATCAGAAGTAGAAGCTACAATTATTAATGTAGTAGATAGTATTAAAAATCCTTTGTCAGGTACAATTGAAGTAGTTGGTGTTAAAGAAATCATCATGGATGATGAAAATGCTAAGGGTAAGATAATTGTTAAATAGGTGGTAATGCCACCTTTTTTTGTATAATTAAGTAGATGGTATAATGATGAGAAATCTTAGGAAAGATGTTAAAAGAATAATTGATGATATTATTCCATTAATATCTTGTGATAATACAATTATTAATGTTTTGAAAGGTTTTAAGTTGCCTAAAGGAAATTTGTATTTAGTTTCTATAGGTAAAGTGGCTTTTAATATGGTTAAAAAAGCAGAAGAAATATTACATGAATTAATAGATATTAATACCCAACTTTTTAAAAATAAAGCAAATATTGTAGAAATTAATATTATTCGTAAAAGATTATCTAAGGTAAAAGGTGGTAAGTTTGCTTTGCATTGGCAACCTGCTAGTATTTATACAATTGTTTTAAGTGATATTATTGATGATCCAATTGATATGATTGCTTCGGGTCCTACAGGTACCAATATTAATAATGTTTCGATTCTTTTAATAGCTAGCAAAGATAAATAGGTATATAATTTTATGTAAGGGGGATATGTACCATGAAAAAGTTAGTTATTTTATTAGCAATTTGCACCATGCTTGTAGGTTGTTCAAGTAATCAAAACCCAACTTCAGATACTGATGTAGAAGAAACAACCGTAAATGAAATTACAGAAACTGAAGAAACAAGTACTAGTGAAGAAGAAAAGATATTTGAAAGAGGAACTGTTAGCGATAATGTGTATACTAACACTTCAATTGGTATCAATATAGAAGTTCCAGAAGGATATGTTGCATTATCGGATGAACAATTAAATTCATTGGTAATGAATAGCGCTGAAAGTAAAGGAATTGATAATTTTCAAGAAGCTATTGAATCTCAAGCTGTTACTTATGATTTTGGAATGATTGATCCTACAGGAAATGGTAGTGTTTTAGTTGGTATTGAAAATCTGGTTATCGAAGGAGCTGATGGTTTAGTTAATAATGAAGAAGAATATCTAACCTTTGCTACGGCAAATTTAAGTGCTAATCCTAATACTGAATATAGTTTTAGTGATATTTATGATTTTCCAATGACTAATGATACATGGAAAGCTATCGATGCGATAGATGATGTCAATGGAATAAATAGTACTATCATTGTTAAATGCCATGGTGATTATGTTATTTCCATCATTTATAATTATACAAATACTAGTGATCCATCAATTGTTTTAAGTTATATTTATTAAATGTAACCTAAGGAGGTAAGCAATGGATACTTTAAAATGTATTAAAACTAGAAGGAGTTATCGTAAATTCTTAGATAAACCAGTTGAAGAAGAAAAAATTATGGAAATTATAACTGCTGGTAATTATGCACCAACGGGTAAAAATCAACAATTAACTCATTTTATTGTAATTACTAATAATAAAGTACGTAAAGAATTGATTACAAAAGTTAATGAGGTATTAATAAAACTAGATTCAAATCAAGAAGGATATGAGAGTTTAATTAATCCTATTAATCTAGCAAAACAAGGGAAATATATTTTTAATTATAATGCCCCTTTGTTTATCATAATTGCCCATAAGAAAAATAATGCCAATGCAATGGCGGATAGCGTATGTGCTATAGAAAATATGATGCTAGCAGCAAATGATTTAGGATTAGGAAGCTGTTATGTCAATCAATTAAGATATTTAAATAATAATCCAGAGATGCTTACATATCTAAAAGAATTAGGATTAGAAGATGATGAAACTGTATATTGTTCATTGAGTGTAGGTTATGTAGAAAAAATGAATGATATAATTCCTGAAAGAAATAATAAAGTAACTTATATTGAGTAGAAATAGACGAGATTATTCGTCTTTTCTTTTGGCTTAATTTGTAGATTTTTATATTGTAAAAAATTTCATGATTTGTAATTTTTGTACAAAATTGAATAACGTTTCTAAAATGATGTAAAGGCTTTCAAAACGATTTTAATAATGTAATAATGAAATTGTAAGTATACAAATGTGCACATTAATTAGTACTTTATTAAGGAGGATAGTATGAAAACATTCATTCAAAAATTTGGCAAATCAATGATGGGACCTTTATCCATTATTGTTGCTGCTGGATTGTTATTGGGTCTTGCTTCTACTCTTCAAAATCCAAATGTATTTGGAAATTTGTTGGCTGACGTAGAAATAGTTAATAATTTTGTTAGTTTAGTAAATGCATTGGCAGGTGGATTATTCAGTTTATTGCCTGTATTATTCTGTATGTCAATTGCGCAAGGTATGTCAAAAGAAGATAAAGAAGTAGCTACATTTGCTTCTATTATCGGGTTTGTTTTATTCCATGTTACTATTCGTTTCTTCTTATCATTAAATGGTATAACAGCTGAAACAACTAGTATTGATTATTTGATGGAACAAGGATTAGATTTATTGACAGCTACCCAACAAAATGCTGCTTATGATACCGTATTAGGAATCTTTACTTATCGTATGAGTATTTTTGGTGGTATTGTTGTAGGCTTATGGACAGCAATGATTCATAATCGTTTCCATAAAACACAATTGCCAACTGCATTTAGTTTCTTTAGTGGTAAACGTTTTGTGCCAATTATGATGGTTGTGACTATTCCATTTTTGGCTATTATTATGTATTTTGTATGGCCAGTTTTCAATACAATAATCAATGGATTTGGTTCAATTTTAGCATCTGCTGGTGCATTTGGTACATTTATTTATGGTTTCTTAGAAAGATTATTGATACCTACTGGCTTACATCATATTTTGAATCAAATGATTAGATTTACGCCAATTGGTGGAACTGCCATGATTGATGGTGAACAAGTTTCTGGTGCTTTAAATATCTTTAATGCATTATTAATGCAATCAAATCCTGATATGGATTTAATGCGTCAAGCTACTCGATTCCTAACTCAAGGAACTCATCCATTCATGGTATTTGGTTTACCTGCAGCATGTTTTGCAATGTATAAGACTGCACTTCCAAAAAATAGAAGTAAAGTAAAAGGTATGTTGTTAGCAGCAGGATTAACAAGTTTCTTTACTGGAATCACTGAACCTATCGAATTTGCATTCTTCTTTATTTCACCATTATTATGGTTATTCCATGCGACAATGGCTGGCTTATCATTCTTAATTAATACTTTATTAGGAGTTTGTATTGGTAATGCCGGTGGTGGATTAGTAGACTTAATGTTATTTGGTGTATTAAGAGGACCTGAAACAAAATGGGTAATTAACGTTGCTATAGGTTTAGTATATGCAGTTATTTACTTCTTTGTATTTAAATGGGCTATTGTTAAGTTCAATATTAAGACACCTGGTCGCGAAGATGAAACTGATGAAGTAGGAAATGCTGATGAAGTTACAGAACTTGGTTTAGAAATTATGAAAGCATTAGGTGGCAAAGAAAATATCGTTGAAATTGATAATTGTATTTCTAGATTAAGATTAGTTTTGAAAGATACAGCAATTGTTGATGAAAAAGCTTTGAAGAAAACAGGATCATTAGGAATTATTAAGATTAGTGATACTCAGATGCAAGTTGTTTATGGGGCAAAAGTAGAAAAAGCTGCAGCTGAACTAAAAACAGCTGTAAGAACAAGTGCATAAGTGTTTAATAGTTGTTATAAAATAATACATAACTAAGCTTTTAATTAGCTTAGTTATGTATATTTAAATATATTATTAATTTATGGGAGAAATTTATGGAAACTAAATTAGAAAGAATTCAAAGTGATTTAGAAACATTAGCAACTTATACTTCTACTCCAGGTAATGGAGTAACTAGATCTTCCTATTCCAAAGAGGATACTTTGGCAAAAGAATATTTAATAAAAGAAATGGAAAAAATAGGCTTACATATCTATGAAGATGGATTTGGAACATTATTTGGGCGCAAGGAAGGTACATTAAAAGATGCTCCAGTTATTATGTTTGGGTCGCATTATGATTCGGTTGTTAATGGCGGAGCTTTTGATGGAGCGGCAGGTTCGGTTGCAGCATTAGAAGTAATGCGTGTTTTGAAGGAAAATGATTTCGTTAATGATTATCCATTAGAATTAATATTAATGAATGCAGAAGAAGGAGCAACCTTTGGCCCATCTACTGGTGTTTCAAATTCTCGAGCAATGGTTGGAACTATGACCGAATATGAACTAAAAACTGTCAAGAATAGATTTGGTCAAACAAAATTAGAAGCTATGGCAGAATATGGATTAGTTCCGGATTTAGAAAAAGCTAAAAGAAAACCAGGATCAATAAAAAACTTTGTTGAATTGCATGTTGAACAAGGTCCAGTTCTAGCAAAAGAAAATGTTGAAATAGGATTAATTTCATATCTAGCAGGTATTGGAAGATATACTTTCAAATTCTTTGGTAAAACAGGGGATTCAACTGCTCCAATGAATTCAAGAAAAGATGCGCTAGTTGCGACAAGTAATTTCATAGTTAAATTTGATGAAGCAATTAAGAAATTAGGCAAAGATGTTACTGGTATGGTTGGTAAACTAGATATAATCCCTAATTCAAATCAATTTGTTCCTGAATTAGTTGAAGGTAAAATTGAAATAAGAACTTTTTCCAAAGAAATTACAGAAAAAGTGAATTTTAAACAATTGATTATTGATTTGCTAGAAAGTGTTAAAAATCAATTTGCTATTGAATATGATTTGCAAGAGATTAAACGCATTAATTATCCAAATCCAACAGGCCCAAGTATTATGTGCGCAGAAAATGTAAAGAAAATGGAAAAAATATGCGATGATTTAGGCTATTCACATATCATCATAAATAATGGTACGGGACATGATTCAATGATTATGACTGATTTTACTGATACCAATATGATATATGTTCCTAGTAGGAATAATGGAGTATCGCATTGTCCTCAAGAATGGACCGACTATATTGATATAAAAAAAGGAGCTGATGTTTTACTACATTTAATTATGGATATCAGTAAAAAATAAAGCCCTGTTTAAGAAAAATGTAATATAATTATATTATAGTTTATAGGGTGGTGGATGATATGGGGTTAAAGTTAGATTTAATAATCAATGAAAATCATCACAAACTTGCTCAAATTGATTTACATATTTTAAGTTATATTAAAAATAATATAGAACTATGTAAGTCATTAAGCATTTCCCAATTAGCAAAGAATTGTAATGTATCTTCGGCTACAGTATTAAGAACTACACAAAAGTTAAATTTTAGTGGTTTTAGTGAATTCAAATATTTTTTAAAGAATGATAATTCTGCTCATCAATACCAAGATGTTGATACCGTTGAATTGCTAAATAAAGACATAAATCAAACAATAAAGATGTTTTTGAATAATACATATTTAAAAGAGATTTATGAGATACTTGATAAAGCTGATCATATTTATACATTTGGTACAGGCTTAGGGCAACGCTTAATGTTAGAAGAATTTTCTCGCTGTATGCTTAATGTTAACAAACATATCATTATGATTCCAGCTTCTGGAGAATTGAAGATAGTTGCAAATAATATTAAGAAAAATGATTTAATAATAATTGCATCATGGTCAGGAAATATAGATAAATATCGAAATAATTTGGTTAATTTAGACGTAGTTGGTGTACCAATTATTTCTATTACAAATTTATCTGATAATGAGCTTTCATCTATAGCTAAATATAATTTATATTTTCAAAATTCCTTTAAAAATACCGAATATAATATAACAAGGTCAAGTTATTTAACTTTACATTTAGTTTTGCATTTATTGTACGATGGCTATGTGAAGTATATAAATAAAAAATAAATTTGATAAAGTGAGCTGCAAATTTTGAATGAGTTGTTAATAATGCAGTTCACTTTTTTATGGCTATATTAACTTAAAATGTTATTTAATAACATTACTAATGTTAAAATTTAATAAAGTAAGTTAAAATAGTGGTGAAATTATGAACGTTACAAAAATATTAGGGTTAAATATTAAATTTTCTAAATGGGAAAAATATAATTCTTTGCCTATATATATCGTAAGCAATTATAAGATAGAAAACGTGAATATTAATGGAGTTAAATGTTTAGGAGTTTCTTTACAAGATGAGCTTCCAACGTTATCGACAATAAAAAAACTAATTAGAAAAATTAATAAAATAGAAAATCTTCCTGTTTTTATTGTTCTAAATAATTTGTCTAATTTCAGAAAAGAAAATTTGCTTAAAAATAATATTCCTTTTATTTTACAAGATAAAATGATATATCTTCCTTTTATGGCAACTTTCTTGACTAATAAGGAATATCTAAATAAAGCTAGTATTGAAAAACTGACTATATCTGCTCAATTATTATTAGTTTGGATTTTATATCAGAAAGGTGATAGTTTTTGTGTTAGTGATGCACTTAATGTGTTAAAGTTCAGCAATATGACATTAACTAGAGCTTATAGACAACTTGTTTCTACAGGGCTATTTTTTGAACATAAAAAAGGAAGGAAAATATATTTGTCAATTGATTGTTCAAAATTAGAATTAATTAAACAAATAAAAACATATTTAAGAAATCCGATTTTACGTAGTGCATATATTTTGAAATCTAACATAACAACGGATATGGTATTTTCTGGTGAATCGGCGTTGTCTTATTATGGTTTTATTAATCCCCCAAGTATTCCTGTCTATGCAGTTTGTAAAAGTGATATTAACAATATAGAATTGCAAGATGAATTTTTACTTAATGAAGAACAAGTAAAAATAGATATTTGGCATTATGATCCAAAGCTATTTTCTAACAATAATTGCTATGTTGATATTTTATCTTTAATTATTTCTTTGAATAATGAAGAAGATGAAAGAATTCAAATGGAAATTGATAAGTTGTTAAGTGATGTTTTAAAATAGAAAATTAATTTAAATCAAAATTATATCAATTGACATTCATTAAATATTAGTAATAAAATTAATTTATTGGAGGTATTTGAGATGTATTCAGATTATCTAAAAGATAAAAAAGAACTGATGAAAAAACTAGTTTCTTTATTTGCTGATGATTATGATTATGTATCTTGTTTAGGTAGCGATATTAAGGGTAAATCATATCGTGTTAATGCAAGACAATCACAAGTAAATGAAGTTGGAGTAGAAAGAGGATTTGTTATTAAATTATATAAAGATAAACTTTATCGTGAGTTTTCTTTTGATAATTTAACTGAAGACAATTTTGATGAACTAGTAAATGAAATAAAGGCTAGTAATAAACTTACTTATAATTATGTGCCTAGTGATACTAAAATTCTAAGTGATGAACCTTTAGTTAAAGATTTTAATCGTGAAGTTGAAGATAGAGAATATAGTGATGAAGAAATCATGGATATTTTGACTAAGGGTAAAGATATCATGATGAAGGAAGAAAATATCGTTAATGCGATTGCAAATTATCGTACATATGAAGTGTCTAAATGTTTTATTTCTAAAAATAGGGAATTGACGCAACATTATGCTTATTATAATTTGGTAGCTATGGCTATTTCTCGTGATGGTAATAATATGCAAAATGCATATAAGACTTTAGATGGTATTAAGCCTAGTGATATATTTGCTAAGTTTGATGATTTATGTTTGGAAAGTGCTAGGGTTGCTAAGATGTTATTAAAAGCAAAACCAGTAGTTCCAGGTGTTTATGATGTTATTACTAGTCCTAGTATCTCAGGATTGATTGCGCATGAAGCTTTTGGTCATGGGGTTGAGATGGATATGTTTGTTAAGAATCGTGCTCTAGCAAAAGATTATGTAGGTAAACAAGTTGCTAGTGATATTGTTAATATGCATGATGGTGCTGGTAGTGCGGTTAATGTTGCTAGTTATTTCTTTGATGATGATGGAGTTTTAGCTAGTGATACTACAATAATTAAAAATGGTATTTTAGTTACAGGTATTTCTGATGCTTTATCTGCATCTGTATTGCGTACAACACCAACTGGTAATGGACGTCGTGAATCTTTCTCTCATAAAGCTTATACCCGTATGACTAATACTTTCTTTAGTCCTGGTAAAGATAAACTTGATGATATGATTAAATCTATCGAACATGGTTATATTCTTTATGATACTAATAATGGTATGGAAGATCCTAAGAACTGGGGTATTCAATGTACTGCTAGTTATGGATTAGAAATTAAAGATGGTAAATTGACAGGAGAAGTCATTGCGCCAGTAATTATTAGTGGCTATGTTCCTGATCTTTTAAAATCTATTAGTATGATTTCTGATGATTTTGAATTATCAGGTACGGGAATGTGTGGAAAAGGCCATAAAGAATGGGTTAGAGTAAGTGATGGAGGCCCATATATGAAAGCAAAGGTGAAATTAGGATGATAGATAAAATTATAAGTAAATTAGCTAAATATCCGCAAATAAATGATTATCGTTTAGTAAAGACAGAAACTAAATCTCATGAAATATTTTATATTTTAGATAAAGTTGAAACCGTTAGAAATACTAAATTAGATGCTACATGTTCAGTTACTATCTATGTTGATCAAAATGATCAAAGAGGACAAGCTAGTTTTGTAATTCATGAAAGTTATACAGATGCTCAAATTGAACGAAAGATTGAAGATGCTATTTATCAAAGTAAATTTAGTTTAAATACTTATTTTGCTTTACCAAAAGGTGAAAAGAGAGAATTTGAAAATAAATCAAATATTAATAAATATTTAGACAGTGATTTAGTATTTAAGATTGGAGATGCTGTATTTAAAGCAAGTACTTTTAAAGATGGATGGATTTCTAGCATGGAAGTATTTGTTAAAGAAAATAAAGTTCATATCTTAAATTCACAAGGTGTTGATTATACTTATTATACAAATTCTATTGGTATTGAAGTTATTCCTACTTTTAAAAATGAGAAAGAAGAAATTGAATTATATAATTATCTAGATTATGATAATTTAGATTTAGATAAAATTACTAGTGATACTTATGATTTCTTATGCCAAGCTGAATTGAGAAATCAAGCCTTAAAATATGTAGGACCTAATGAATTACCAGTATTATTAGAAGATAAAGAAATTAAACAAGTAATTGGTAATTTAATAGATAATCTTGATTATGCTGATGTATATAATAAGATGGATCTTATGAAGATTGGTGATAAATTCTATGGTGATGGCGATGATATGCCAGATATTAGTTTAGTGCCATATGTTGATGGTTCTGTTAATAATCGTATGGTTGATGTTGATGGTATTGTTTTAAAAGATACTAAGATTGTAGAAAATAATATTATCTTAACTAATCATGGTTCTAATCAATATGGTTATTATCTTGGTATTGATAAACCTACTGGTGTATTGCCTAATCTTAAAGTTGAAAAAGGTGCATATGATATGGATGAATTATGTGCTAAACCGCATTTAGCTTGTTTATCTTTCTCTAGTTTCCAATTTGATATTTATAGTGGTAATTTTGGAGGAGAAGTTCGTTTAGCTAAATATTTTGATGGTCAAAAATATATTCCAGTAACTGGTTTGACTATTGGTGGTAATATTCATGAATTAAAATCACATATGCGCTTTAGCAAAGAAATTAGTAATATCAAAGGATATAGTGGACCTAAAGCTTGCTTGATAACTAAGATGAGCGTAAACTAGAAAGTAGAAATTCTACTTTCTTTTTTTATGGAGATATATTATGAAGTCGATAGTTGAACAATCACATGATTTTTTATTACCTTGTTTGCATAAAGGAGCTATTTGTATAGATGCTACATTGGGTAATGGTAAAGATGCTTTATTTTTCTTAAAGAATAAAGTTAAAAAAGTATATGGTTTTGAAGTTCAAGAAGACATATTAAAAAATACTTTAGAAAAAATTGGTGATGATAGATTAGTAGGAATATTTGATGGCCATGAGAAAATGCATGATTATGTTAAAGAAGAAGTTGATGCGATAATTTTTAATTTTGGCTATTGTCCAAATAGTGATTCAGATATTACTACTTTACCTGATACTAGTTTATTAGCGGTTAAACATGCTTTAAATATTTTGAAACATAAAGGTAGAATGGTATTAGTTATGTATCCTCATGATCAAGGAAGAATAGAAGCTGAATTAATTGAAAAATATTTAAAACAAGTTGATCATCATTTGTTTTATATAGAAAAAAGTTATCAACTTAATCAAGATAATTCTCCTTATTTAATTCGAATAGAAAAAATAAGATAATTATTGATGGTTGATAACTTTAGAAATAATTAAATTGCTGGTATCATAAAGAACTTTAGCATGATTTACTTTTATTAATTTTTCTTCGATAGTTTTCCCAGTTATTTTGTCGATTATTATGCGATAAATTTTATTATTGCGATATACGATGCCATCTTCTAAAGAGAAGAATTCATCTTTACATTTGATATGATATTTATATGGTAAAGGGTGATTGCATCTTAATTCACCGCATAGATATTTATCATTGGTATAGGTTATTAATTGGAAAGTATATGGAGTTTTATTAATAAAACGATAATCTAAATAATTATAAACAATGCTTGTTCCTGTACCGAAAGGTACTTGACGACCAAAATCAGGAAATAGATCAAAATTATCATGGTGGTGATGTTCAATTATTTCTAATGGAGAATGAAGAATCATCCAATGTATTAAATTAGTAAATTGGCACATACCTCCACCTATGCCTTTTGATGGTGAATCTTTGGCAATAGTTAGTCCTTCTTTATAACCTAATTTTTTATCCATTGGGCCTATTAGATGCCAGAAGGAAAAAGTTTCATTTGGTTTGATAAGAATATTATTTACTTTGGGGGTGGCTATACTTAAGTTAATAGCTTTATTTTCTTGTAGTTGTTGATCTACATTTCCTAATTGTCTTCTTATTAATGAATTATGCTTATAAATTACAACTGGTAATTTTTGATTGCTTTTTTCTTTGGCAAATTTAATAGAAGAAAATAAGTCTTTAAGATTTCTTTTTAATATTTCCTTTTGAGTTGATATTTTATAAGTTAATGGGGATATTTCACAAAATAATTTTCTTTTCATATAGACTCCTAAAAAGCTATAGCAAATAAAAATAAAGTAAAATAATAAAGACAAGAATTAGCTAATTGTAATTTCATATTATTTTTATATTTAAAATATAGAAGCATTAAAATAATATCAGAAATGATAAATATTGTTCCTCCAATACCTAGAATAATTGTAGATAATGAACTATGGAAAATGGCTAAATTGATTGCTTTTGAACCCATTAAAACGATGATAAAAGTATATAGCCAAATGATATATCGATTAAAGCCAAAATGAATATCTAATTTATAAGTAGTAATTTTTAATAATATTAAGGCTATAATTGCCATACTAAAATTTATTAAATTTAATGGAGAATATTCCATCATAAGCTTTAATAAGAAGATATGGGCTAAAAGAAATGATAACATTCCTAAGATAAAATATATTTTATTTATTTTTTTAAAGGCTAAAAATAAATCTCCAAGAGAACAACAAATTAAGGCTATAAGCATCATTAAATTAAAATGTTGATTAAATAATAGATAAATTAAGACATAACAAAAACTAGTTATGCCTTTAGTTAGTGGGCGATATTTATTTAATTTTTCATTAATTGTAGTATATAAAAATATACTAAAACTTAGCCAATAAATTATAATTATCATTTTGAATACCACTTTATTTATAATTTAATTGTAAGGGTATTTTAGAAGATATACAAGAAAAAAAGCTTGAAAAAATCAAGCTTTTATAATAGAGTAAAGAATTCTTTTACAGCATCTACATAATCACCTATGACAATTAGATGATGATTACCAATAGGTTCATTTACAAAATATTCCATTCCTTTTTCTAAATGTAATTCAATTTGCGTTCTACATAGTGCTTCTTCACTTAGGTTACGTTTAATTGTACCTTTTTGAACAAAATATCTACTCATGTCACCTGCACATTTAAAGATAGTTACATCTTTTTCTGGTATTTGACCAGCAACCGCAACTCCTAGACCAGATTCATAATGGGTCATTAAGTGGTATTTGCATGGCATAGTTAATGGCAGAGTACAATGTGCTAATACGATATCTTTATTTTCACTATTGATGCGACTTGGATTACACATAAATACTGGTTGTTTAGATATTTCACCAATGATAGCCATGGAAATAAGTGATTGCATATCTCCTTCGCAACCTCCATATATTCCTTGAGCATTCAAAATAGCTAAGCCAAGGCATCCAGTATTTTTAAATGGTTCTAATAGATCAAAACAACGTACTGTCATAGCTTTTAAGTTATATTTTTCTTTTAGGCGATATAGAGCACCATAAATATATAGAGCTTTTTCTAATTCATTTGAATCAAATTTATGTTTCTTTAAATCTTCAGTAAATTGATTTTCAGGATAGCTTTCTTTTTTAATTTCCTTAAATAATTCCTCAATATCAATATTAACAATTTCCATGCCAGTTTTAGCTAATAAAGTTTGAGCATCCACATCAGAAGCAATTAGCCAATCTGATGGTTTACCAACTTGGCCAAGTTTCATGCCTTTAATAGAATTTATCGCATTTTGAGCCATGATAATATTTTTTAGTCTTGCGGCTACATCTGTCTTGCTTCCATGTAAAATAGTTCCTTTACGACCTTCTTTTTTTAGATAAGATAAAATTTCCATTGAAGCAGCTAAGGAATTATTTTCACCGCTAGTTAAAATAATGATAGGATCTTTTAATGAAGGTAAAGCAATTTTAAAATTACCTTCAACACCTCCTCCACCAATAAATACAATTTCTGGTAGACCTTCAACATGATTTTCAACATTAAAATTTACATCAGCTAGTTTTCCAATTTCATCTAGAAAAGCAAAATTTTCTTGATTTCTTTTTTCTCTATCGGAATTCATGCTTAAAAAGTATTTTACATTAACATTCATTAAATAGTACCTCCTAATAATATTTTAGCACTTAATTTTAAGAGAAAATATCTTTTATTAATATTTTGTTGGTGGTATCATAATAATATTCTTTTTGTGGGGGATTAGATATGAGCGTTAGTAAATATGACATTACCAATGGACCAATTACTAAACAAATTTTAATGTTTTTCTTTCCTATTTTATTAGGAACTTTTTTTCAACAACTTTATAATACAGCGGATGCTTTGATTGTTGGTAATTTTGTTGGTACCAATGCATTAGGAGCAGTAGGGGGATCTAGTGCGCAAATTATCAATTTATTGATTGGTTTATTTGTAGGAATTTCTAGTGGTTCTGCTGTCTTAATATCGCAATTTTATGGTGCTCATGATCATCAAAAGATTTATGCAACTATTCAAACTAGTATAGTTATTTCTATCATCGGTGGTATCCTTTTGATGGCTTTTGGTTGGATATTTGGTAAGGAAATGTTACTAATGATGGATACTCCTCAAGAATTAATGAATTATTCTTTAGTTTATATGAATGTATATTTTGCGGGTACTATACCTTCATTAATTTATAATATGGGATCTAGTATCATTAGATCGATGGGAGATTCTAAACGTCCTTTATATTTTTTGATAGTTGCTTGTTTAGTTAATATTGTTTTAGATATTATCTTTGTTGCTTTCTTTGGTTGGGAAGTATTTGGAGCAGCTTTTGCAACAATAATTTCTCAATTAATTAGTGCTATTTTAGTTATTAGAGCCTTAAGTAATCATTTTGATGCTTATAGCTTGAATCTTAAAAAGTTATTTGTAGATAAAGATATATTAAAAAATATATTTTTTATTGGTGTTCCTACAGGTATAAATTCGGTTTTATATGGTCTTTCAAATATTTTAATTCAAACTAGTATCAATGGCTTTGGGGCTGTGATTGTTGCATCATATACAGCTTATGGAAAGATTGATGCATTATTTTGGATGATATTATCAGCCTTTGGAGTGGCAATTATGACTTTTGTTGGTCAAAACTTTGGAGCAAATAAAATTGATCGAATTAAAAAAGGGGTAAATATTACCCTAGGGCTTTCTTTAGCAACCACCCTTATAATTTCCGCTATTTTATTAATTGGTGGTAGATATATCTATGCCTTATTTACCCAAGATCAACAAGTAATAACTATTGGTATGCAGATATTGCGACAATTAGTACCTTATTATATTGCTTATATATGTATTGAAATTTATTCTGGAGCTATTAGAGCTACGGGAGATACGATATTACCTACAATTATTACTGGACTTGGCGTAGTTGGTGTAAGAGTAGTTTGGTTATTATTTTTGCAACATAATACAATTTCTGAAGTATTGTTAGTATATCCAATTTCTTGGATTAGTACATCTATTATTTATATAATTTATTATCATCAAGGTTCTTGGTTAAAACGTCGACTTAAAAAAAGAGATATGTTATTGAATACTAAGGAGAATGACAATGCTTAATAATATCTTAACTATTGATATTGGTGGTACTTTTATTAAATATGGTATCTTTGATGATGATTATAAACTTGTTGTTAAGGGAAAGATGGCTACACCTAAAGAAAATATTGATAGTTTTTTAAAAGGTCTTAATAATATTTATCAACAATTTACTAATATTGAAGGTATAGCTATTTCTATGCCTGGATTAGTAGATGCAGATAAAGGATCAGCTTCAATTGATGGCGCTTTAGCTTTTTTAAAACATGATAATATTCAAAAGTTAATTAGTGATTATCTAAATGCTAAAGTGCATATTGAAAATGATGGTCGTTGTGCCACTTTAGCAGAATTAGTATTAGGTAATCTTAAAGATGTAAATAATGGGGCAACTATTATCTTAGGTACAGGCATTGGAGGGGGCATCGTAATTGATCGTAAAATTATTAAAGGGGCTAATCTATATGCTGGTGAATTATCATATTTGAGTATTAATCTTAATCAAAATATGCAAGCTGATAATTTTTTTGATAGTTATTGTAGTTTAAAAGGAATTGCTTCAATTATTGAAGCTAAAATAGGAATGAAGGATATATCAGGAATTGAAGCCTTTAAGATGATTAAAGAAGGTAATTTGGAAATTGAAAAAATAATGAGAGAAGTTTGTCATAAGATTGCGATGGTAATATATCAATTGCAATTTATTATTGATCCTGAAAAGGTATTAATTGGTGGGGGAATTTCTGAGGAGCCTTTATTTATTAATTATATCCAAGAAGCAATTAAAGAAATTGCTTTAAATAATCCTAAAATTCGCATTATTCCTAAAGTAGAAAAATGTTATTTTGGTAATGATGCAAATCTATTAGGAGCATTGTTGAATTATGAAAACAGGGAGTCACTATAACTCCCTTATTTTTTTAGCATTATTTCCATATTTGTTTTTCTTATTTTCATGCCCATCTTTTCATAAAAGTGTTTGGCAGAATCATTACCTTCCCATACATTTAGGGTAATACTATCATAATTATTATCGATAGCTAATTGTTTGATTGCTTCAAATATTTTTGTTCCTACATGTTGATGCTGATAAGCAGGATCAATACATATATCATCAATATATATCATTTTGCTAGGAAACATAGATGGTTGATTAATATATTCATATATGCAAAAACCATAACCAATTACTTCATCATTTTCATTGGTCGCAACAATTATGGGTTTATTTGGATCGTCAATAATTTGTTCTAATTCTTCGATAGTATATTTGGTTGTGCCACTGATGAAAATATCTGGGCGAATAGAAGCATGTACTTCTAAAACAATGCTTAATAAATTCATGATGTTGGAAACATCTTTTTTATTTGCTTGTCTTATATTAATTGTCATTGTGTTTTCTCCTTTTGATAATTATATAAAAATTTTAATATATTTTTTAGAAATAGTAATAATTTTTTGTAAAAATATCTACTTATAATTTTTATATAAAGGTGGATGTTATGCAAAGATTTATTAAAGAAAATAAAAGAATTATCATACTTATTTTAATTGGATGTTTGGTGATGGGAATCATATGTTTATTAATGTATGATCCTTTAATGAAAATATTAAATAATGGACAATTGCTTCGCGAAAATATTAAAGATTTGGGTTTATTTGGTTTTATTATCATGTCTTTATTAATGAGTTTGCAAGTTATATTTGTCTTTTTACCTGGAGAGATAATTGAAGTTTTGGCTGGTTATATCTTTGGAACTTTTAATGGCATGCTGGCATGTATTTTAGGTAGTGCCATAGGTACTATTATTATTTTTTGTTTAGTTAGATTTTTTGATAAAAAATTTATTCATAAATTTTTAAAAGATGAAGAATTATATAAGATATCATTTTTAAAACATCATCCATATTTAGAATATATTTTCTTTATTATCTTTTTTGTACCTGGTACACCTAAAGATATTCTTACTTATTTTGCACCATTTACCAATATAAAATTAACTAATTTCTTATTAATTACTAGTTTTGCTCGTATTCCTTCAATTATTACTTCTACTATAAGTGGTGATAATTTGGCTCAAGGTAATTATTTAATATCGATTATTGTTTTTGTTATTACAGGTTTAATATCACTTTTAGGAATATATTTATATCGTCGATTTGTTGAAAGAAAAGCTATTTAATCATAATCATGTTAAAATATTAAGCGTAGGTAATTAGTGTGAAGAATTTTATTATTAAATATAAAAAGGTTTTAATTGCGACAACTATTCTAATTATTATCCTTGGTATTGCTTGTATCTTGCTTTATAAACCAATGATGGATATATTGCGAAATCCTCAACAATTAAGTATAACCTTACAAAATTTAGGTATATGGGGAGTTTTAGCTATGATATTAATTATAGCTATTCAAGTAGTATTTGCCTTTTTACCAGGAGAAATAGTAGAAGTACTTGCGGGATTTATCTTTGGAAATATTGCTGGAATGCTTATTTGTATTATTGGTATGGGACTAGGTACCATGATTATTTTTGGTTTAACTAGATTGATTGGTGAAAGTTTTCTATATCGCATGATAGATAGAGATAAGCTATTGAGTGTTAGTTTTTTACAAAATCATCAGCGTTTAGAAATGATTTTATTTATAATATTTTTTATTCCAGGTACTCCTAAAGATTTAATTACTTATTTTGCACCTCTTTTAAATATTAATTTAACTAAGTTTTTATTAATTACTTCAATTGCGCGGATTCCATCTATTGTCACATCTACGATTAGTGGTAATGCTTTGTATGAACAAAATTATTTATTATCACTGATAGTATTTTTGCTTACTGGTATAATATCGCTATTTGGTATTTATTATTATCATAAGCATATTGCGAAAAATAGGGAGTTCTAGAATTAATGAATATTGATCATAAGTTGGCATCTATTATTTCGTAAAATATCGGTCTATATATTATTAAAAAAGTTTTGATAGCGGTTACATCTTGTGCTATTATACTTGCGTATAAAAACGATTGTTACTGGTAAGGCAGGCTATACGATTTTGTACATATGCATTTTTTGCTTATGTGTGATTTTGTATAGCTTTTTTATATATAATCACATATAAACTAGTAAGGGGCCGAAAAAGTGAAGGTAGAAAAGATCATCAGTAATAATATTGTTAGGTCTACTAACGATGTTGGACAAGAAGTATTGGTAATGGGATGTGGCATTGGCTTTAAAAAGGTAGTTGGTAATGTAATCGATCAAAGTAAAATTGAGAAGATTTATACAATAAACTTCGCAAGATAGCCCACGAATTCATTCGTGGGTAAAAATTGCGATAAAAGAAATTAATGTAATATTATTTAATAATATTTTGTTTTTATTAATGTAGGATAATAACAAAAGATGGAATATGTATATATAACACAAAGCTAATAAAGATATTAATTCTAGAATATAAAAATATATATGAAATCAATAAAGGTGACAACATGAGCGAATTTACATTAACATTAAGATTAGATATTAATAAAAATGATGAAGCTTATTTAAATAAGGCCTTTTATTATGCTAATCATATCTATAATGTTGGTGTAAAGGAAGCAAAGCGAAGATTAAACAAACTTTATAAAGATAAAGATTATCAGGCTATTATGTATAGTTATAACCAAAATAAAAAATTATCTAACCACCAAAAAGCAGAACTAAAAGAATTAAGAATTAAATATAAACTTAATTCTAAAAGTAGTATAGAAGAATATCTAAAAGT
>CALVCO010000028.1 GCA_944326095.1 uncultured Erysipelotrichaceae bacterium | reverse complement strand
TTTAAAGCCTATGTTGATACTTACCTCATATTATTTTAAAGCGATGCATCAACCTCATCCAATTTTAGATTATCAAACTTCTTAGAAATTACTAAGAAGTTTTAAATTGAAAAAAATTTTTAAAAAAATATAAAAAAACTGTTGCATTACTAAAAATATCATGGTAATATAAATAAGCGCTCAAGGATAAGACGTATCACTTGAGGTAAGGGCAAAGCTGGTTACTGAAGAAGTACTCAAGAGGCTGAAGAGGTGCCCCTGCTAAGGGTATAGGTCGAGCAATCGGCGCGAGGGTTCAAATCCCTCCTTCTTCGCCAGAAAAATGGTCCGGTGGTGTAGGGGTTAACATGCCTCCCTGTCACGGAGGAGATCGCGAGTTCAAATCTCGTCCGGACCGCCATTTATGCGGATGTAGTTCAATGGTAGAACGCGACCTTGCCAAGGTCGACACGGCGGTTCAATTCCGCTCATCCGCTCCATATTGATTGATTGAAAGACTTCAATGAAGTCTTTTTTTGTTGTTAGATTATTTAAAATAAAGTGCTTTTATTGTTAAAAGTTGGTTTGTGGATTATAATGATAGCGTGTTGTTAATTAGTTAGGATGTGGTAATTATAAAGCAGGCCTTAGTATTATGTGGAGGAGGAAGTAAGGGTAGTTACTTAGTAGGTGCCTATAAAGCGATTAAAGAATTAGAAATTAATATTGATATTGTTACTGGTACATCAATTGGGGCCCTTAATGGCTGTTTAATTGCGCAAAAAGATGATGAGCGATTATTTGAACTTTGGGATAGAATTACTATGAAGGATGTATTAGCTCAAGAAATACCGCAACAGTATGATATTGAAACTATATTTAAGAATAAAGATAAGATAGAATCGTTTTTACGTTCATATGTTAAAGAAAAAGGTGCTGATATTGAGCCATTTAAATCTTTAATTAAAGATTATTTTAATAATGATAGATTGCAGAATTCAAATATTGATTTTGGCTGTATAGCGACCATTTATCCTACATTAAAGCCAGTATATATAAATAAAGAAATGCTAGATGAAAATGGTGAAGCTTATTTATTAGCTAGTGCTAGTTGTTTTCCTATTTTTCCTATTCAAAAAATAGATGGTAAATCATATATTGATGGAGGTTATTTTGATAATTTACCCATTGATTATGCTTTTCAATTAGGAGCTACTAATATCATAGCTATTGATCTTAGTGATGAACCTAATCATTTTAATTATGTGGATGCAGCAAATGTCAAATATGTATTTCCTAAGTTAGATTTAGGTTCGATGCTTAATTTTGATAGGGAAGTTTTAGATCGTAATAGATTATTAGGTTATTATGATGTATATAAAGCTTTTGGCAAGTATAGTGGTATAAAATATACTTTTGAAAAATATGTTGATGAAAAGTTTGCAAATGAATTATATGCATTGATACAGAATATAGATATTCATATAGTACATAGTAGTTTAAGAACTAGTAAATCTACTATTATGGAAACCTTGCGTAATGATCTTCATAAAAGAATTATTAGTTATGATGATGTTATATTTGGTTTAATGGATAGTTTATTAGATATTGCTGAATATGATATTAAAAATATTTATAAATATGATGAGGTTGCTAAAGATGTGGTAGAATCATATCATTTGGCATTTGAACAAGAGTATGAACTAATTCCAAAGAAAGTAACAGATATTATTAGTTATATAAAAGATCTTGATAGACATTCAATGATTGAAAAATTGATTAATATGCAATTATTTGAAAATAAAAGAATAGTTAGTTTAAATACATTATTAACACTTTTACCTTTTGAGGTAGCTTTAGCTAATTATGTGATATTATTAAAGGAGAAATATTATGGTTAGAGTTGGAAAATTTGAAAAAGTAAGTTTTGAACAGTTTGCTATGGATTATATTGATTGTTTTGGTGAAACTGATAATGAAGTAATTAAAAAGATTTATGATGATATAAAATTACCTAAAAGAGCTACAAAAGGTAGTGCTGGTTATGATATGTATAGTCCCTTTGATTTTACTTTAGGACCTCAAGAACAAATAAAATTTCCTACAGGTATTAGAGTTAAAATGGATGAAGATTGGGTATTTTGTATTTTTCCACGTAGTTCATGGGGATTTAAATTTCGTTTGCAAATGAATAATACCGTGGGCATTATTGATAGTGACTATTATTATTCAGATAATGAAGGACATATTTTCCATCGCTTGACTAATGATAGTAAAGATGGAAAAGTATTTAAGATTGAAAAAGGCATAGCAGTTACTCAAGGTATCTTCATGCCTTATGGAATAACGGAAGATGATGATGTCCAAGAGATACGTAATGGTGGTTTAGGTAGTACCACTAGAAATAAAGGGTAATAAATATGATAGATTATTATGAAAAATATAAAGATAAGATAGAGGAATATCGTCGACAAGGACATATCGTTCCTACAGCTAATCTGGTTAAAAATTCTGAACAAATTGAAAAAATTAGAATTAGTGCAAATATTAATACCGCTGTTTTAGATTATGTTGCTAAAAACATTAGAGAAGGTATGAGTACCCAAGAAATCGATGATTTGGTTAGTAGCTTTACGAAAGAAAATGGTGCAATTTGTGCTCCTTTACATTATGAAGGATATCCTAAGAGTGTTTGTACTTCCATAAATGATGAAGTATGTCATGGAATTCCTAGTAGAAGAATAAAACTAAAGGATGGCGATATAATCAATGTCGATGTTTCTACTATTAAAGATGGATATTTTAGTGACGCTTCAAGAATGTTTGCAATTGGAAATATAAGTAAAAAAAGACAAGAATTAATTGAGGTTACTAAAGAATGTTTGCGCGTAGGCATTCAAGCTGCAAAACCTTGGGGCTTTGTAGGTGATATTGGTGAAGCAATTAGTACTTATGCCTATAGTAAAGGTTATACAGTAGTTAGAGAATTAGGAGGACATGGTGTTGGTTTAGAATTTCATGAAGATCCTTTTATTTCCCATATTGGTAAAAAGGGAACAGGTATGCTTTTGGTACCTGGTATGATTTTTACAATTGAACCAATGATAAATGCTGGTAGAGCTAATGTAGTAATTGATAATTTAAATGGTTGGACGATATATACCGCTGATGGTCAAGATAGTGCGCAAGTTGAACATATGATATTAATAACAGAAGAAGGTAATGAAATTTTGACCTATTAGGAGCAGACTATGGAATTTGATGAATTACTTAAAAAAAGAAGAAGTATTAGAAAATTTAATGATAAGCCTGTCGAAATAGAAAAATTAATTAAAGTTATTGATAGTGCTCAAATGGCTCCTAGTGCCATGAATCAACAGTCGTGGTATTTTGTTTTAGTGACTAATTTAGCTATTATTGAAGATTTATCAATGTTAATGGAAAATGTTCATAATGCTTTTTATGGGGCTAATAATATTATCTTATTATTCTATAAAGAGGATAATTTTGAGCCAATTGTAGATACTAGTTTAGCTACTAGTTATATGATGTTTGAGGCATGCAATTTAGGACTGGGAACATGTTGGATTAATGGTATTAAACATATTTTAAATAATCCTAAATTTCATCTTTTAAAAGAAAAGATGGGAGTTTCCAAAGAATATAAATGTTTAGGAAGTTTGGCAATAGGCTATCCGGATATAAAAGAAGTAGAAATTAAACCAAGAAAGAAAGATTATTTTACCATTATTAAGTAGGTGACTGAATGAATGACTATTTATATGTTGTAGGGCATAAGAATCCTGATAGTGATTCGATATGTTCGGCTTTGGCATATGCTAATCTAAAAAATAAGTGCGGAGAACCGGCATTAGCTTGTAGATTAGGGCCATTAAATGAAGAAAGCAAGTTTATTTTGAAGCGTTTTGGCTTAGAGAATCCTTTATTGCTTAAGGATGCTAGAAGTCAACTACGAGATATTGAAATGGATGAACCTAATTTAATAGATGCTCATGCTACTTTAAATGAAGCTTGGAATAAAATGTTGACTACGCCTAATCGTAGTTTATTTGTGCTTGATGATCAAAGTAAATTAGTAGGTATTGTTTCGGCAACAAATTTATCATTGGTAAGACTTTTGTCTAATGAAGAATTATATAATTTAATGAAAACTGCTACCTTAAATGATATTGCGAAAACTGTTAAGGGAGTAGTTGATGTTGAAGTAAATAATTTTAAGACTAATGGCAAGGTTTATATTGTTACTTTAAATCAAAATGAAGATTTTTTAGATGACTTTAAAGATAGTATATGCATATTGTCTGATGGTTTACAAAAACAGAAATTATTGATTGAAAAAGGAGCTAAATGTTTAATAATTACTTGTGATCGTCCAGTTAGTCAGACGATTAGACATTTAGCTTTAGCTGAAGGTTGTGCAATTATTACTACTAAATTAGATACAATGAATGTAGCTAAGGTTGTAAATGAATCATTTTGTGTTGATAAAATTATGACTAAGAATGTTATTTGCTTTCATGATAGTGAATATGTTGAAGATGTTTCACAAAAAATGGCTAAAAGTAGGGTTAGAAGCTATCCAGTCTTAGATTATGAAGGTAAAGTATTTGGGGCTATATCACGTTATCATTTACAAAATTATCATAAAAAACGCTTTATTTTGGTAGATCATAGTGCTAAAAATCAAGCAATTAATAATATTGATAAAGCGGTAATTGAAGAAATTATCGACCATCATCATATTGGTAATATTGAAACTGACCATCCTATTTTTTATCGAAATCAAAAATGTGGATGTACAGCTACTATAATTGCGATATTATATCAAGAAAATGGTTTGCTTCCTGATTGGCAGATGAGTGGTATCTTATTGAGCGCTATTATTAGTGATACTTTGAATTTTAAAAGTGCTACGACTACACCATTAGATAAAACCACAGCTGCTTGGTTAGCGCCACGTGCGGGCATAGAAAATATTGAAGAGTATGCTAAAGAAATGTTAGGAGCTAGTGTTTCTTTGAAAGATGCTAGTGCTCATGAAATATTGAATCGTGACTTAAAATTATATGATATTGGTGATTATCGTTTGGCAATTGGTCAAACTAATTATAATAGATTAGAACAAGTTCAAGCTTTATTGCCTGAATTTAAGAAAACTATTGAAAAGGAACAAGTTGAACAAAAATGTGATCTTATGGTCATGATGTTTACGCATGTTTTGGCTGAAGGTACCTTATTTGTATTCTATGGTCCATTATCTTATGTCATGGTGGATGTTATTGAGACAAAATTTGATGAACATTCAGGATATGACAAAGATATTATTTCGCGTAAACAACAATTGATGCCAAAACTATCAAGAATATTAAAGAGTATATAAAGGAATATTAAAATGAAAAGAGTAATTACTTACGGGACATTTGATTTATTACATTATGGACACATAAATTTATTACGTAGAGCTAAAGAACTTGGTGACTACTTGGTAGTTGCAACTTCTACAGATGAATTTAATCTAGATGAAAAAAATAAACATTGTTATTTTAATTATGAACAACGTAAACAATTATTAGAAGCTATTCGCTATGTTGATTTAGTTATTCCAGAGAATAATTGGGAACAAAAGATTGATGATATCAAAGAATATCATATCGATGTATTTGTTATGGGGGATGATTGGAAAGGTAAGTTTGATTATTTGCGTGATTATGGCGTAGAAGTAGTTTATCTTCCTAGAACTCCAGAAATATCTACAACCCAAATTAAACATGATTTGGAAAAATAAAAACGATATCTTGTAACTATCTTAGTTATAAGATATCGCTTTTTTTATAGGTTTTTTCCATCAAAGCTAACCGTTTGATTACTTTGATCTAGAGGATTATTTATTATTTTTTCTGCTTTTACAATGGCATTATCATATAATTCAAAAAATGTTTCATTAGCTTTTAAATCAGGTTCAAATATATTAAACCATTGATTTTTTTGTATATTTAAGACATCTTCGTTTAATTCATTATTTAACATTAAACTTGAAGCATAATGGTCCATTTTTAAGATGCTTTCTATTTTACCGATTACTTTAAATTTAGTTGGTTGTGGTTTTAATAAGCGTAAATATTTTGGACAGTCTTTAATAGTTTGTTGAATTTTATTAAAGGAAATATCAATATTAAAAAGATCCTTAAATAGTTTTTGATATAGGCTTGCTAATTTAACATTATCGCACTTGCTAATGGCTACGGCTTTATATACATCATATGTTGAAATAGTTCTATCTTTTGATTCTAAGATTTTACTATCAATATAAGCTTCAATTCTAAAATGTTTGATATTTTCTGATTCATTGTTGTGTAGTCCATGTGCTGCCATATAGTAAATTAAAGGATGGGCTAAGGAGTCTAGGGCATAATGGCAGATATAACCATATGTATAGCTCAATAAATCATTATCTTGTAGACTATGTTCATATAAATAGGTTATAACTTCATGGATTTTTTCTTTATGTAATAAACTTCCATAAGTGTTTAAAGATGATTTTCCAATACCACCTTCACTAAAAAAGAATAAATCTGGGCCTTGTGATCCTAGATAGTACATATGTAAATTTGTAATTTTATCGACAATTTCATTGGAAAGATTTAAATATACATCTTTAGAAAATTCATAATGCGTAGTTGCTGCTGGCATAATTTCACCTCAAAATTAATTATACAACAAATTTTATAAGATATGTCATGATTAATTCTTAAGTGTAAGTTAGATTATTTATGTTAAAAATTGTTAAATATGCTTTTATACTATTTTTTTTAGCTTTCTTAGTGGTAAAATAATTAGGTATAGGGGATGTATATATGAAAAATCTAACAAAATTAGAAAAAAATTGGATATTATATGATGTGGCAAATTCAGCCTTTATCATGATGGTATCGACAATTATTCCTATCTTCTTTAAAGCTTTGACTACATCTGCAGGTATTAGCGATGCTGATTCAACTGCATATTGGGGATATGCTTTATCAATTTCTACTTTGATTGTAGCCTTTTTAGGACCTACTTTAGGAAGATTAGCAGATGAAAAAGATAAAAAGAAAAAATATTTTTTAATTTTCTTATTACTTGGTTGTATTGGTTGTGCAGCTTTAGGTTTTTCTTTTGATTGGTTAAGCTTTATTGTAATATTTATTATTGCACGTGTTGGTTATCAAGCAGCT
The DNA here is from genome assembly GCA_944326095.1 of uncultured Erysipelotrichaceae bacterium. GTDB lineage: Bacteria > Bacillota_I > Bacilli_A > Erysipelotrichales > Erysipelotrichaceae > JALEVB01. Next base: position 14,950 of record CALVCO010000028.1, on the reverse strand, counting down.
AATGTATTCTATGATTCCATGCTTACAGATATTACAGATGATTCACGTAGTGATATTGTTTCTTCTTATGGTTATGCATTAGGTTATATTGGTAGTTGTATTCCTTTTGTTTGTGCAATGGCTGTTGTTTTATTAGGTAGTAATTTTGGTTTGACTAGTCAAACTTCTATTCTTATTGGTTTATTAATAACAGCTGTTTGGTGGTTTGTATTAAGTATTCCTTTATTAAAAAATTATAAACAAAAGTATTATAATCATGAAATTGAAAAACAAAGCTTTGGTGATGTTATTAGAGGATTAAAAAATACGCTTGCTAAGGTTAAGAATAATAAACCTATATTTTATTTCTTGATTGCTTATTTCTTTTATATTGATGGTGTTTATACTGTAATTGAGATGGCAACTTCTTATGGCTATGATGTGGGAATTGATCAAACACAATTGTTATTGGCTTTATTGTTAACGCAAGTAATTGCTTTCCCATTTGCTATAATCTTTGGTAAACTTACTAATAAGATTAAAGCTCGTAAATTGATTAATATTTCTATTGTTGGTTATATTTTTATTGTATGTTTTGCTTTACAGTTGGATAAAGCTTGGGAATTCTGGTTTTTAGCAGTTTGTGTAGCAATGTTCCAAGGAGGAATTCAAGCCTTATCACGAAGTTATTTTGCTCGTATGGTACCTAAAGATAATTCTAATGAGTATTTTGGCTTATTTGATATCTTTGGTAAGGGGGCTTCTTTTACCGGTACTTTATTAGTTGGTATTATTACTCAATTGACTAATAGTTCTACGATGGGTGTTGGTGGCTTGTTAATCTTATTGATTATTGGTTTAATCATGATGCTTAAAGTTCCAGAAAATGAGGCGGATAATTAAAAAAGATGTTTTGATACATCTTTTTTTTCATGTTAATATATTAAAAAAGGAGATGGCTATGGAATATTTAACAATTGATAATATGAAAATATCTAGAATAGCTTTGGGTTGTATGAGAATTGCTAAACTAGATGAAAAACAAACAAAGGATTTGATAATTACAGCATTGAATTTAGGGATTAACTTTTTTGATCATGCAGATATATATGGTCAAGGGAAAAGTGAAGAATTATTTGGTTCGTTATTAAGAGATAATCCAGATTTAAGAAATAAAATGTTTATACAAACAAAGTGCGGTATTTGTAAAGGTTATTATGATTTGTCTTATGAACATATTATTGAAAGTGTTGAGAATAGCTTAAAAAGATTAAATACTAATTATATTGATGTATTATTACTTCATCGTCCAGATGCTTTAGTAGATCCTTTGGAAGTTGCTAGAGCTTTTGATAAATTGTATGAAGATAAAAAAGTTAGATATTTTGGGGTTTCTAATATGAATCCTTATCAGATTGAATTATTAAAAAAATATTGTAAACAGCCATTAAAATTTAATCAATTACAATTTAATGTGGTAAATGCGGGAATGGTTGATAGTGGCATTAATGTAAATATGAATAATAAGGAATCTATTGATCATGATGGCTTTGTATTAGATTATTGTCGTTTAAATGATATTACTATACAACCTTGGTCTATTTTACAAGCTTCATGGACAAAGGGGACTTATTTAGATCATCCAGAATATGAAAATCTTAATCTTGTATTAGAAAAATTATCTAGGAAATATCAGGTTACTAAAAGTGCAATCGCTCTAGCATGGATATTAAAACATCCTGCTAAGATGCAACCAATTTTGGGAACGACCTCTATTGAACATTTAAAAGAGATGGTAGAAGCTGAAAATATAGAATTAACTAAACAAGAATGGTATGAACTTTATTTAGCTAATAATCGTTTATTACCTTAAAAAAGCCTTCACAATATTGTGAAGACTTTTTTTACATCAATGCTTTCATTTTTGCGGCTAAACCATGAACTTTATCAAGTGATAAGGAACACATAGCAACGCGAATTCCTTTATTAACACATACAGTATAGATATGATTGTCCATTAGTTTTTGATGATATTGATCTCGATATTTGTTATCAGGAGTTTTAATAGTAATGAAGAATCCTTCGTTATAAGGATAAATTGGTAGATTACATTCTTCAGCTTCTTTTTTAAAAATGGTAGAACGTTTATATAATAAAACAATATATTTTTGTTTTTCGGCATTAAATTTTTCTTTGTTTACGGTAGTTAGCCAACTAAAGTTTTCCATAGCAGCATTTGGAATATTGCTCCAAATAGCCCTAGCACTTTTTTCAAATACTATTTCCGTATTTCTAACATCTTTTGCATCTTTACCTAAGATAATACAAGCACCGCATCTTAAGCCATAAGAAGTTAATGTTTTAGAACAACTAAAGGCAATGCATATCATTACATTATTACTGATATTATTAAAGTTTTGCATATAATCTCTACTTGTTTGTAAATTATATGAATAATCAATGTAGGCAATATCATTTAGGATAACAAATGGCATTTTTTTGGCACATTCATTAGCAAATTCTATAATTTCTTTCCATTGTTCATTTGTTAAACTTAAACCTGTAGGATTATGACAAGGATCATTTATAACAACTAAAATCTTATCTTGATTCTCCATAGTTTTTAAAATGGTTTCTTTAAAAGAACTCATATTAAATTCATTATTTTCATCAAATAAATTATATGAAGTACAATTTAATTCGAATTGTGAAGCCATTAGTTTATAACTTCCCCAAGCAATATCTGGAATAATTAAAGTTTGTCCTTTATCTAGAATATTACTTATAGTCATACTAATAGCGCCTGTTCCTCCAATAGTAGCAATTATAGAATGTGCTAAATTAGTAATTTTATTATTAGTTACCCAATTATAGACGTCTTGACGATAATTAGGATTGCCAGTAAAGCTAGTAGCATATTTGGCTTTAGTACGCTTATCAATTTCATCATAATGGTCAAAAACATTATCAAAGGCAACTAATTTTCCTTCTTCATCATATAATGAACCAATAGTTGCATCGATAACATTTTCTGCACCATTTTTTTCTTTGTCTTGTTTTGCTAGTTCTACAATTGCAAATACTGTATCAACAATTGGTACTAAATCAGCAGTTTTACGAGTAAAAGTCATAAGTATTTCTCCTTTTGAAAGATTACAAGTCTTTCACATCTAATTTATTTAGTTCATTCATCATCATTGAAGCTATTTCTTTTAGTGAACCATCTTCGAATGGTGATTTTATATTAGCTATTTTTAAAATGTCTAAGAAAGTTTCATATCCACCAACTCTACAAATTTCTAGATAATCAGTAAAAGCTTTTGGATCATTCTTTAAACTTCTAACAAAGAATTGTAAGGCACATACTTGTGCTAAAGTATAATCAATATAGTAGAAAGGTGATTCAAATATATGTCCTTGGCGATAGAACCAACCACCTCTTTCTAGTAAATCTAGTCCTTCAAAGTCACGGTCTGGACAATAAATCTTTTCTAATTTTCGCCATGTAGCTTTTCTTTCTTCTTTTGACATATTAGGATTTTCATATATTTCATGTTGGAAATGATCTACTAATATACCATAAGGAATAAATGTTAAGGCATCTGCAATATGGGAATATAGATATTTAGTAGTATCCTTACCAAAGAAATCTTGCATATAAGGGTGGGCAAAAAATTCCATAGACATAGAATGAATTTCGCATGATTCCATGGTTGGACTACATAATTCTAAGATAATATTTGGATGGGCTTTATATGTTAAATATGTTTGTAAACCATGTCCTGCTTCATGAGTTAAAACATCTACATCGCCAGAAGTACCATTGAAGTTAGAAAAGATAAATGGTCTTTTATATTCGGGAATAGGAGCCATATAACCACCCATTTGCTTATTTGGTTTTGTTTCTAAATCAAATAATTCTTCTTCACACATTAAATCAAAGTAAGCACCAGTTTCTTCACCCATTTGATGATACATATTTCTAGCAACTTCAACTAATTTTTCTTTATTTCCTATAGGTTTAGGATTACCAGTTTTAAAAGTATAATCTAAGTCCCAAGCTTTTAATTTATCTAATCCTAAACGTTCTTTTTGTTTCATATAGATTTTGTGAGCTACAGGTACAATATCATTAAGAACTTGTTTGCGATAATTTTCGACCATCTTACGATCATAGTCAAAACGCCACATTTTATAATATCCAAATTCAACATAATCTTTATATCCCATTTTTTTAGCAATTGTATCTCTAATATGAACTAATTCATCAAAGATGCGATCAAATTCGGCTTCATTATCACTATAGAATTTATTTATAGCTTCATTAGCTCTTTTTCTAGTTTCACGATCATTACTTAAAGCCAATGGTCTAATGCTTGCTAAGTTATAAATATTTCCATCAAATTCAATCTTAGCGCTGGCTTTTAGTTTTCCATATTCACTAATAAGTTTATTTTCTTTTTGGCAATCTTCAATAATTTTTTCATCAAAACATTTTATATTGTATTCGGCACCTAAAAAGAAAGTTTTAGGAATAGATAATTCGTTTCTTTTTGGATATGCAAGGCATATATTCATGAAACGATCTTCATATACGGCAATTAATGGACTATTTTCATCCCAATAATCTTGTTCCTTAGTATAGAATTCATCACTTGTATCAATAGAATGTCTAATCATGCAAAGGGTCATCATTGTTTGTAAGTGAGTACGATAATCATTAATCTTGAAGAATACTTTTTCGAAATCTTGGGGATCTTCTTTACTTTCTAATTCATCTAGTAAAGCTCCATAATCTTTTTTAATATCTTCAAGTTCTAATCTAACATAAGGCATTTCTGTAAATTTCATATTTTTAATCTCCTTTTAATAATTTTACTGCTAAAAAAGAATAGAACCAAGTCTAACTTCTGTAGAATGATTTTTTAAAGCTATTTTATAATCATTGGACATTCCCATTGATAAAGTAGTTAAGTTGAATTCTTTTGCATATTTTTTAAATATTTCATAGGCTTCATTAAATACTTGATCAATTTTATTTTCATCATCCAAATGAGGTCCAATGCACATAAAGCCATTTATTTTTACATTTTTATAATTTGGAATTTTTTGCATAAAATCATCAATTTCATTTTCTTTTAGTCCTGATTTTGTATCTTCATTTGCAAGATTTAATTGGATTAGACCATTGGTTATTTTATTATTTTTTAAAGATTGTTTATCAATTGTTTTTAAAAGTTCTAATGAATCAATAGAATCAATACTATAGATATAGGGAATAATATATTTAACTTTATTAGTTTGTAAGTGACCAATAAAGTGCCATTTTATATCATTTGGAAGATGAATCTTGGTTAATAATTCTTGAGCACGATTTTCTCCAAAATGTCTTTGTCCTAAATCATAATAGTGCATTATTTGTTGTATGGAGCGTTTTTTACTTACGATTACTAAATTTGTATTATCTAATTCTTGTTTTAAATTCTCATAATTAATCATTGTTATCACCAACAATATTATAGCATCATGTTATAATATTAATAAGAAATGAAGGAATATATATGAATATTGATTTACATGTGCATAGTAAATATAGTTTTGATTCTACTAGTGAAATTAATGATATTTTAAAGATGGCTAAAGAAAAGAATATGAGCTATTTAGCTATTTGTGATCATAATGTAGTTGAAGGAAGTTTAGAAGCATTGAGACAAGATATTATTAAAATAATACCGGGAATTGAAATAGATTGCTTTTTTGAAGATAAAATTGTTCATATATTAGGCTTAGGTTGTGATATAACTGATGAGCGCTTTAAAGCGATAGGTATACATTATTATGATGAACTTAGAAGAATTGCTTATGAGCGTTTAAATAAAATTGAAGAATTTCATCATGTAAAACTAGATATAGATAAGATTAAGAGTTTGAGTCATTTTGATGGTTTTAGTAATGTTGAAATTGAAAGAGTATTGTTAGAAGATTGTGATGATCCTTATCTTTTGCCTTATCAAAATGGTGAGAAGAGTGATAATCCGATAGCTAATTATTATTGGGATAATCTTTCTATTGGTAAATGGGGTTATGTGGCTTTAAATCTTCCTAATTATACTGATATTATTAATTTAATTCATGATACAAATGGGGTAGCGATTTGTGCACATCCTAATGTTAATATTGGACATGATATGAATTGTATTAATAAATTGATTGCACATGGTATTGATGGTTTTGAAGTTTATTGTAGTTATCATAATAGTGAGGATATTGCTTTTTATAAAAAGCTAGTTAATGATAGAGAACTATTGATGAGTTGTGGAAGTGATTATCATGGTATTACCAAACCTAATATTCATCTAGGGGAAACAAATTGTGATATAGATGGTAAATTAATTGTGGAAAGGATATTAGCTAAGTTATATGAAAAAGATTTATGAGCGCTTCATATTTAAAGTAATTATTGTTTTGATATGTGTACTTATAGGCTTGTATTTTGGTTTAAATAGCTTTGTTAAAAATAATCAAAAAGAAGAGGTTGGAGTTACAACAAAACCAGTTAAAATTCAACAAGTAGAAAGATATAGTTTAGATCTTTTTATGGTTGGTGATGCTTTGTTACATGGAGCAGTTAATTATGCAGCTCAAACAAGTGAAGGATATGATTATAGTGGAATGTTAGATAGCCTTAAGCCTATATTGAGCGGTTATGATTTAAAATATTATAATCAAGAGACTATATTGGGAGGTGACTATCTAGGCATTAGTAGTTATCCACGTTTTAATACTCCTCAAGCATTTGGGAATTATATGGTTGATGATTTAGGATTTAATATGGTTTCTTTGGCTAACAATCATGCTTTAGATATGAATGAGGAAGGTATTTTAAATAGTTTAGAATATTGGAAACAAAAAGATGTATATATAGCTGGTTGTAATGAATCATTTGAACAACAACAGACAATTAATATTTATGAGCTAAATAATATTAGTTTTGCTTTTTTGAGTTATACTTATGGAACTAATGGTTTAATAGCTCCTGAAGGTAAAGAATATCTAGTAAATGTATATACTGAAGATATGCTAAAAAAAGATATTAGTAAAGCTAATGAAATGGCTGATGTGGTGATAGTAAGTATGCATTGGGGTAATGAATATCAACATAATCCTTCTGATGAGCAACAACATCTAGCTAAGTTGATTGCGGATAGTGGAGCGGATATCATCATTGGGTCACATCCTCATGTGATTCAACCAGTAACTTGGATTGATGATACGATTGTTTATTATTCATTAGGTAATTTGATTAGTGCTCAAGATTCTTTGCCTTCATTGATTGGTATGATGGGTAGCTTAAAAATTACCAAAAGTGTTATAGATGGTGAGGTAGATATAGAAATAAGCCAGCCTAAAGCTGACTTATTATATACATACTATAATAATGATTATACGACTTTTAAGGTATATACCTTTGATGAATTAAATGATGAAATTTTAAATAATTATGAAGAAATATACCAAGAATATAGTTCAATAATTCAAGAATTAGATGATTCTATAATTATTGGGGGTATTAAATAATTATATTCTTTTAATTAAATTACGATTTTGTAAGATGGGAATCATCATCTTAAATACAAAAAATAAGATGATAATTTCTATTGGTAACAAAATCGTATTTTTTATTAGACTAGTAGTTGCATAATAAATAAAGCCTTTTGAATATAAGATAGCACTCCATAAAGATCCTATACCTACATTAACAATATAATTAATTAATATTTTAGCGATGATAATATTGCTTAATTTAATTTTCTTTTGGTAAAAACATAGGGAATATATGCAAGCAGCTACACAATTACTCAAGGCATATCCTGGGAAAAATGGTGGATAGGGATTTACTATATAACCTAATATATCTGTGAAAATGCCAGATATGATTCCTGGACCATAGCCAAATATAGTACATTCAATTGCGGTGAAAATAAAAGTAAAATAAATATTTAAATTATCGCCAATGGGAATTCTAAAATAGCTTATAACAATTTTTAAAGCGATAAAAAGAGCTAGTAATACTAGCATGCGGGTAGATTTTAAATTATTAAAAGATTCTTTAAACATGAATATAGCCTCCTTCTTCTTACCTATATGTGAAAGAAAGCATAGATATTCACATTTAGGGTCATATGTAAACCGCAAGCAATTGCTTTTCGTTCATTATTTCCCAAATAATGACACTTAACGCTTACATATTAATTTTTTTTATATAGTATGTTTTTTCTCCATATTTGTCAAGATTATATTATAATATTAATGATGAAAAATATTATTTGTGCAATTCAAGAAGAAAAAGAAATAAAATTATTACAAGAAGCAGGATGTAATATAATCATGTTAGCTGATGATGAACATGCAACTAGATTTCCTGCTTATTTTAAGCGTGAACAATTAATAAAATTAATTAAAAGTTGTCATGAAGTTGGTTTGCAAGTAATGATTGGAGTGAATAGAATATATCAAGATGAGGAAATTGCTAGCTTACAAGCTTATTTACAATTTTTAAAAGATTTGGCTGTTGATTACTATTATTATAATGATCCAGCTGTTTATACTTTGGCAGCAAGTATAGGCATTATTGATCGTTTGGTTTATAATCCTGATACATTATGTGCTAATTCATATGATATTAATGTATGGCTTAATAAAGGTATTTTTGGTTGTGTGATTGCAAAAGAATTGACCTTAGAACAATTAGAAGAAATTGGTTCTAAGACTAGAAATAGTATGGTAATGTTGCATGGTTATCTTAATATGTCTTATTCTAAACGCTTATTATTACGTGATTATTTAGAAGAAATTCATGAGGATATAGCTGTTGATAATTGTTTTGATTTAAAACTTAAAGAGGCTACAAGAAATGATTATATGCCAATATATCAAGATGAGCAGGGTACTTGTATCTATACGCCTTATATACAAGAATCTTTTGAGGAATATCTTGCTTTAGGTTCTAAGAATATTGAATATTTTATAATTGAAAGAATGTTTTTACCTTTTGAGATGGTTTATGATGCGATATCTAGTTATCGTTTGATTGAACAGGGTGAAGATGCTAAGTTAGTAAAAAAAGCTTATGTAGATAAATATCATGATTATCCTTTGAGTACAGGATATATGTATCAAAAAACAAGTATGGTGAAATAGAAATGAATAAAAAGATAGAATTGTTGGCTCCAGCTGGAGATTTAGAAAGAGCTAAGACCGCTATTCGTTTTGGCGCAGATGCTGTTTATCTTGGAGGTAAACGTTTTTCATTGCGCTCTCGTGCAAGTAATTTTGAAATAGAGGATATAGCAGAAGCTTGTAAATTTGCGAAAAGTTATGGTGCTCATGTACATGTTACAGTTAATATGATTCCTCATGAAGAAGATCTTGAAGGTATTGAGGAATATTTACAAATATTAGAAAAAATAGGTGTTACGGCTATTATTGTGGCAAGTGTAGCTATTATTGAAATAGCAAAAAAAGTAGCACCTAAATTAGAAGTTCATTTAAGTACGCAAATGTCTACTACTAATTTAGCGGCTATTGAATTTTATAAAAATTTAGGGGTAGATAGAGTAGTTTTAGCTAGAGAATGCAATATTGATCAAGTGAAATATCTTGCCCAAAATTCTCCATTAAGTATTGAAGCTTTTATTCATGGGGGAATGTGTGTTAATTATTCTGGTAGATGTACTTTATCTAATCAGATGACTTTTAGAGATGCAAATCGTGGAGGTTGTGCTCAAAGTTGTCGTTGGAAATATCATCTTTATAAAGATGGTAAAGAGATAAGTCATGAAGATTGTTTATTTTCTATGAGTAGCAAGGATTTGATGGCTGTTGATTATGTTTATGATATGATGGAAAGCAATGTTGCTTCATTAAAAATTGAAGGTAGAATGAAGACTAATTATTATATTGCTAGTGTTGTTAAGACTTATCGTATGTTAATTGATGAGATTGCTGCTAAAGGATCTAATTTATCAGCTGAACGCTTAGCATATTATCGTAAAGAAATATCAAAAGCAGAAAATAGACCTTGTGCAGATGGTTTTTATGGGGGGTTACCTACGCATAAAACGCATTTATATGGCGTTAATGGAGCAGGGGTTACCCATGATTTTGTAGGAATTGTTTTAGCTTATGATGAAACTAAAAAACTTGCAAGAATTCAAAGTCGTAATGTGTTTAAGGTTGATGATGAATTAGAAGTTTTTGGTCCTCATATTAATAATGAACCATTTAAAGTTAAAAGGATAATAGATCAAGATGGTATTGATATAAATGTTAGTAATCGGCCTATGGCTGAAGTATTAGTACCTATTGATTTTAAAGTTGAACCTTTAGATATGATAAGGAGAAGGTAAATGATTTTTGAGGGTGCTTTAAGTGTTAAAGCAATTATAAATGGCAATAAACGTAAAGTTGAAAAGGTAATTATTGATTCAAATAAACATAGTAAAGATATTAATTATCTTAAGAAAATATGCCTAGAAAAAAATATTGATATAGAATTTAAAGACCGCAATAGCATCGATGCACTTGCCCAAGGTAAAACTCATGGAGGAGTAATAGGAATTGCTGGAAAGCGCATAAATCAATCATTAGATGATTTGCTTAGTGAACAAAGTTTTATTTGTTTGCTTGATGGCATTGAAGATCCATTTAATTATGGCTATATTCTTCGCAGTTTATATAGTGCAGGTTGTAGTGGTGTATTATGCAATAATCGTGATTGGTCCTTAGCCCAAAATGTTATTTGCAAAAGTAGTGCTGGAGCTAGTGAACTTATTAATATTCATCAAAGTGATGATTTAGTAAAAGACTTACTTTATTTTAAAAGTAAAGGTATAGAATGTTTAGCAGCATATCGTAATAATGCGGTTAGTTATCTAGACAAGGATTATCGTAAACCAATCTTAATTGCGATTGGGGGACAGATGCGAGGAATTAGTAAAGATTTATTAAAAGAAATGGATGGCTTTATTTATATTCCTTACGCAAATGATTTTCGTAATGCTTTAAATGCTAGTAGTGCTACTAGTGTCATTGCTTATGAAATATTGAGACAAAGAAATCAATTATGATATAATTTTTCATGGATGGAGGTTTTTTATGAACGAAGCAGTATATTATAAACGTAACCTAGCAATTATTAACTATACTAAACAATATTGTGTAAAACCGGAAGAAATCATTTCTTCAGAAGGGTTTCATCAATTTCTAGATTTATTTTTTAATCATTTAGCTTGCCATAATATCGAATTATATAATTGGCTATTTGAGGGTTCGACAATTAAAGAAGTAAAAGATAGTCTTTTGCGTTTATTAAAATTATTATTAGTATTAGAACCAAGTGAAATAAGACATCCTGCCTTAAATAATAGAGTTTATTTTTTACAATTAGTAGAAGAAGCTTATCATTTTTGGCGTAATATGGAAAGATATTCTATTATTTATACACGAAATGATGAAGGATTTCAAATTAAAAACTTCCGTGAAGCCGATGATGATTTTAATCGTTTAGTATTAAGTTTTTATCGTACAATACGTCAAAAGATTCAAGGATCAAATGATCAATTATATCGTCAATTACAAGCTGGTACTAATGCTAGTTTGTTATTACAAAATTATGATTGGGAAATCCCTAGTGGCTATGAAGCATTAGATAAGATTCCATTTGTTAATCAAATAATGTTGAGAACTCCCCTTATTATTCATCCAAAGAGTAATAAGCGTTTAGGAATGTTTACAGAAACATATCAAAATCCTATTAAAGAATTTATTAAAAAAGATAATGAATGGATTTGCATGCCATGTAAAGTTGGAACTCTATTATTATTTGCTTACTTTCATCGTGATTTTATTGGAGGAGCTGTTGCGGTTCCTAACTTATTTGAAATGGCTACAATGAAAGAATGTATCAATCGTAAACCAGATTGTATTGTTTTATTTGGTAATCCAGATGGTAAAAATGATACTACATTCTATCATGATAAAAAGGAAAATATTTGGATTGGTAAGATTAGTGCAGCTGATGTTATTGAATACTTTGGTTATGTTAAGAAAATGTTCTTAACATTACATAATTTAGCAGTTATGCAAAAAGGTTATTTGCCAATTCATGGGGCAATGATTAAATTATATCTAAAAGATGGTTCCGAAAAGAATATTATGTTTATGGGTGATTCAGGAGCTGGTAAATCAGAAACAATTGAAGCATTGACAACGATTGCTAAAGAAGAAATAGTAAATCAAGTAGTAGTTTTTGATGATATGGGATCTATTCATATTAATGAAAATGGAAAGATTGTAGCTCAAGGTACAGAAATAGGAGCTTTTGTTCGTTTGGATGATCTTGATAAAGGTACTGCATATCGCGATATGGATCGTTCAATCTTCTTTAATCCTGAAAGTGCAAATGCTAGGGTTGTAGTGCCTGCAGCACCTTATAATGTAGTTATAGATCAACATCATATCGATTGCTTCATGTATGCGAATAATTATACAGATGCTAGAGGTTTAAGAAAATTTGAAACAATGGAAGAAGCTATGCCAGTATTTGTAGAAGGTAAACGTTTTGCCTTAGGTACTACTCAAGAAAAGGGAATTAGTAAGACTTTCTTTGCTAATCCATTTGGCCCAATGCAAAGACAAAAAGAATGTGAACCTCTAATTGAACAAATGTTTGAACAATTATTTAAGCAAAATATCTTTGTTGGGGAAATTTATACTTGTTTAGGTTTACCTAATAAAGGTGATAATGGTATCATGGAGGCTGCTAAAGCATTACTAGAATTAGTTACAAAATAAAAAAAGGGGCTATGTTTGCCTTGATTATTCATCAGAGGTTTTTACAAAGCCTCTTTTTAAGTGGTGTGTAAGTGTGGCATATATCCAGTAGGTGAAAATCCAGTCATAGATAGTTACAATCAAATGTAGTGAATTAAAAATGATACTTTAATAATGTAAAAAATGATTAAATTTATTTAAAATATATTAATAGATAATTCTGATTTTTGATATTATGAATATAATAAGTACTGCTTTAAGAATATTACAATACTTGCATATGTAAATAATTAGCTAAGATAGTTGAAATTTTTTTAATATTTCTATTCGTAGATGTTAATTTTATGGTTGGATTGTCTCTTGTAAAAACAACTAGATATTGTTAGTATGTTAATGATAATTATCGAGGAGAAAAATAGAATGAAAAAGATTATTTTAATGTTATGTTCTGTATTGGTTTGCTGTTGTTTAAATGTTAGTGCTAATGAGACTGATGACACAAAAGCATGTAAAGCACTTAGCAATGACGAACAGGTTTGTTCAATCAACAAAGATGGAGATTGCGAATGTGAAGATATTTCGGTTAATCCACTAGTTATTGATAGAAATGATGAAGGTGATTAAAATAATAAATGTTGATAAAATCGATGCATATTTCATAAGAAATATTAGGAAAAACAGAGGCGACTCAGGAGAAAAATTATGTAATGAATTAGGAATCAATCTTACATATTTTTATTATGTTGAAACTGGAGAAAAAAGGTTATCAGAAGATTTTCTAAATAAGATACTTTCTTTTTATAATGTAAATTATAATAAAGATATTAATATATATAACGAAGCTTATGATCTAACAATTAAATTATATGAAAGTTTCGTATTAAAAAATAATGAGCTTTCAGCAAAGTATGAAAAAGAATTTTATAAAAAGGAAGAATTATTTGCCAATTCTCGAGGATTTATCTTTAATGATTTGATGATAGCTATTATCAATTTGTTAAAGGATAAAACATTGGCAAAAATGAAACTTGATGAATCAAAGAAATATTTATCATTATATGATGCTAATATTGCATATATTTATGGAGTTATATATGGATTTGGAAAAGGAATATATAAAAATTTAAATGACTCTGGACAAATGATTTATGATATTTTCGAAAAATTTCCTATGCAAAGATTATTACCTTGTATAAAAGGAATGTTTTATTATCAATTAGGAAGAGTATCATATGAAGAAAAAAGATATGTACAAGCTTTAAAATTTTATAATGAGGCAATTTGTTCTTTACAACAGATTTGTTGTGTGGAAAGAATTAATCAAGCTAATATAGAAATTGCAAATACTTTGCAATATATGCGACTATACAATGATGCGGAACATTTATATTTAAAAATGCTAGAAGGAGCATATAGATATAATTATAATAAAAGAATTTGCATGTGTTTAAATAATTTAGCTTATTTACATCTTATACAAAAAAAATATGATAAATGTATTGAATTTGTATATAAGGCAAAAAAAGCAGGTTCTGTGCAGCATGATTTGAATTATTATTTAGCATATTGTACATATAAAACAAAGTCCAAAGAAGAAGCAAGAAGTATTGTTTTTAAATTGTTGCAAGATGAAGATAATCGATACACAGCAAGGATGATGAAAATGATTCAAGGGTTTATTAATGATAATCCAAGAAAAATTGATAAATATTTTAATTTAATTAAAAATGATATTATAAAATTAAATGATGCTTTAGAATTGAAGTTGTTATATGAAATGAATATTTCATATTACATGAATAAAAATGATTCTAAACGTATTGAACTGTTTAAAGATTATTTTTTATTAGAAAAATTATAAGGGACTGTGAAATCTTTGAGTATTAATCAGAGATTACACGGCCCTTTTTATAAAGATCTGTGAATAACCATAAGTCTGACTTGTAAATATAATATGGTTAAATTATTAATTTAATGCATGTTTTATTGCGCGGTTTTTACAAAACAGGTTGAATTTTGATAGGTCAATTTCGGTTGAATTCATGTCTTGCGAAAAAAAGCTGTTTGTTGTTAAAATTTAGTTAACAATAAGGAAGGAAATATATTTATGGTAGCAAGATATAAAAACGGTGATACC
>CALVCO010000027.1 GCA_944326095.1 uncultured Erysipelotrichaceae bacterium | reverse complement strand
GAATATAGCTATGCTTGCCATAGTGAAACTAGCAAGTTGCCAGGTTGTTTCCACCTTCTATTTAGGTGGATTTTTTTATTTATTATCCCTATAATATTGGTGAGGTATTTTATATGGAAATTATTGTACATTCTTTAGATGAAACAAATAAGTTAGGGTTTCATTTAGGCCAATTATTAGATAAACCTAGTTTAATTACTTTGGAAGGAGATTTAGGGGCAGGTAAAACTACCTTTACTAAAGCAATTGCTAAAGCCTTAGGTATTAACAAAACTATTAGTTCACCAACATTTACCATCTTAAAAAGTTATGAAGGTAAGTATCGTTTACATCATATTGATGCATATCGTTTAGAAGGAACTAGTCAAGATTTAGGTTTTGAAGAATTATTTGATGATGATATCTGCGTTATTGAATGGGCAAAATTTATTGAAGATTTTTTACCAAAAGAACGTTTAGAAATTACCATTAAACGCTTAAATGAAGATTCAAGATTATTTATTTTTAAACCAATTGGTTTAAAATATGAAAAGATAGTAGAGGAGCTTTTAAAATGATAACATTAGCACTTGATACAAGCCATAAATATTTAGCTATAGCTTTAATAGATAAAGATAATAAACTTATTGATGGAATTTCTAACTATTGTCCAAAAAAACAATCCGAATATATATTAGTAGAAATTGATAATCTTTGTAAAAAGAATAATATTAAACCATTTGATATTAGTGCAATAGTTATTACAAATGGTCCAGGAAGTTATACAGGAGTTAGAATTGCGATGACTGTGGCAAAAGTTATTTGTTCCTTACGTAATATTCCTTTATATACTATTAGTTCTATTGAATTATTATCCTCAAATGATTGTTTAGTATTGATGGATGCTAGAGGAAATAGGGCTTATTATGGTAAGTTTATTAATGGAGAATTAATAGATGATATTAAGGTAGATTATCTAGAAAACATTCAAAATATTCGCGATAATTTACCTATTATTGGAGATGGTAGCTTATTTAATGAACAAGATAATTATCCTAATCTTTGTCAAAAATTTATAGAGCATCGTAATAAATGGCATCTTGAAGAAAATGTTCATACTGTTGTACCAGTATATTTAAAAGATGCTGATAGCTATATGGTAAAAAAATGATTAAAGAAATGAATGTTGAACATCTTAATGATGTATGTCATTTAGAAGATATTTTATTTACTTCTGCTTGGCAATATAAGGATTTTTTATATGAATTAACTGAAAATCCTTATAGTAATTATTTTGTTTATCTTATTGATGATAAAATTGTAGGTTATATTGGGGAATGGATTACTTTTGAACAAGCTCAAATAACTACTTTGGGAGTTGATCCTCAATATCAAAGGCAAAAAATAGCAACAAAATTATTAGAGCATGCGATAAAGATAGCTGAAGATAAGCAATGTGAAATAATGAGTTTAGAAGTTAGAATATCAAATGAAAAAGCTTTAAACCTTTATAAAAAATTAGGATTTGAAATTGTTAATATAAGAAAAGGATATTATCAAGATAATCATGAAGATGCTTTCTTGATGATAAAACCTGTGGGAGGTAATTTATGACACAAATTATTCTAGCAATTGAATCAAGTTGCGATGAAACAGCATGTGCAGTTGTAAAAGATGGAAAAGAAATTTTATCTAATGTAGTTTCTTCGCAAATAAATATTCATAAGTTATATGGAGGAGTTGTTCCTGAGGTAGCAAGTAGAATTCATGTTGAAAATATTTCTTGTGTAATATGTGAAGCAATTGAGAAAGCTAATATTTCTATGGATGATATAGATGCGATTGCGTTTACCCAAGGTCCAGGATTAATTGGTTCATTACACGTTGGAGTACAAGCTGCGAAAACCATCAGTTGGTTATATGACAAACCGATGATTCCTTTGCATCATATTATGGGACATATATACGCTAATAACTTTATTTGTGATATGCAATTTCCATTACTTGCTTTAGTAGTTAGTGGTGGCCATACGGAAATTGTTTATATGGAAAATGAATTTAGTTTTGATATTATTGGTACTACCCAAGATGACGCAATCGGTGAAGCATATGATAAAGTAGCTAGAGTATTAGGCTTAGGATATCCAGGAGGTCCAGCTATTGATAAATTAGCTAAAGAAGGTCATAAACATTATGATTTACCTTTACCTAAAGTAGAAACTCCATATGATTTTTCTTTTTCAGGATTAAAAAGTGCCGTATTACAATTAATTCAAAAAGAAGAAAGAAAAGGTAACCAAATAAATAAAGCTGATATTGCATATGCATTTCAAGAAGTGGCTTTAAAATCATTAATTTCTAAATTAATGAAAGCTGTAGAAAATTATGATGTTAAACAAGTTTTATTAGCTGGAGGAGTAGCGGCAAACTCACGATTGCGTGAAATTATAACGGAAAAGATGAAAGACTATCCAGATATTTTATTGACGATACCACCACTATGGTGTTGTACCGATAATGCTGCAATGATTGGTGCTGCAGCTAATGTAGCAATAAAATATTTAAAAACAAATGATTTAAGCTTAAGTGCAATGCCAAGTAAAGAAATGTGATAGTTAAACAAATTATATATTTCACAAATTTATATTAAAGTGATAGAATAATATTGGGTGATTAAAATGGAAGATATAAAGAAAGTTCCACAAGCAACATTACAACGATATCCTTTATACTTAAAGGCTTTAAGAAAGCTAAAGTCTGAAGGAATAGGACATATCATGTCTGAAGATTTAGGCAAGTATGTATCAATTAAATCTACAACCATTAGAAGAGATTTTTCATTTTTAGGAAATTTAGGAAAACAAGGATATGGCTATGATGTAGATTTTTTAATCGAGAAATTTAGCAATGAATTAGGTGTGGGCTTTGATGAAAAAATTATCCTAGTTGGAGTAGGAAATTTAGGAAGAGCCTTATTGAACTATAATAATTGGAATCATGTAGTTGGTGAAATAGTTTGTGGATTTGATATAAAACCAGAGAATATTCATGTAGATATTCCAGTATATAATATATCAGAATTAAAAGATCATATTCCTCATGGATGTAGAATAGCAATTTTGACTATTTCAACTAATATTCAAGAGACAGTAGACTTGTTGGTTGAAAATGGAGTCAATGGTATTGTTAATTTTACTAGTGAGCATTTTAATGTGCCTAATACAGTATATGTAAAATCAATAGATGTAGTTTCAAGTATTCAAGAATTAGTATTTGAAACCAATGCAATGAGTAATAGGGGGAAATAAATTTATGTTAACATTCATGACGGTTAGAGAGTTATATGAAGTAACTTTGAGTGCCGATCAAATAGAAAAAGATCAAATAGAATATGTGCAATTGGAAGGTTGGATCCGTACTAATCGTAATAATGGCTCAGTAGGTTTTATTGAACTAAATGATGGTACATATTTTAAAAATGCCCAATTAGTTTATACAAAAGATCTTGTGAATTTTTCCTTAATTGATAAATATTCTACAGGTAGTGCTATAAATGCAATTGGAAAGTATAAGATTACCCCAGATGCTAAGCAACCTTTTGAAATTGAAGTAACGCAAATTGAATTAGAAGGTTCTTGTGATAATAGCTATCCTTTACAAAAGAAAAGACATTCTTTTGAATATCTAAGAGAAATTCCTCATTTAAGACCTAGAGCTAATACATTTAGTGCTTTATATCGTGTTAGAAATGTATTATCAATGGCTATTCATGAATTTTTCCAAGATCAAGGTTTTATGTGGGTACATACTCCAATAATTACTGGAAATGATGGTGAAGGTGCTGGAGAATTATTTAAAGTAGAAACAGGTAAAAAAGAAGAATTTTTTGGCAAAGAAGCATATTTGACATGTACTGGTCAGTTACATGTAGAAGCATTTGCTTTAGCTTTTAGAGATGTTTATACTTTTGGTCCTGCATTTAGAGCAGAAAATTCACATACACCAATTCATGCTGCTGAGTTTTGGATGGTAGAACCAGAAATTGCATTTGCTAATTTGGAAGATGATATGAATTTAATTGAAGATATGATTAAATATTGCATAGATTATGTTTTAGAAAATGCTAATGTTGAAATGGATTTCTTTAATAAAATGATTGATAAAGATTGTTTAGCAAGAATTACAAAAGTGCGTGATAGTGAATTTAAACGTATGACTTATACAGAAGCAATTGATATCTTAGAAAAAGCAGATGTAAAGTTTGAAAATAAAGTATTTTGGGGTATGGATTTAAATACTGAACATGAAAGATATATTTGCGAAAAAGTTGTTAATGGTCCAGTATTTATTACAGATTATCCTAAAGATATAAAAGCTTTCTATATGCGCTTAAATGATGATGGTAAAACAGTGGCAGCATGCGATTTGTTAGTTCCTGGCGTTGGAGAATTAGTTGGTGGAAGCCAAAGAGAAGAAAGATATGATGTTTTATCTCAACGTATGGATGAATTAAAGATGAATAAAGAAACTTTACAATGGTATCTTGATCTTCGTCGTTATGGTGGTTGTCAACATGCGGGATTTGGTTTAGGTTTTGATCGTTTCTTGATGTATATAACTGGTATGAGTAATATTCGTGATAGTGAACCATATCCACGTACTACAAATAATTGTATTTTCTAAAGATTAGATTTAAGTCTAATCTTTTTAATGGTTTACTGGCTTTAAAGCTAGTAAATTTTTTAAAGGATATTAAAGGAGCTTTGTAATATGGAAAAATATTTACTAAAAGAAAATCAAGATGGCTCAAAAATATATGTTAGCGATGTTCATAAAGTATTGTTAGAAATGCTAAAGGATATAGATGTTGTTTGCCAAAAGGCTAATATTCCTTATTGGTTAAATGGAGGTAGTGCTTTAGGAGCATTTCGTCATAAAGGTTTTATTCCTTGGGATGATGATGCTGATATTGCAATGATGCATGATGATTATGTACGATTTATTGCAGCATTAAATGAATATCTACCTAAAGATAAATATTATTTTCAATGCTTTGAAACACATAAAGAATATAATGTTTTGATTCCAGCAATGAAAATTAGAAAAAAAGGTACTTATTTAAAAGAAGTAAATACTTTGTTAGCCAATCGATGCAAAGATGGAGATGGAATTTTTGTTGATGTATTTGTATATGATTACTGTACTAAAAATAAATTGATAGATCTTCCTTTTAGACTTTTAAATCAAATTTTAATGCCTTTTATCATATTATTTGATAATATCGGTTTTAATCCTTTATTCTTAAAACGTTGGTTTGTATCAAATGCTCGTTTATATGGAAAAATAAATAGAAATTCAAAATATATTGGTTTTGATTTAACATGGACTTTTAAATCACCTTTTAAGCCATTTATATTTAATTATGATGATATATTTCCTGTTAGATATGTAGATTTTGAAGATACAAAACTACCGGTAGCAAATAAGATACATGAATATTTATGTGTGGCTATAGCTCCAAGTTATAATACTCTTCCGCCAGTTGATAAAAGACAGCCAAAACATATAGTTGATATAAAATTGTAATATGCTATATCAGATTAATAAGGGATGTAAGTCCTTTGGAGCAGAAGAAATATTTACCGATATTCAATTTGAAATAAAAAATAATGAAAAAATTGCCATTGTAGGAAGAAATGGCTGTGGTAAAACCACCTTATTAAAATGTATCTTAAAAGAAGAAGAATTAGATAAAGGAACGATTCATCAATTATCAAATACTACAATAGGTTACTTAAATCAAAACGCTTTAACTGATAAGGAAATTACTGTTCAAGAAGAAATGAACAAAGTATTTGTTAATATATTTGCCTTACAACAACAATTAAATGAAATAGAAGAATTGATGAAAACGGATAGTAGTGAAAAAGTGTTATCACGCTATGCAAATTTATTAGAGCGATTTGAAGCTTTAAATGGATATAATTATCAAGCAGAATTAGAAACCGTTTTTTGTCGATTTGGCTTTGATAAAAGTGATTTAAAAAGAAAGATTAATACTTTTAGTGGAGGTCAACAAACTAGAATTGCCTTTGTAAAATTATTAATAAGCAAACCAGATATTTTATTATTAGATGAACCAACAAATCATTTAGATTTAGAAACAATTGAATGGCTAGAAGGATACTTAAAAAAATATCCTAAAGCAGTGGTATTAGTGAGTCACGATAGAATGTTTTTAGATGATATAGTTGATGTAGTTTATGAAATAGAATATGGCAAAATGAAAAAATATGTAGGTAATTATACAGCTTTTGTTAATCAAAAGAAAATGGATCTTGAAAGACAAGAAAATGCTTATAATCGCCAACAAAAGGAAATTGCTCATTTAGAACAATTAATAGAAAAATTTCGTTATAAAGCATCTAAAGCAAAGTTTGCTCAAAGTAAGATTAAATTTTTAGAGCGAATGGATAAAATCGATGAAGTTAAACAACCAGATAATAAAACATTTAAAGCGCGCTTTACACCTAAAACTAAAGGTGGTAAAGATGTTTTAATTATTGATGATTTATCAATAGGTTATGATCATGAATTATGCAAATTATCTTTACAGATTCAAGCTCATGATAAAATAGCTATCATAGGACCAAATGGTTGTGGTAAATCTACATTATTAAAGACTCTAGTTGGAAATTTAAAACCTTTAGGGGGAAATTATTTATATGGACATCAAATTGAAACTAGTTACTTTGATCAACAATTAGCGCAAATAAATAATGATAATTGTGTTTTAGAAGAATTGTGGAATCAATATCCAGATATGGATAGAACAAGTATAAGAAGCGTTTTAGGGCAATTTTTATTTAGTGCAGATGATGTTTTTAAAAATGTTAATGTTTTAAGTGGGGGAGAAAAAGTAAGATTAGCCCTTGCAAAAATTTTATTAGAACATGCAAATTTTTTAATTTTAGACGAACCTACAAATCATTTAGATATCGTTTCAAAAGAAGCTTTAGAGGATGCGCTTAATGGATATAGTGGGACAATATTATTTGTAAGTCATGATAGATATTTTATTAAACAAATTGCGAATAAAATATTAGTTATTGAAAATGGACAGACAAAATTATATCCATATGGCTATCAATCTTATGTTGAAAATAAGAATGGCAATGAAAATAATGTTGAAATAAAAGATACTGTTTCTAAAGTTAATAAAAATAATAGGGTTAAACCTATAAATATCGAAAAAGAAATTGCTAAATTAGAAAAGCAAATTAGTGCTAAAGAAGAAGAATTAAATGATTTAAGAGAATTACGATACGAGCCTGAATATTATCATGATTATCGAAAAATGAATGAATTAGAAGAAAAAATAGATATAGTTCATAATGAAATTGATAATCTTATGAGTAAGTGGGAAGAATTGGCAAATAGCGAGTAATTCAAGTAAATTTTTAACTTCCAAGAAAGAAAAAAACAAAATTATGAAAATATTTTCATTAAAATTTACAAGTTTACATGAAATTTTTTGAAAAAATTTTAATTTTTTTCTTGAATAATTAAAAACATTGATATAAAATATACACATGCATAAAAAATATGCAAGGGAGGATATTATGAAGAAATTATTGTTAACACTAATGGCTTTGTTAATGAGTGTTTCTCTAGCATCTTGCTCAAGTTCTTCTACAACTGAAACTCCTTCAACTACAGAAGCTACTACAGGTACTCCTACAGTTGATTCAGTTGCAGATTATACTGGCCCAACTGAATGGGTTGAAGCAACTTCTAGAGAAGTTCAAAACATGGATTATGTTGCTACACAATTAGCTACTGACCATGAATTGAATGCAAACTTCGTTGACGGTCTATTAGAAAACGCTCCATCTGGTGAGTATGTTGGTGCTATTGCAGAAAGTTGGGAATCTAATGAAGATGCAACAGTATGGACATTCCATCTAAGACAAGGTGTAAACTGGGTTACAAGTACTGGAGAAGTTTATGATGAGGTTAAAGCTCAAGACTTCGTAACTGGTTTAAGACATGGTGCTGAATTCGCAAGTGAAGCAAATATTTTAAGTGGAATTATCGCTGGTTATCAAGAATATGTTGATGCTAAAGATTTCTCTGATGAAGCATTTGCTAATGTTGGTGTAAAAGCTGTAGATGATTATACAGTAGAATATACTATGACTGCTCCTACACCTTATTTCTATACATTAACTACTTATAATGTATTGTTCCCAATTAATGAAGAATTCTTGACATCTAAAGGTACTGGATGTGCTTTAGGATCTCCTGATCCAAATAGTTGTACATTTGGTGCTGCTAGTGCTGATTCAATTCTTTATAATGGTGCTTACTTATTATCAGTATTTGATGCAAAATCTCAAACAGTATTAGTAAAGAATCCTAATTACTGGGATGCTGATCATGTATATTTGGAAACAGTAACTCGTATTTATGATGATGGTTCTGATCCATATTCAATCATCACTGGTTTTGAACAAGGTACTTATGTACAAGCTGGTTTAAATGCTAGTTGGTCTGATTATGCTGATTATGCTGAAAAATATGCTAACAATGCATATCCTGAATTACCTAATGCTTTCGCATTTGGTGTAGTATTTAACTACAATCGTCAAATTTGGGATAATACAAACTATGCTACTACTGATGAAGCAAAAGAAAATACTCATAATGCAATCTTAAATGAAAACTTCCGTAAAGCTTTAAGAGCTGCTTATGATAAAGAAGCTTATTTAGCTACTAGTGCTCCTGCTGAAGTTGCTAAATCTACTCTAAGAAATGTTAACAGCTTCCCTCAATTAGTTTATAATAGTGAAGGTGTTGCTTATGGTGATTTAATTACTGAAGCATACAATGCACAAACTGGTGAAAATGTAAGCTTAGCAGATGGTCAAGATACATTCTATGATCCAGAAGCAGCTAAAGAATATATCGCAGCTGCTGAAGCAGATGGTGTTGTATTCCCAGTTCATTTGGATATGCTAGTTATTGAAACTAGTGATAGATTAGTAAGACAAGCTCAATCAATGAAACAATCTATCGAAGAAAATACTGATGGACAAATCATTATTGAATTAGTATTAAGAGACGAAGATACAGTACAAAATATTGCTTATACTAATACTGATCCAGCATTAGCTGATTATGATATTTCAACATTTACTGGTTGGGGACCTGACTATGCTGACCCTAAGACATTCGTTGATATCTATTCACCAGATGATGGTTATTATATGACTTCTATTGGTTTATCTAGTGAATTCGATGGTGACCAAGAAATCAAAGAAGCTATTGGCTTATATGAATACTATGATTTATATCAAGCTGCTGATGCAATTACAGATGATCTAGATGCTCGTTATGACGCATTTGCTTTGGCTGATGCTTATTTACTAGAACATGCTATTTATGTACCAAGTAGCCAAAATTCTAGAGCAATGTTAGTTTCTAGACAAGTTCCATTTACTAGAAGCTACAGCGCAAGTGGTATTTCTTCTTATAAATACAAATATATTCAATTACAAGAAGATATCGTTACTGTAGACGAATATAATGCTGCTAAAGCTGCATGGGAAGGAAAATAGTTCTCATATAAATAGGCTATAAACATGAGGGTTGATGCCCAAAGGTATCAACCTTCTATTTTTGCTAGAAAGGAAAATCTATGAAAAATTATATTTTGAGTCGTATCATAAAATCTATCATAGCGCTTTTCGTTGTCCTTTCTATCGTAATTGTTATGCTGTTTACTTTGATTCCGCGTGTGAATATCTTTAAAAATGATACTTCTATCCAAAGGATGAAGGGTGATGAAAAAACATCATATATGTATAACAAATGGGATGAATTAGGATATTTGGATTTTATTACATTCAATGAAATGTGCTATGCTTCATCAGATGATGTTAAGGCTTGTGTTAGCGGTGATACTAAAGAAGCTGCAGATATTTTGCAAGAATATGAAAATAATGGGTATATAATTGAACAATTTTCTGATGGTTCATATTATGGCTATTATGAATATAATCCTTTGGAAATCTTAGGAAATTTTTATAGTCATTTTATTCAAATAGACCACCCAAACAAAATAGAAGATCCTGATAATCCAGATCTTGAAAGAAAATACTATATTGGATCTGATCAAAATGGTGTTCCAGCTGTTATGTGTAGTGGTTGTGAATACAAGTATCAGATATATTTTGATGGTAGCTTCCCATTTATCCATCAAAATATCATTAGTTTAGATTTTGGTACATCTTATCCAACAAAACTTGGTATAGATACAATGAATGTTATTGCGGATGGACAAGGTAATGCTAAGATGGAAGAACAAACATTCCCAACTGGTTCTACCCAAAATAGCCCATTGCTTCAACATTCATGTCGTTATAAACCTACTAGTACCTTAGATAGAATGGATACTACTAAGTTTACGGATAATTATGCTAACTGTGATACACAATATGATTCACCTTCAATGATTTCAACTTCATTGACTTTTGGTCTGATTTCATTATTTATTGCTTACTTAATTGCTATACCAGCTGGTATTTATATGGCAAGGAAAAAAGGCAAATTGGCTGATAAAATTGGTATTGTTTACATTAATTTCTTAAGTGCTGTTCCTTCCTTAGCTTTCATATTCTTTGTTAAACAAATTGGCCAAGGCTTTGGTTTGCCAGATAAATTCCCTCATTATGGATTTGGTGATATACGTTCTTATATTTTACCAATTATCATATTAGCATTATTAAGTACATCATCATTAATGATGTGGACAAGACGTTATATGATAGACCAATCTAATTCTGATTATGTTAAATTTGCTCGTGCTAAAGGTCTATCAGAAGGTGAAATTTTCAATCGTCATATTTTGAAAAATGCTATAATACCAATTGTTAACCAAATTCCAGTTTCAATAGTTATGACTATTAGTGGTTCAGTTATTACGGAAACGGTATTTGCAATTCCTGGTATGGGTAAGATGTTGCCTGATTCTATTAATATGCTTAATAATAACATGGTAATTACTTTGACCTTTATCTTTACAGGTTTATCAGTATTTGCTGTATTAGTTGGTGACTTGTTGATGACAGTTATTGACCCTCGTATTAAATTAACGGAGAAAGGAGAGTAGCGAATGACAACTAGCGATAATAAATTTACTTTTGTTAAATTAGACGATAAAGCTTCTGAGCATATTGCTGCTCCTAAGTATTCATATTGGAATAGTGTTTTTAAAAAATTCTTTTCTTCTAAAGTTGCAATTTTTCTATTAATTGTATTAGCAGCAATGGTGGCTATGTCTTTAATTCATCCATTTATTTCTGGATATAGTCCATTAGATGCTCCAAATATTAACAATCCAAGTACTTGGTATAATCCACCTAGTGCTCAATTATGGTTTGGTACTGATAATGTTGGTAACTCACTATTTGATGCAATTTGGGTTGGTACAAGAAATAGTCTGTTGATTGCATTGACGGCAACTGCTATTTCAACGGTAATTGGTGTCATAGTAGGTATGTTCTGGGGTTATTCTAAAAGAATGGATGCTATAATGTTAAATGTTTATAACGTTGTAGCTAATATCCCTTACTTATTATTAGTTATCGTATTAATGTATGTTTTAGGTCGTGGTATTTGGCAAATGATTTTCTCATTATCATGTACTTCATGGTTATCTACTGCATATTTTATTCGTGTACAAGTTATGATTATTCGTGATCGTGAATATAATTTAGCTAGTGAATGTTTAGGTACTCCTAGAACTAAAGTTATATTCCATAATATATTCCCATATTTGATTTCAGTAATCATGACTAGTTTAGCTAGAGACATTCCAAGCTTTATTTCTTATGAAGTATTCTTGACATATGTCGGAAATGGTCTTTCAGAAAAAGATGCTTCTTTAGGTCGTATGATTCAAAAATATTCTGCTTATATGACCTCTAGTCCATACTTATTCTGGATTCCAGTTGCATTTAGTGCGATTATTTCAGTTTCAATTTATGTTGTTGGTCAAACTTTAGCAGATGCTAGTGACCCACGTACACATATGGTTTAATAAAGGAGGTCTTTTTATGTCAGAAAATAATATTATATTATCCGTTAAAGACCTTGAAGTTAAATTCAAAGTGCGTGACAGGGTCTTAACAGCTATTCGAAATATTAGTCTTGATTTTGAACAAGGTAAAACAGTAGCTATCGTTGGTGAATCTGGTTCTGGTAAATCAGTATTTACTAAAACTTTTACAGGAATGTTAGATATCAATGGTGAAGTTACTAATGGATCTATCATGTTTGAAGGTCAAGATTTAGCTAAGATTAAAAAGGATAAGGAATGGGAAAAAATCCGTGGTGCTAAAATAGCTACGGTATTCCAAGATCCAATGACTTCATTAAATCCCGTTAGAACAATTGGTTATCAAATTAGTGAAGTTATCATCAAGCATCAAAAGAAATCTAAAAGTGAAGCTAAGAAACTTGCTATTGAATTAATGGAAAAAGTAGGTATTCATGATGCTGCAAATCGTTATGATGAATATCCTTTCCAATATTCTGGTGGTATGCGTCAAAGAATTGTAATTGCGATTGCTTTAGCATGTCATCCTAAGATTTTAATTTGTGATGAACCAACAACAGCATTGGATGTTACTATTCAAGCGCAAATTATTAATCTAATTAAAGATCTTTCTAAAGAATATGGCTTTACAACTATATATATTACTCACGATTTAGGAGTAGTTGCAAATGTTGCCGATATGGTTGCAGTAATGTATGCTGGTCAAATTATAGAATATGGAACGGTAGAAGAAGTTTTCTATGATCCTCGTCATCCATATACTTGGGGTTTATTAGCTAGCTTACCTCAATTAGGTGTTAAAGGTAGTGAATTATATTCAATTCATGGAACACCACCATCATTATTTGAAAAAATTAATGGTGATGCCTTTGCCTTAAGAAGTGAATATGCTATGCAAATAGATTTTGAGGAGGAACCACCATTATTCTATGTAACTGATACTCATTTTGCTAAAACATGGCTGTTGGATGAACGTGCACCAAAAGTTGAACCACCTAAGATTATTCAAAACTTACATGAACGTTTATTAGCTACTACTGATAAAGGAGGAAGATACCATGGATAATAAGGATACTATTTTAAAAGTTAAAGATCTTGAAGTAACCTTTGATTTAGGTGGTAAGAAAAAATTTACAGCAGTTAAGAATGTAAATTTTGATGTTTATCGCGGGGAAACTTTTTCATTAGTAGGTGAATCTGGTAGTGGTAAAACTACAATTGGTAGAGCTATTATTCGTATAAATCCATGTACAGATGGAGAAATTATATTTGAAGATAAAAAAATTAGTGGAAAACTAGATAAAGAAACGGAACAAATGGTAAAACGTAATATTCAAATGGTTTTCCAAGATCCCGCTGCATCTTTAAATGAGAGAGCTACTATTGAATATATCATTGGTGAAGGTTTAGATAATTTCCACCTATATAAAGATGAAGAAGATAGAAATGCTAAAATAGATAAAGTTTTGGATGCTGTAGGTTTATTACCAGAACATAAGTCTCGTTATCCTCATGAATTTTCTGGTGGACAAAGACAACGTGTAGGTATTGCTAGAGCAATGGTTATGGGACCTAAGTTATTAATTGCTGATGAACCAATTAGTGCTTTAGATGTTTCTATTCGTGCTCAAGTTTTAAACTTAATTAAAAAATTCCAAAAAGAACGTGGATTAACTGTAATATTTATTGCTCATGACTTATCTGTAGTACGTTTTATAAGTGATAGAATTGCCGTTATTCATAAAGGTAGAATTGTTGAATTAGCTGAGACTGAAGAATTATTCAGAAATTCATTACATCCTTATACAAAATCTTTATTAAGTGCAGTTCCTGTTCCAGATCCAAAGATTGAAAAGAATAAGAAATTGATTACTTATAATGAAGATATGCATGATTATTCAGTAGATAAACCTGCTTTCCATGAAATAAAACCAGGACATTTTATCTGGGCAAATGAAAAAGAATTAGCAGAGTATAAAAAAGAAATTATTTAATTAAATAACCATTTAGATTTTTATGTCTAAATGGTTTTATTTTTTTAGTTACATTTTTTTAAAATAATAGTACAATATATGATGGTTAGAAAGGATGTAAATATGGAAATTCAAGATATAAAGGCGTTGATTGAATTAGATGAAGCAACCCGAAAAGATATTGAAGAAGCTCACCGTGTAAAAAATGAACTGAAAAAAAGTGTAGCTGATGCTAAACAAAAAATTAGTGATGAAACATGGAAAGCTGTTAAAGAACAAGTTGAATTAACTAAAGTTGAAATTGATACTAAAGTTAAACAAGCTAGTCTTGATAACAAAGAAACTTTCGAAAATTCATCTTCACAATTGCGTACTATTTTTGAAAAAAATCATAAACAGTGGTGTCTGCAAATTGTTGAAAGATGTTTAAAATAGGAAGGGGATGTTAATATGACCAGTATGGCTGCTAATGCTATGAGTGCAAAAGCCAAGGCCATGTTATCCAATCGATTAACTGCCAATGATTATCAGGTTCTATTGCAGAAAAAAAGTGTTTCTGAAGTAGCTTCTTTTTTAAAAAATAATACATATTTTAAGGATGTATTAGATGGTATAAACGAAAGTGCTATCCATCGTGGTCAATTAGAAACATTAGTTAGAATGGATCTTTATAATCGTATTAGTCGCTTATTAAGATATTCTGATAAAAAAGAAGAAGAATTTTATCGTTTAGTGGTATCACAAAGCGAAATTTCTATTATTGTTGATTGTATTCGATCTTTTCATACAAATGATAAAACAATAATGATTTCTAAGATGCCTACATATATACAAGGCAAAATTTCTTTTAATTTAAAAGAATTATCAAAAGCTGATAATTTTGATGAGTTATTAGCTGTCCTTAAGCATACGGATTATTACAATATTATAAAAAAATATAAAACGATTAATATGGACGAATTTGATTATGTTGGTTTAGAACATGATTTAAATAGATTCCATTTTGAAAAAGTTTTTGATGTTGTTAATCGTAATTATAGTGGACAAGCAAAAAAGGAAATTTTAGAAGTTTATCTAGTAGAAATTGAATTGGATAATATTGCTAAAATATATCGTTTAAAAAAATATTTTAATGTAGGTCCTAATCAAATTAAATCTTTGATTATTCCTAAATATTTATATTTTTCTTCGCGAGAAATTGATGATATCATTCTAAATAAAAAAGCAGATGATATTTTGAATGTTTTGGCTAATAGTCCATATAAAAATTATTTGTCAAACAAAAACTTTATGTATATCGAATATCATACAAAATCAATTTTTTATAACTATAATAAGCATAATATTTCTTTTTCCAATAATACGGATTTAGTTTTGATGTCTTATGTATTTTTATCTAAAATTGAAATTCAAAATATCGTTGATATTATTGAAGGTATTAGATATCGTGTAGCGCCTGAAAAAATCAGTCGTCTATTAATATATTAATAAAGGAAAGGTGGTTTAATTTGGCAATCGAAAAGATGAAATTTGTACAAGTTAGTTGTGATTTGGAACATTTAAATGATGCTTTAATGACGATGTACAATAGTAATTTATTGCATGTTGAACAAGCCTATAATGTTATCGATGAGGATAATGGTGGTAAATTAGTTAAGTCTGATAATGTTTATAGCGAATATTGCAATACTTTGAAAAATATTTGTCATCGTATAGGTATGGATATTAATGTTGAAAAAAGCAAAAATACTTATACAAATGAAGAAATTGAAAGTTTTATTAATGAATTAGAAACAAAATTTGCATTAGTTGATTCAAATGAAACAGTTACATTAAATGAAGATGATAAAATTGCTTTAGAGAAATTGTCAGAATGTGATTTTGTTAAAATTCATAAGTGTCAATATATTTCTATTGGCTTGGGAAGAATTCCAGTGGAAAGCTATAAGAAGATTGACATGCACGATAATAAGTTTATCTATGTGAATTTACATAATGCTAATCGCTATTATTGGATTGCTTATGCAACAAGTAATACTTATGTAAAAGAAACTTTAAAAGTTTTAGAAAGTTTATTTTTTGAACCTATTAAAATTCCAGAAATAAATGTTAAGAAAGTTATTGAGGAATATAGAGATAAAATTATAGATGTTTATGCATATTGTGAACAACAATGTACAATTTGTAAATTATATGATTATGTTGCACAGTTTGATGACAAATATGTAATTTCTGGCTTTGTACCGGTAAGTAAAGTAGATGCATATAAGCAAAAATTTAATAGTATTCCAGTTACTGTTGATGTATTAGAAGCTGAAAATTCTGGAAAATGCTCTATTCCTACATTGTTAAAAAATAATGCTTTCTTTAAGCCTTTTGAATTATTCGTAGATATGTATAGTACACCTAAGTATGGTGATATCGATCCTACGATGTTTGTAGCTATTACATATTGTATATTATTTGGAATTATGTTTGGTGATTTAGGACAAGGATTATTACTTTTTGTTGGAGGAGAAATCTTATATAGAAAAACTAAGAATAGATTAGCTGGAGTTGTTTCTAGAGTAGGAATTACTTCAATGATTTTTGGTTTCTTATTTGGTTCTGTCTTTGGTTTAGAAGAGGTACTAAATCCAGTTCATCAAAGTTTATTTGGTGTTAGAGAAAAACTATTTAATGTAATGGATGGAAGCAATACTATGACACTATTAATTGGTGCAGTATTGATAGGTGCAGTATTAATTCTAGTTACTATGCTTTTAAATATTTATAAAAATATTAAACATAAGGAATGGGGAGAAGTATTATTTTCTCAAAATGGAGTTGCTGGATTTATATTCTATGGCTTTATTTTAGTAGGCATTGGAATGATGTTTTTAGCAAACAATAATATTTTTAGTCCATTAACAATTGGCATTTTCATTATTTTGCCAGTATTATGTTTCTTCTTTAAAGAACCACTTTCTCATTTGTTAGAAGGTAAAGGTATTACACCTGAAAGTGGATGGGGAAACTTTGTTTTGGAAACAGTATTTGAGGTATTAGAAATTGCCTTAAGTTTTGTTACAAATACCATGTCTTATTTACGTGTTGGTGGCTTCGTATTGAGCCATGCTGGTATGATGCTAGTTGTCATGACTTTAGTTGAAATGACAGGAAATGCTGGACCAGTAGTATTTATTATAGGAAATATCTTCGTAATGTGCTTAGAAGGATTAATTGTTGGTATTCAAGCATTACGTTTGGAATATTATGAAATGTTTAGCCGTTATTATGACGGAAATGGTAAAAAATACCAAGTACTTACATCTATTGAATAGGGAGGATTAGAAAAGATGTTATCAGTTGTTGAAATGTTATTACCTTTAATTGCAGTTATGCTTGTGGTTGGACCTTTGTGGTTCTTTATTAAAAAAGGCGTTAATCAAAGAAATGCTAAACAACGTTTGATTGCGCAAATTTGTATTTTCTGTGGTGTGTTTGTTTTAGCTATTTTATTTCAAATTAATGGTATTGCCGCTTTAGCTGAAGGTGAAGCTGTAGCAAATAGTATTACTGGTACTACTGCTCAAGGTTTTGGATTTATCGCTGCTGCTTTAGCTACTGGATGCAGTGCAATTGGTGCTGGTTGGGCTGTTGCAAGTGCTGCTCCTGCGGCTATTGGTGCTATTAGTGAAAATAGTGAAAACTTTGGTAAAGCAATTATCTTCGTTGCATTAGGTGAAGGTGTTGCAATTTATGGTCTTTTGATTTCTATCTTAATTATTAATAAGCTATAAGGATATCATTAAAATGAGAGTTTATTGTATTAGTGACAATATCGATACGCAAATGGGCTTAAGATTAGCAGGTATCGAAGGTATTGTTTTACATGAAAAATCTGAAGTTTTAGCATGCCTTGATAAGTTAATCAAAGACGAAGATATTGCGATTGTTTTAATGACAACAAAAATTGTTAATTTATGTCCAGATGTTGTTTCTAAGTATAAGCTTGAATTATCACAACCATTATTGGTTGAAATTCCTGATCGCCATGGATCTGCGCAGATTGGGAAAACCATTGATAAATATATCAGTGAAGCTATAGGCATAAAGTTGTGAGGTAAATAAAATGACAGATGAAAAAGAAATTATGCAAATAATTACTGATGATGTTAAAGAACAGGCAGCTTTAGTCATTGATCAAATTCAAAAAGAAGTAACTTTAAGCAAAGAAGATCAAATTACTTATTTCAAATTAGGTCTTAAAAAAGAAACTGATACATATTTGGAAAAAGAATTAAATGAATTAAAGATTTTTGCGGTTACTCAATCTTCACAGGCTAAGCTTCAAACAAAAAGAGATTTATTAAATCTTAGAAGTGAACTTGTTGATAAACTATTTAAAGATGTTTTAAATGAGTTAAATGCTTTTGTTGATAGTGATAAATATAGCGAATATTTGAAAACAAAGATCAAGGGACTAGATGTTTCAAATGGTTATTTTTGTATTCGTCAAAAAGATGAAGAATTATTTAAACAAATTTTAAAAGAATTAAATTTAAATAATGAATGTGTTATTAGACCAATTATGATTGGTGGTTTTAAATTTGTAGATACTGAAAATAATCTTGAACATGACTTAACATTAGATAGTAATTTAAATGAACAAAAAAGTTGGTTCCAAAGAGAATCAAAATTTACAATTTAGGAGGTCCAAATGGCAAATGTAATTTATTCAATTAATGGACCAGTCATCAAAGTTAGAAATACTAAAGATTTTTCTATGATGGAGATGGTTTATGTGGGAGATAATCATCTAATGGGTGAAGTTATTGCGGTAAATGATAGCGAAACTACAATCCAAGTATATGAATCTACTACAGGATTAAAGCCAAATGAACCAGTTGTAGGAACTGGAGATTTATTATGTGCTACTTTAGGACCTGGTATCTTGAGAAACATTTATGATGGTATTGAAAGACCATTAAAGAAAATTGCTGAAGTTGATGGAGCTTATATTGGTGCTGGAAGTACTTTTAGTGCCATTGATGAAGAAAAATTATGGGATGTTAAGATATTAGTAAAAGTACATGATGAAGTTCATGAAGGTATGATATTTGCAACTTGCAAAGAAACAGAACTTATTGAACATCGTTCAATGATACCATTAGGAGTTAATGGTAAAGTTATTGAGGCGAAAAATGATGGTCAATATAATGTCAATGAAGTATTGATTGTTGTTGAGGATGAAACGGGAATAAAGCATGATGTTTGCTTAAAACAAAAATGGCCAATTCGTAATCCGCGCCCAATTAATAGACGTGAACCATTAAATACTCCATTGATTACTGGTCAAAGAGTATTAGATACATTATTTCCAATTGCTAAAGGTGGAGCTGCAGCAGTACCAGGTGGATTTGGCGCAGGAAAAACAATGCTTCAACATGCTGTAGCAAAATGGTGTGATGCAGATATCATTGTTTATGTTGGTTGCGGTGAACGTGGTAATGAAATGACCCAAGTATTGGAAGAATTTAGTGAATTGGTTGACCCTAAATCAAACAAACCACTATTAGACCGTACAGTATTAATTGCTAATACTAGTAATATGCCAGTTGCGGCACGTGAAGCTAGTATTTATACAGGAATTACTTTAGCGGAATATTATCGCGATATGGGATATCATGTTGCAATTATGGCAGATAGTACTTCTAGATGGGCAGAAGCTTTACGTGAATTATCTGGACGTCTTGAAGAAATGCCAGCTGAAGAAGGATATCCAGCATATTTACCTAGTAGAATTGCCCAATTCTATGAAAGAGCTGGTTATGTTCATACATTAAGTGATTCTGAAGGTTCAGTAAGTATTATTGGAGCTGTATCTCCTCAAGGTGGAGATTTTTCTGAGCCCGTAACGCAAAATACTAAACGTTTCGTTCGTTGTTTCTGGGCATTAGATAAATCATTAGCTTATGCTCGTCACTATGCTGCCATTAATTGGAATCAAAGTTATAGTGAATATATTGATGATTTATCACGTTGGTATGATAAGAATGTTGCTTTTGATTTTAATGATTTAAGATCATTAATTGTTTATATCTTGCATGAAGAAACACAATTAATGGAAATTGTTAAATTAATTGGTTCTGATGTATTACCAGATGATCAAAAATTATTATTGGAAGTAGCTAGAGTAATTCGTGTAGGTTATCTACAACAAAATGCTTTCCATCCTGATGATATGTATGTTCCTTTTGAAAAACAATATAAAATGTTGAAAGTAATACAATATTTATATGAAGCATGTAAACCATTAATTGCTAAACATATTCCGGTTAGTTCAATTTTAAAAACAGGAATATTCGAAGAAGTAATTAAAATGAAATATGATGTGCCTAATAATAATATTGCTTTGCTAGATACATATTTTAATAAGATTGATGAAGCACTAGCAAAGGTAGAATAAGGAGGGATAAGAATACATGAGTCAAGCTAAAATAGGTTTAAATGAAATTAGTGGATCTCTAGTGGCATTAGATGATGTAGAAAATGTATCTAATGAAGAAGTTGTTGAGATTCAAATGGCTAATGGATCTACCCGTATAGGCCGTGTAGTGCAAATTGAAGGTAAAAAGGCTATTATTCAGGTATTTGAAGGAACTAATGGCTTATCTTTAAAAAATTGCAAAACTAAATTATTAGGACATCCGATGGAAATACCTTTATCTAAAGAAATTCTTGGCCGTATTTTTAATGGTAGTGGTAAACCAATTGATGGTATGGGTGAGGTTTATGCTGAAAAATTTGAAGATATTAATGGTAAACCTTTAAATCCGGTATCAAGACAATATCCAAGAAACTATATCAATACGGGTATTTCTGCTATAGATGGTTTGAATACTTTGATTAGAGGTCAAAAACTTCCTATATTCTCAGGAAGTGGTCTTCCACATGATAAGTTAGCTGTACAGATTGTTAGACAAGCTCAAATAGCCGAAGAAGATGGAGTAGAATTTGGTATTGTTTTTGGGGCAATGGGTGTTAAAAATGATGTTGCTGATTATTTTAAACGTTCATTTGAAGAAACAGGTGTAATGGAAAAAGTATGCATGTTTATTAATCTTTCTAATGATCCAATCATTGAAAGAACATTAACTCCTAGATGCGCTTTAACAGCCGCTGAATATTTAGCATATGAATGTAATATGCATATTCTAGTAATTCTTACAGATATGACTTCATATTGTGAGGCATTACGTGAATTCTCTAGTTCAAAAGGCGAAATTCCTGGACGTAAAGGATATCCAGGATACTTATATTCTGACCTTGCATCTCTATATGAAAGAGCAGGTATTGTTGAAGGTAAAAAAGGTTCTGTTACCCAAATACCAATTTTAACAATGCCAAATGATGATATTACTCATCCTGTACCAGACTTAA
This sequence comes from uncultured Erysipelotrichaceae bacterium, assembly GCA_944326095.1. Lineage (GTDB taxonomy): Bacteria > Bacillota_I > Bacilli_A > Erysipelotrichales > Erysipelotrichaceae > JALEVB01. Next base: position 1,018 of record CALVCO010000027.1, on the reverse strand, counting down.
CTGGTTATATCACTGAAGGTCAAATTGTATTAGATCGTGATTTACATATGAATGGAGTTTATCCACCTATTGGCGTATTAGCTAGTTTATCACGTTTGATGAAAGATGGTATTGGTAAAGGTTATACACGCGAAGATCATAAGGATGTATCTAACCAATTGTTTGCTTCATATGCGAAAGTTAGTGATGCTAGAAGTTTAGCTAGTGTTATCGGTGAAGATGAATTAAGTCCTTTAGATAAACAATATTTAGCTTTTGGTAAATTGTTTGAAGAAGTTTTTGTCGGTCAAGGATTTAATGCTAAACGTTCAATTCAAGAAACATTAAATCTTGGATGGGCTTTACTTTCAACTTTACCTAAAGATGCTTTAGATCGTTTGGATAATGCATTAATTGAAGCTAACTATGATCCAGAACATGCTTATAAAACTATTGAATTAGCTATAAAAGGTGAATAATTATGCAGCAAAAACAAGTATTTGCTACAAAAGGTAATCTAATAGCTACAAAAAAATCTTTAAGCATTGCTAAAATGGGATATGAGCTAATGGATCGAAAAAGAAATATCTTAGTAAGGGAAATGATGACTTTAGTAGATAAAGTAAAAATGCTAAGAGATGAGATTACTATAGCATATGAAAATGGTTATTATTTGTTGCAACAAGCAAATGTATCAACTGGAGTAATAAGTAATATAGCTGAACAAGTTGCGATAGAAAAAACTGTCAAGCTTACTTATCGTAGTGTTATGGGAGTTGAAATACCTACCGTATCATATACTCCAAGCGATAAGATAAAAATTGAATATGGTTTAGAAGAAAGTAACTCTAGAGTCGATGAAGCCTTTGTTCAATTTCAAAAGGTTAAGGAACTTACGATGATTATTGCTGAAGTAGATAATAGTGTCTATCGTTTAGCTAACGCAATTAGGAAAACACAAAAAAGAGCTAATGCTTTAAAAAATATAGTTATTCCTGATTTTGAAGCAACCATTAAATTTATAAGTGAATCACTTGAA
>CALVCO010000026.1 GCA_944326095.1 uncultured Erysipelotrichaceae bacterium | reverse complement strand
CTGAAAAATAGGAGTTTTTGTATACTGTAAAAAAATTATGATTCTAAAAATTCATGGTGTTATCTTTGAAAAACGGGTTTAAAAAATATAGTTATTCCTGATTTTGAAGCAACCATTAAATTTATAAGTGAATCACTTGAAGAAAAAGAAAGAGAAGAATTCTCACGTTTAAAGGTGATAAAAGCTAATAAAGAAAAATTAAAGAATTAAAAAAAGATGGAGCAATCCATCTTTTGCTTATTTATAATAAATAAGCTATAATAAAAAAGGTGATTATTATGACAAAAAAAGATATTAAATTAGCAGGGTTGTTAATATTAATATTATTTATATATGCAATATGTGGAATTTTTTTAAATACTTTAGATGTAGATATTAAACTTAGATGGTTATTTTGGAATGAATTTTTAGCCTTTTTACCATTAGTCTTAAGTATTCCTGCCTCATTTTTCCTATATTTGAGAAAGGGATGGATTATCATAGGTATGATAATTGGTATAGGTTGGTTACTATTTTTACCAAATGCATGCTATATGATTACTGATCTTATTCATTTAGATAGCTCACAATTAATAGGTTGGAATGGGGAATATATACCTAATTTAAAAGAATGGGTAGCCTTGATATATTTGGCTGCAGGAATTTTTTTAGCTGTGGTAGCAGGATTAGCTTCAACTAAAATTATTGCTAAAAGTATTGGACTTAAAAGAGGAAATATATGGAATGTGATATATAATTTTACTATTTCTTGTTTAGTAGGATATGGTGTATATATTGGTAGATTTTTACGTTTTAATACATGGGATATATTAGAACCATTAAATTTGTTACGATCTTTATATCATGATTTCGATCGTTTTGCTTTAATGTTTTCAATATTGATTGCTGGTTTTTATTTTATAGCCTATATGATTTATGAAAGGGTAGAAGAAACTAGTAAATAGCTTTTAATTTTACTAATATATGATATAATTACTAAGGATTAATGGAGGTTTCTTATGGGATTAATTGATAAATTTAAAAACTTCGTAACAACAGAAGATGATGATGAGGAAGAATTAGTTTATGAAGAAGAAGAGGTAGAACCTCTAAGTAGTTTTGAGGCGCAAAAATCTCCAATAAGAAAAGTTTCAACTGAAACAAAGATGGTATTGTTTGAGCCAAGAAGTTTTGATGAAGCTGAAGAAATTGCTCGTCATTTAAAATCAAGAAGAGCTGCTGTGGTTAATTTACATAAATTGCAACGTGATTATGCCCAAAGAACAATTGATTTTCTTACGGGAGTAATTGTTGCTTTAGATGGTTCTATTCAAAAAATAGGGCATAATGTTATTTTATGTGCTCCTAAAAATGTTGGAGTTGATGGTCAAATTAATCTAGATAATGATGAATAATTTGCAACATTTTAAGGGTTATGAACATTTAATTGCACGACTAGATGATTTAAAAGCATCATCAGAAAAATATTATAAAAGCTATGCTACTAATTTTTTAACTGAAGAAGAAACGGAAATAGCTAGACGCTATCTTGGTAAGCAAAGTAATTATAAGATTTATGGTGGCTATGAAGATGCTAGAAGATGTAAAGTTGTTTTCTTTAATAATGAAGAAGACGACTTTTTTGATATCGTTTGTTTAGTAGCAAAATTAAATAATAAATTTAATAATATTAAGCATCCTGATGTATTAGGATCTATAATGAGCTTAAATATTAATAGAGATCAAATTGGCGATATCTTTATTAAAGAAGATAAGATAATTATTTTTGTAAATAAGACAATAGCTGATTTTATTATTATGAATCTTACAATGATTAAAAGAGTTAAGGTAAATTTTGCAATAAGTGATGAACAATTTGATTTAAGCTATAAATATAAGGAATTTAAAACAACAATTTCAAGTGAGCGTATAGATGTCATTGTTGGCGCTTTATGTCATTTAAATCGTCAACAAGCACAAAGACTAATATATGCTAAGCAGGTACAGTTAAATCATGTAACTATTGAAGATTGTGCAAAAATATGCAATAATAATTGTACGATTTCAATTCGTCATTATGGAAGATTTATCTATTTAGGGGTAGATAAAACGACGAAGAAAGATCGTTTATTAGTATCTTTTAAACAATATATCTAAGGAGGTAAAAATAATGGTAAGATCGAAACCATCATTTCGAGTGATGCGAAATGGATATGATAGATTTGCCGTTGATTCCTTCGTAGATGATGTATTGAAACAAATTTCTAACTTAGAAGAGGAAATTGCATCTAAACAAGCAACGATAAATGATCAAGCTGAACAATTAAGCAATCTAAAAGAGAGATATCAGTCCGTTATGAGTGGTATAGCCGCTAGAGAAAAAGCAGCAGATGATATTTCGCGAATTGCCATAAGTGAGGCTAATCAAATAATCGAAGATGCTAAAAAGAATGCGGATATTATCGTTCAAGAATCAATTTATAAAGCAAAAATGGTCTTGAATGATTTAGTGAAGATTTCTAATGAGACTGGTGCTTTAAAGAAGGAAATGAAAGATCAATTGGATGTATTAATGCGCGATATTGATGCATTAAGAGCGCCAAATCTTCCTAATCTAAGTTGGTTAGATCAAACAAATAAAGACAAGGATTAAGGACATGCTTTTATTTACATTATTCACAGAGAGTTTGTTATTTGCTGAAAAACAAATATTAATGATTTAAAAGATATCACCTTATGAGTCAATCTTGAAAAAGATCGTAAGTCTTGCGTTAAAAGATAAAAAGGGCATGTCTATAGATAGATATGAACTAAGGTGGTACCGCGAATATTCGTCCTTAGAAAGGACGATTTTTTTATTTTTAAAGGAGAAGAATATGGACTACAAAGAAACATTATTGATGCCTAAAACAACTTTTGAAATGCGAGGTAATTTACCTACAAAAGAACCACAAATTTTAAAAAGATGGCAAGAAGACAACTATTATGAAACATTCTTAAAACAACATGAAAATGAGCCAACTTTTGTTTTGCATGATGGTCCACCATATGCAAATGGTAATTTACATGCTGGTACAGCAATGAATAGAGTAATAAAAGATATTATTATTCGTTCTCATGCAATGAACGGTTATTATACACCATTTTTTCCAGGATGGGATACGCATGGTTTACCAATTGAAAATGCTATTCAAAAATTAGGTGTTAATCGTAAAGAAATGTCTGGAGCAGCATTTAGAAAAAAATGCGAAGAATATGCTTATAATCAAGTTGCTACGCAAAAGGAAACAATGAAGCGTTTAGGAACAATAGCAGACTTTCAACATCCATATATTACCCTAAAAAAAGAATTTGAGGCACGTCAAATTAGATCATTTGCAAAGATGGCATTAGATGGTTTAATCTTCCAAGGATTAAAACCAATTTATTGGTCACCATATAATGAAACAGCAGTAGCTGATAGTGAAATTGTTTATTTTGATAAAAAAGATACTTCTATATTTGTAGCATTTGATGTATGTGATGGTAAAGGGGTATTAGATGGCGATGAACGTTTTGTAATTTGGACAACTACACCATGGACTATTCCAGCAAATTTAGCTATCTGTTTAAATGCTGATTTTACTTATGCATGTGTAAAAACGCCTAAGGGAAAATTAATCATATTAGCTTCAAAAGTTGAACAATTAATGAAGACTTTCGAAATCGAAGAATATGAAGTAATCAAAACTTATTTAGGAAAAGATTTAGAATTTGTAAAAGTAAATCATCCATTCTATCCAGAAAGACCAAGTGTAGTAATTCTTGGTGATCATGTTACTGATGAAGATGGTACTGGTTGTGTTCATACGGCACCTGGACATGGTTTAGAAGACTTTATGGTTTGCCAAAAATATCAAATTAAAACTGTTTGCCCAGTTGATGCTAAGGGATGTTTAACAAGTGAAGCTGGAAAAGATTTAGAAGGATTATTCGTATTTGATGCTAATAAAGTAGTTATTGAAAAATTAGCCGAAAAAAATGCCCTAATGGCTACTACGCAAATCACCCATAGTTATCCTCATGATGATCGTTTGAAAAAACCAGTAATCTTTAGAGCTACTGTACAATGGTTCTGTAGTATAGAAAAAATTAGAGAAAAATTATTAGCTGAAATTAAAAAGGTTAAATGGGAAAATGAATGGGGCGAAGTAAGACTTTATAATATGATTAAAGATCGAGGAGATTGGTGTATATCTCGTCAAAGATTATGGGGTGTTCCAATTCCAATTATCTATAATGAAGATGGATCTCCTATAATGGAAAAAGAAGTATTTAATCATATTGCTGATTTATTTGCTCAATTTGGTTCTAATATTTGGTTTGAAAAAGAAGCTAAAGATTTATTACCTGAAGGATATACTAATCCAAAATCTCCTAATGGCTTATTTACTAAAGAAAAAGATATTATGGATGTTTGGTTTGATTCTGGATCTAGTAGTAATGAATTGATTGCTAGAGGATTACCATATCCTGCTGATTTATATTTTGAAGGAAGCGATCAATATCGTGGTTGGTTTAATTCATCTTTAATCGTAGGTACAGCTACAAATGGTTGTGCACCATATAAGAGTGTATTATCCCATGGATATGTATGTGATTCAAAAGGTGAGAAAATGTCAAAATCATTGGGTAATGTAGTTAATCCGATGGATGTCATTAAGAAAAATGGAGCTGATATTTTCCGATTATGGGCAACTGGTGTAGACTTTAAACAAGATATGCGTATTGGCGATGATAATATTAAACAGGTTGCTGAACAATATCGAAAAGTTCGTAATACTTTCCGTTTTATGCTAGGTAATATTAATCCTGAAGACTTTAATCCTAAGACTGATCTTTTACCATATGATCAATTAGAATCAATAGATCAATATATCATGGTATGTTTAGATGAATGCATTGCTAAGGTAAAAGAGGCATATATGCATTATGACTTTATTTTAGCAAGTAATACTTTGACTAATTTGATGACTAATGAATTAAGCTCATATTATTTAGACTTTACTAAAGATATTCTATATATTGAAAAAGTAGATAATCATCGTCGTCGCCAAGTACAAAGTGTTATTTGGTATTGTGTAGATGCATTATGTAAATTATGGGCACCATCATTAGTTTATACAATGGATGAAGTATGGCAAGTATTTACTAATGATGAAAAATCATCAGTTCATTATACTCACTTCCCTAAAACAAATAATTATGCGAACGCAGCACAATTGAAAGATGATTTTGCTAAAGTACATGAAATTAGGAGTGAAGTATTAAAGGCTTTGGAATTAGCTCGTAATGAAAAAATCATTGGTAAACCTCTAGAAGCTCAGGTTATCATGTATATGCCAAATGAGGATAAAGTTTTATTAAATAAATGTTTAAATAACAAAGTTGCTCAATGGTTAATTGTTTCTGAGGTTATTTTTGATGATAGTGATGAAAGAACCTATGAAGTAAATAAAGCAGAAGGCACAGTATGTCCTCGTTGTTGGAATATTTCAAAAGAACATGATGAAAATGGCTTATGTCCTCGTTGCCAAAAGGTATTAAATGATTAAAAAAGGTATATACCAACATTTTAAAGGGAATTATTATGAACTAATTGATTTTGCAACAGATAGTGAAACATTAGAAGAAATGATAATATACCAAGCATTATATGGCGAAAAGAAACTATGGGTTCGTCCACTAAAAATGTGGGATGAACTAGTAGAATATAATGGGGAAAAAGTTAGACGCTTTAAATTTATAAAAGAAGTAGAATGATTATTAAAAACGCTGTGATGTCAAATTAATCACAGCGCTTTTTAAAATTCACAAATAATTGGATAATGATCACTTACAAATCTTTCATTATTAATATTATTAATAATTGTAGTGTTCTTAATTTTAATATCTTTACTTATAAAAATATAGTCAATTGGATAATCATTTTTATGAATTTTTGATAATATATTAAAGTGACTGCTAATAAGATTATCTACTTTTTTATAACAATCCTCCAAATCAAGATTTAAAACCATCTTTTTAAGATATTTAGCTTTTATCGTTGTATTAAAATCCCCCATAATTATGGTTTGATTATTATTTTCAATAAGTTTTTCTAAATAGTCTACTTGGTGTTTACGTACTATTGGCAATAAATGATCTAAATGAGTATTATAAATTTTATATATTTTACCATCTTTATCTTTTAAACTAGCAAATGTACAAATGCGAGGATATATACTACCTAATGTACGGCTACCTAATTTATCAGGTGTAGATGATAACCAATAAGTCTGATTATCTAATAAAGTAAAAATATCCTTTTTAAATAAAATAATATTTCTTTCATTAGCAATCTCAAAAAAACGGTTACGCGTTTTACCAACAAAGATATAATTTTTTAAATCAAGGTCCATCAACATTTTATTTGTAACTTCTTGTAAACCAATTATATCAGGATTATATTGATGAATTATCATATTTATATATAAATATCGATGTTCCCATGTATTTTGTTTAGAAGTTAAAATAGTATCATTTTTAATATTAAAAGTCATTATTTTCATAGATTTGAACCTTCTTTTTTTCTAGATAAGTATAAGATAAATAATAATATATAACAATCGTAATATAATTATACGGCTAATTTATAGTTCTTATTGACAAAATATATAATTATTCTAAAATAATTAATTGAAAAGGATATTGTAATATGGAAATACTTTGCATACGTATTGATGAAAGATTGATTCATGCGCAAGTAACGCTTAATTGGATCAATGAATTAAAACCTGATAGGATTGTTATAGTTGATGATAATATTCTTGCAGATGATTTTCAAAGGACAGCTTTAAAATTATCTTGTCCTAAGGATATTAAATTAACGATGTTGGAATCACAAAATTTAGTTAGCCGCTTATCAGAGAATTTTTTTCAAGATGAGAAAATATTTTTGTTGTGTAAAGGTATAAAAGCTATCAAAAGAATGGTTAAATATGGTTATATACCTAATGAAGTTATAATTGGAAACCTTCATTATTTAGAAGATGATAAAATTAAGATAAATGATCATATTTCAATATCACCTGAACAAAAACAAAATTTGTTAGAATTGCATGATAAAGGTATTAAGTTTTATTATCAATTATTATCTCAAGATGAAAAAGAAGATATAATAAAACTTATTAATTAGTAAATTAAAACCCTCAAAAAATGCAATGTCATTTAGTTAAGGATAGGGCTTTTTGATTAGTAGTACTTTCACAAAAAAAGTACTACTTTTTTTTGTGAAACATATTGACAATTTTAATAAAATCGGGCGTGGAGCAAAGCTCCACGCTTTTTCTAGAATGTGTGAGGAGGTTGTTTCATTATGTATTTTCACATGTTCTATTTAATTTCATTATCCGCTTTTTTGTTCATTCTATCTGGAGGATTGTGTTATGACTAGTATTGCTTCTTCCATTATTCATAAGTTTAATTCTATTATTGACTCTCTTCCTGCTGACCATGATTTGCGTGATTTGTTATCTGCTCCTGAAAAAAACTTCATTCGTAATTCGAAGTTAGGTCTTATTGATACCGTTCGCTTTGTTTTAGGTGCTGGACCAACTACTTTAAAAAATGAATTGCGTTCTTTTTACGTCGATCCTAAAGATTCAGTTACCCCTGGTGCGATTGTTCAATCTCGTTCCAAAATCAAACCCGATTTATTCCGTTATTTATTTTTCTCATTTAATAATTCTTTTCCTTGCAATAAAATGTTTAAGAACCATTTTGTTTATGCCATTGATGGTAGTAAATTAAATATTCCTTACAATCCTAAAGATTTTTCTTCTTTACACAAAGGGAAACCTAAAGCTGACGGCACTGTTGGAAAGGGATATAATCAATTGCATTTGACCACAGCTTTCGATGTTCTTAATTCTCGCTATATTGATGCTGTTATTAAGGATATTACATTATATAGCGAGCCTAAAGCTGCTGCTGAAATCGTTGATCATTATGTTGGTGATTCTGCTATCTTTATTATTGATAGAGGTTTCGAAGGTGCTAATCTTTTCGAACATCTAAAACAGAAATCGAAATTCGTTGCTCGTGTAAAGGATATTAACTGTAAGAATGGCTTAATGAGAGGACTAGTATTTCCTTCTGATGAAGAATTTGATGTTGATATAAGTCTTACTTTCACAAATTATAACCGTAAAGAATACCAAACACAAAAGCATAAGTATAAGATCATTCAAAAATATCAGGAATTTGATTATCTTGACGAAAACACACATTTTTATGATACGATCTGGAGAATCGTAAGATTTAAGATTGGAGACAATTTTGAAACTATCGTTACAAATTTGGATAGAAATGAATTTAGTTCTGGTGATATTAAATATCTCTATAACCTAAGATGGGGAATCGAAATCTCCTATAGATATCTTAAACATGACATTCATTTGACCAGTTTTATCTCTCGCAAGAAAGAATTTCTTTATCAAGAAGTATGGGCAAAACTTACAATGTATAATCTAACTGCACTGATTACTCAGAAACTCGAAGATAGAAGGGAAAACAAGAAGAAGAAAAAACATATTCATAAGATCAATTATTCCAATGCATGCCATTTGATTAGAGATGCATTCAAAAAAGCAAAAAGAAAAGACGGTATACCGCCTGATCTTGATACAATAATAATCAAAGACACTTCTCCTGTCAGATCTGGAAGAAAATTCGAAAGATTTCCAAATCCACGTTCCTACCATTCTTCTAATTATCGTATCTATTAAACCCAAAAGTATTATACATCATAATTTATAGCTTTTTCCTAAAAAGTTGTTTTTATCATGCATTTTTTTAGTTTTTGAAATGACCATAAACAAAAAGAAAGCATATCTCTTATATTTATTATAAGATGATACGCTTTCTTCTATTTCCCAATACCTTAACTAAATGACATTGCAAAAAATGAGGGTTTTATATTTTTAGTTCTTTAACTTGTTCCCAAGGCATTTTAGGTTTACCAAAATGACCATATAGGGTAGTATCAGCATAGATAGGTCTACGTAATGAAAGTTCATTAATGATATTTTCTACACTGAAATCAAAATTATTATTAATGATATCTAATAATTCTTGATTTGAATATTGGCTTGTACCATATGTTTCAACATTGATTGAAACAGGAGTAGGTTTACCAATAGCATAGGCAACTTGAATTAAACATTTTTTAGCTAATTTATTAGCAACGATGTTTTTCGCAACATATCGTGCATAGTAAGCACCACTACGATCTACTTTAGTAGGATCTTTACTAGATAAACAACCACCACCGATAGGAGCATATCCACCATAAGTATCTACAACAATCTTACGTCCGGTAGTTCCTGAATCACCAAAGCTACCACCTACGATGAAACTTCCACTAGGATTAATTAAATATTTAGTATTTTCATCAAGATATTTTGAATCAATAACCTTATTAATTACTTCATTCATGATAATATCTTTAATTGTTTCTTGAGATACGTTAGCACTATGTTGAGTAGATACTACCACAGTATCTACACGTTTAACTTGATTATTTTCATATTCTACACTAACTTGAGTTTTGCCATCAGGTTTAAGAATATCTGGATGTTCACGTCTTACTTTTTCCAAAGTTTTTGCTAACATATGTGCACAATCAATTGCGAATGGCATGCAAGATATAGATTCATCGCAAGCATAACCAAACATTAATCCTTGGTCACCAGCACAAACTTGTTCACCATCTACCGCATGATCTATTTCTGCAGATTGTTTATTTACTTTTACTAAAACTTCATATTCTTCATCGTAGCCAATTTTTTTGATTACATCTTTAGCTATTTTTGCATAATCAATATCCGCTTTAGTATTAGCTTCACCATAAATTAAAACAAAATTATCTTTGATAGTTGCTTCAACAGCCATATGACTATATGGATCTTGTCTTATAGCTTCATCAAGGATATGGTCGGAAATCCAATCACAGATTTTATCAGGATGTCCACTAGTTACTGATTCACTTGTAAATAAATTTTTCATATTTTTTCTCCTTCAATTTGTTGTCATATAAGAAAAAAGCCTCAAGAAAGAGGCTTATAATATATGCTATATTTCTCTTTCTTTTATCGGTGTTAGCTTTACCACCTTGCTTATAAAGTAGGTTGGTATGAGGTCATCGAGCTAACTCTCTTACTCATTCTTGATATAAGACTCAAATATTAAAACATTTTTTTATATAAGTGTCAATTAATATTATAATTTTTTAAATAGCATGTCAGAATATGTAGGAATATTGTAAATATTTATATCGGCAATGGTCTCATATTCATCGATGGTAGAACGTATTTTTTCTAGAATAGGGCAAATTTCATAATAATATTTTTTGCCTTTTTCAAAATTATCTTTATAAGATTCTAAAGATGATATAGTTTCATCTAAAATAGTAATTTGTTCTGATATATCATCAATAAAAGTTGATATTTTATTTATTTTTTCGCTTATATATTTATTTTTGATTTTTAATAAGCTTTGTGTTTTTGCTATATTTTGTAAATCATTAATCATTAAAGGTATAATTTGGTTATTAGCTATTCTTTTTAAAGTTTTAGCTTCAATTAAGATAGTCTTAATATATTGTTCACTTAATATTTCTTCGCGCGCATATAATTCTTTCTCGCTAAAGATATTTAAGCTAGTAAATAATTTAATAGCTTTTGGTTCAATTAAAGAGCTAACGGATTCTATAAATGATGGTATATTAGCTAAACCTCTTCGTGCAGCTTCTTTAATCCATTCTGAAGAATAGCCATCGCCTGAGAAGATAATACGTTTATGTTCTTTTATAATATTTTTGCAGATTAACATTGCTTTGTCACGGATATCTTGTAAGTATTTAAATCCTTCTAATTGATCAGCAATTTCATTTAGGCTTTCTGCCATTATAGAATTTAATACAACATTAGGAATAGCTGCACTTTGGCTAGAACCTAACATTCTAAATTCAAATTTATTACCTGTAAATGCTAAAGGTGAAGTTCTATTTCTATCAGCATTATCGTGAGGAATGTATGATAAACCATTTATTGGATTAAAATCTTTTTTCTCATCTTTATCGGTTATTTTTTTATCTTTATATATGCTATAAAGAATATTTTCAATATAATTTCCTAAATAAATACTAATGATAGCAGGAGGAGCTTCGTTTGCTCCTAGACGATGATCATTTCCAGCATTTGAAGCACTCATTCTTAAAAGCTCTGGATAAGTATCGATAGCTTTAATAAATGCACATATATATACTAAAAAGCGAATATTTTCTGCTGGTTTATCACCAGGGGAGAATAAATTTTGACCATCATCAGTCATGATTGAAAAGTTATTGTGTTTACCAGAACCATTAATATGATCAAAAGGTTTTTCGTGAAGCAAACAAGCTAAATTATGTTTTTTAGCACATTCCTTTAATACATCCATAATAATTTGATTCTGATCAACTGCAATATTAGCATTAGAAAATATTGGCGCTAATTCAAATTGACCAGGAGCAACTTCATTATGTTCAGCTTTAGCATAAATACCTAATTTCCATAATTCATTATTTACATCTTTCATGAATTCATGAACTCTAGAAGGAATAGAACCAAAATAATGATCATCAAGTTCTTGAGCTTTACTTGGAATTGCCCCAAAAAGGGTACGATTACAAAGAATTAAATCTAGACGAGAATCATAATATTCTTTATCTATTAAAAAATATTCTTGCTCAAGGCCAACAACAGGATAACAATATTTAACATCTTTATCTCCTAAAATATTTACAACGCGAGTAGATGCCTTATTTAAGGCATCAATTGATTTTAACAAAGGAGATTTTTTATCAAGAGATTCTCCATTATAAGATACAAAGACACTAGGAATACATAGGACACCATCACGTATAAAAGCCGGACTTTTAAAATCCCAATAGGTATAACCTCTAGCTTCAAAGGTAGCTCTAAGTCCACCACTAGGGAAACTAGATGCATCAGGTTCACCTTTAATTAATGATTTTCCAGAAAAACGTAAAAGTGGTTCACCAGTTTCGCTAGGTTCTATAAAAGCATCATGTTTTTGTGCGGTTGAACCTGTCATTGGCTGAAACCAGTGAGTGAAATGAGTAGCACCATTTTCACATGCCCAACGTTTCATAGCATGAGCAATCGCGTCAGCAGTTTGACGATCTAAAGTTCCTTCATAAGCTACTGTTTGTTTCCATTTTCGATATACAGGATTAGGTAATCTTTCTTCCATTAATTTTTCACTGAATACCATTGAACCAAAATCTTCAATTAAATTCTTATCTAGCATATTAAATCTCCTTTTATGCTATTAATTGTATATATTTATTATTATTAGTCAATTAAAAATGAGAAAATTAGAAAAAAAATAAGAAAATTTATTAAAAATTAGAATTATTTTTAATAAAAACTTAAAATTTATAAAAAAAATTAGCAATTTGCTAATTTTTTTTAATTAAAAGAAGAAATTTTGAAATTCTGGTTCAGCAAGAACTACTTTTTTAACTTCTGGTACTTCATCTAATAAAATAGCTTCAATACCATCAGTCAAAGTATCATTGATTGAAAGACAACCGGCACAAGCTCCTAGCATTCTTACGGTAACTATGCCATCTTTGTAATCAACAAGCTCTACATCACCACCATCTCTTTGAATGTAAGGACGGATTTTATTTATAGTATTTTCGATTCTTTGTAATACATCTTCCATGTTTTACCTTCTTTCTAAACGCGCACAAATAAATAATACATGGCAACAGCGACAATAACTCCTAGAATCATGCCTCCAAAAACTTCGAACCAACGATGACCCAATACATCTTTTGTTTTAATACGATAAACTGGATTATTTAAACTGATATTAGTTTGTTCCTCAAGGTCTTTTACGAGTTGCTTAACAACTTTAATATTTACGCCAGAATAATAACGTACATTTGCAGCATCATAAATAATTACCGCAGAAAAGGCCGCAGTAATTGCAAAAATAGTTGAGACAAAGGATTCTTGTAGTCCTACAGCTATACTTAATGCGCTAACTAAGGCAGAATGTGAGCTAGGGAAACCACCGCTAGCTTTTATAATAGAGAAGGACCATTCTTTAGTTACTAAATAATGAAATACTGGTTTCATAAGTTGAGCTATTGCCCACGAAAGTACGCTTGCCCAAAATGGATACATTAGTGTCATATATTAACTCTCCCTATTGCAAAAGTATATCACAATTTTTTATAGATGTGTTATACTATTAACATATTGAGGTGATTATTATGCACTATCAAATAGGCCAAATTGTTGAAGGTACAATAACAGGTATTCAACCTTATGGTGCTTTTGTACATTTGGATAGTAAAACCACTGGTTTGATTCATATTTCAGAAATTAGTGAAGGCTTTGTAAAAGATGTATCACAATATGTAAAACTTGGTGATAAGATAAAAGTTAAAATCATTGATTTTGATGAAAAAAATAATCAGGCTCGATTATCATTAAAGGCTATCTATCCTAATAAGCCTCGAAGAGATCGTAAAAGTAATCGGTATGGCTCTTTGCCAGCAATGAAATTAGGATTTTCTACAATAGCGAATAATTTAGATAGATGGATTAAGGAAGCAAAGGAGAGAAAGAATGATTAAATTTGATGCAAGTCATGCGATGTTAACTGAGGACATCATGTCTTATGAGGATGATGTAAAAAGAATTCATAAGATGATTCATGAAAAAACAGGAGCTGGTAACGACTTTTTAGGTTGGGTTGATTGGATTAATAAATATGATAAAGTCGAATTCCAACATATTAAAGAAGTAGCCAATGCAGTTAAAGATAAAGCAGAAGTGCTTCTTGTATGTGGTATTGGTGGTTCATATTTAGGAGCTAGAGCAGCCATTGAAATGATTCAAGGCTTATATCCTAAAAATAAAACGGAAGTTATTTTTATTGGTAATACTTTTTCAAGTACATATTTTAAACAAGTAGAAGAATATATTAAAGATAAATCCGTAGTATTAAATGTAATTAGTAAATCTGGAACTACTACCGAAACAGCAATGGCATTTAGAATGCTAAAGCAGATGATGGAAAAACGCTATGGCAAAGAAGAATGCAAAGAAAGAATTATTGCAACTACAGATAAAGCTCGTGGTACTTTAAAAAGTTTAGCAGATAAAGAAGGTTATCAAACATTTGTTATTCCTGATGATATTGGTGGTAGATATTCTGTAATTACTCCAGTAGGTTTACTCCCTATGGCAATTATGGGTATTGATATTGATGAAGTTTATAGAGGTTTAAAAGATGCTTATAACGATCTTAATAATGATAATTTAGCTACTAATCCTGCATATCAATATGCTGTTTGTCGTCGTATTTTACAAAATGCTGGTAAAGATGCAGAAATGCTAGTTGCTTATGAGCCTCAAATGCAAATGGTAACTGAATGGTGGAAACAATTATTTGGTGAATCTGAAGGTAAAGATGGAAAGGGTATATTACCTTGTAGTGCTATTTTCTCAACAGATTTACATAGTCTTGGACAATTTATCCAAGAGGGTAAAAAAGTTTTATTTGAAACATTATTATTAGTAGATAGACCTATGATGGATGATGTTTTCCCATATGATAAAGACGATGAAGATAGCATGAATTATTTAGCTAATAAATCTTTAAACTGGGTAAATAAAATGGCTTGTGAAGGTACATTGGAAGCTCATGAAGTTACTGGTAAAGTTCCAAATTTAATCATTCATTTAAATGATATGAAAGAATATACTTTTGGTTATATGTGCTATTTCTTCTTTATTGCTTGTGCAATGAGTTGTTATATGCTAGATATAAATCCATTTAATCAACCTGGAGTAGAAGTATATAAGAAAAATATGTTTAAACTTTTAGGAAAACCTACAAAGTAAATTTAAAAAATAGGGTATAGAAGTGAACCTTAAAAATTGGACATCCAAATAAATGGGTTCACTTTTTTATATATAAAAAATGACGTTGGAATTAACCAACGTCATAATTTATTGAGTAATGATGGAATCTTTTATTCCTTCGCTATATAGGATTTGATATCCATTTAATTCCATACTATTTTCACTATCTATAGCTTTATTAGGATCAACTATCCAAATAGCATTAAAATCATTATCTGGATATAACTCATTTACTTTAGCTAATAGCTCAATTCCTTCATCATAATCCATAGTAAATAAGGAAGTGCTTAAAATATCTGCTATAGCACTATTTTTGCCAATAACAGTGACACTGCGATATTTTGTTGCTGGATATAAAGTATATGGATCAATAATATGATTATAATTATTTCCGTCTTTAGCAACATAATATCTTTGATAATCCCCACTAGTTACAAATGAAGTGCTACCTTCATGTGCTACGGCAATAAAACCGCCTTCACCATCAGGATTTTGAATTAAAGAACGCCAAGGACTACCATCTATCTTTGTATTTACTGTTCTATTGTTGCCTCCAGCATTTACAATGGCAGCTTTAGCATTATCATTTTCTAATGTTTGAGCTAAACGTTCAGCAGCAAATCCTTTCGCAACACCACCAACATCTAAGCTAGCACAAGCTTGATTTATATATACAGTATTATTTTCATCATCAATTTCAACTTTGTCCCAACCGGTGCAAGTAAAGGCTTCATTTAATTCTTCTTCGGTAGGTAAATTTCCTAATTCACCATTGGTGTTAAGTTCGATACCTTCATCACGATAATTGTGCCATACTTTTAATACTGCCCCCATAGTAATATCGAATTCATGATTAGTAATTTCGTAAAATTCTTTGCTTAATAATAAAAGATCGATTAATTCTTGATCTACTTCTACAGGTTGAATACCAGCATTATCATTGATAGTTTTTAGATTATTAACACCTGGGTAGTCATTATATATGTCAAATAATTGATTATAATTGCTATATTGAGCTAGAAGTTTTTCATATTCTGAATCAAAAGCTTCTTGACTTTCTGTAGTAATTTGTATTTGTAAAAATGTATCAAATCCAGCTGTCAAACTAATTTTTTCATACATAGTATATTCTTTAGCTTGGCAAGATGATAGGAGTAGCATACTTAAAATAATAGTTAATATTTTTTTCATTAATTTATCACCGTGATATATTCTAACATAAAAAAAAGGTATATGGAAATTGTATTTATATGGTGTTATAATTAAACTGTTATTTTATGGAAAGGAAAGATTATATTATGTCATTTTTAACAGGACCAATGCGTAAGCATTTAAATGGTCATAAAGAACTTACAAATCATGAAGATGTTTTGAAAGTTGAAGTTGGCAATCTTGTTAAAATACCTTTATTAAATGGTAATGCTCCTTGTACACCATGTGTTAAGGAAAATGATGTGGTTAAAGTTGGAACTTTAATTGGTGAAAGAAATGATCACTTTTATGTTCCACTATATTCCAGTGTTTCCGGCAAGGTAGTCAAGATTGAAAAACTTATGTCTACTGCATTAAGACCAGTCGAACATGTTGTTATTGAAAACGATGGCAAATATGAGGTTGAAAGACCTTTTGAACCATTAGATTATGAGAGTGCTAGTCGTGAACAATTAGTTGATTTCATGAAAAATGCCGGTATTGTTGGCTGCGGTGGTGCGGGTTTCCCAACATATGTTAAATATCTAAAACCGCAAAATATTGACTTATTAATAATCAATGCGGTTGAATGTGAACCTTACATTACAGCTGACTATAAATTAATGAGTGAAAATATTGATCTATTAGTTACAGGAGTTAAGGCATTATTTAAAATGTCTTGTGCTAAAGAATGTAAAGTAGCGATTAAAGTAACTAAAAAAGATTTTATTCCAGTATTAGAAAAAGCCTTTGCTAATGCTGAAGGTATTAGTGTTTTTGCTGTACCTGATGTATATCCAATGGGTTGGGAAAGAACATTAGTTTATGAAATTACTAAAAAACGTTATGATAAATTGCCAGCTGAAGCAGGTTGTATTGTAAGTAATGCTACAACAGCAATTTCTTTTGCAAATGCCTTAGTCAATGGTATGCCTATAGTAGAAAAAATGGTTACAGTTGCCGGTGATGGAGTTAAGAAGAATTGTAATGTTTCAGTACGAGTAGGTACTAGTGCTAAAGAAATAGTAGCGGCATTAGGTGGATATGCTTGTGATAATGTATTATTGATAGCTGGTGGACCTATGATGGGTAAGACAATTACAACTGATGAATTTGTAATTGGTACCTATAACAATGCTTTAACAATATTAAAGAATAAAGATCTTGAAGCATTAAAATGTTTAAGATGTGGAAAATGTTCTGATCATTGTCCTGCTGGATTACAACCAGTAAGAATTAATAATGCTAAAGCAGCACATGATCTTGATACAGTAGCAGCATTAGATGCTATGAGCTGTATTGAATGTGGTATGTGTACTTATGTATGCCCATCAAAAATTAATGTTACTGAAGGTATAAGAGAAGCTAAACGTTTATTAGCATTAAAGAAAAAGAAATAAGGAAAGGGATAGAATATGAAATTTACTTTTAAACCTAGTCCTAATTATCGTGACTCTCAAAGTACTCAAAGTATCATGAGAGATTTAACTATAGGATTATTAGTTGTTTTCGCCTTTTCATTATTTTATTATGTAACAGGTGAAAATTTAGGTGTTAACTATGCATTAAGAGCTTGTGGTTTATTAGTTACATCTGTTATTAGTGCAGTAGTAACTGAAGCAATTTATTTTGCATTTAAAAAAGAACCAATTATTAAATCAATTAAAGGTTCTTTTGGCTGGGTTACAGCAATTATTTTAACTTTGATGTGTCCAATTAATATTAGTTACTATGCTTTAGCTATCAGTACTATCTTAGCTATTGTATTTGGTAAATTAGTATTTGGTGGATTTGGTCAAAATATCTTTAATCCTGCTGCATTTGGTCGTGCAATTATCATGGCTAGCTTTGCTGGAAGTGTAGCAGTTGACTTTGCAACTAGTGCTACACCAACTGCTAGTTTTGCTGCAAGCGGTTGGTTGATGAGTAATGAAACATTTAGTAGCTTTATTGCTCAATTTGGTGGCTTAAGTGAAATGTTCATTGGAAGATATCCAGGAGCAATTGGTGAAACTAGTGCATTAGTTATTTTATTAGTAGGTGCTTTCTTAGTTTATCGTAAAGTTATTGACTGGAAAGTTATTGTAGCTTATTTAGGAACAATTTTTGTATCAACTTTAGGAATTGGCTTAGTAAATGGTCAAGGAATGTGGTATCCAATTTTCCATCTTTTAACTGGTGGAGTTATGTTTGGTGCAGTATTTATGTTGACTGATCCTGTAACTAATCCAACTAGTAGTGCTGGCAGAATTATCTTTGGAATAGGTGCTGCTTTCTTTACTGTTTTGATTCGTATAAAAGGTAACCTTCCAGAAGGTGTATTATATTCTATTTTATTAATGAATATGTTAACACCATTGATTGAAAGACTTACTACTGGTAATCAAATTAAAATTGCTAAAAAGAACATGCGTAATGTGGCAATAATTTTTGTTGCTTGTTTAGCTATTTTACTTGGTGTAAGTACTACTATGGAAGCTAAAGAAATTACCATTAATGAACCAGTTGAAGAAATTGATGGAATTACAGGAACTGCCCAAGGATTTGGTGGTGAAGTAAGTGTTACTGTAGCTACTGATGAAAATGGAATTATCACTAAAATTGTAGCTGAAGGTACAGCAGAAACTCCAAATTTAGGTGGAGCTGCTATTAGTACATTTAATAGTGAAGGTTTTGCTAAATTTGAAGGTGTTGCTTTAGCAGAAGCTGACTTTGATACTTTAGATACTATAACAGGTTCAACAGTAACATCTGAAGCGGTGATTGAAGCATTAAAACAAACTCAAGGTGGACAAACAACAACTCAAGAAGTTACTGAAGAAACAACTGCTCCAACAACTACAGAAGAAATTGATGGTATTGTTGGTAGTGCTCAAGGATTTGGTGGAGAAATAAGTGTTACTGTAGCTACTGATGAAAATGGCATTATTACTAAAATTGTGGCTGAAGGAGCTAATGAAACAGCTGGCTTAGGATTAGATGCTATTGAAACATTTAATAATGAAGGCTTTGCTAAATTTGAAGGTGTTGCCTTAGCAGAAGCTGATTTTGATACTTTAGATACAATAACAGGTTCAACTGTTACATCTGAAGCTGTAATTGAAGCATTGAAACAAACTCAAGGTGAAACAACAACTGAAACAACTGCTCCAGAAACAACTGAAGCTGCAACAGAAGAAAATGATGGAATCGTTGGAACTGCTCAAGGTTTTGGTGGTGAAATTACTGTTACCATTTCAGTTGATGAAAATGGAAATATAACTTCAGTTGTAGCTGAAGGTGCTAATGAAACAGCTGGTTTAGGATTAGATGCTATTGAAAAATTTAATAGTGAAGACTTTACTGAATTTGAAGGTGTTGCCTTAGCAGAAGCTGATTTTAGTACTATAGATACAGTAACAGGTTCAACTGTTACATCAAAAGCCGTTGTAGAAGCGGCTCAAGCTGCTCAAAGTGCAGCTCAACAATAGGAAAGGAGCAAATATGAAAAAGATTATATATTTAACATGTTTCTTGGCTATTGTTTGTGCCATTGCTGGCGGTGCTTTAACGGTAGTAAATGATATGACTGCGCCAGTCATTGAATCAATGGCAATCGAAGCAGAAAAAGAAAATTTGGAACTTATTTATCCTGGTGCAGATTTTACAGAAGTAGAAAATACTGATGATACAGGTTTGATATTAGGAATTTATGAAGCTGCTGGACAAGGTTATGTTTATAAATTACAAAATACTGGTTATTCTAGTACACCATTCCAATTTTTAATTGCATTTAACTTAGATGGAACTGTTGGTGGTTACCAAATGTTACAATCAAGTGAAACTAATGGTTTTGGTGCTAGAGCTTGGGAAGATGAATATACAAATACTATTCTAGGCTTAACTTCAAGTGATGCTTTCCCATTATTGTCAGGTGCAACTGTTACATCAACTGGTGTAGTAGAAGCAATTGATGCAGCTAAAGCTCATTTTAATGCTTTACAAGGTATTGAATATGATGAAAATGCTGTAGCTGAAGCTCCTGCTTTAGCTACAGGTAATCCCGTAGCATTAAATAGTGATTTAGCTGATTATAATGCTACAGTAACTGATGAAGTTGCAGATGGAGATAAAACTACATATACTGTTACAGCATATGGCTTTGGCTTGTTAAATGGACAAAGTGATTATTCTGAAAATGTATTTGAAGTTGTTGTTAATAATACAGATTTAACTATTGATAGTATTGCAATGACTCAATTTGGTGATACAGCAGGTATTGGTGATAAGATTGATACTCCTGAATATTTTGATCTATTTAAAGGGGCAACAATCGATAGTAGTGTTGATACGGTAACAGGCGCTACATTTACTAGTAATTCAGCAATTGCTGCTGCTCAAGCTGCCTTAAATGCGGCAGGTGGACAATAGGAGGTCGAAGACAATGAATAAAAATAAGTCTAGTTTTATAAATGGCCTACTTACAGAGAATCCAGTATTTGGTTTATATTTAGGTATTTGCTCAACTTTAGCTATTACTACAAGTTTAAATAATGCTATAGGAATGGGTGTAGCCGTTATATTTGTTTTAACTTTTTCAAATATTATTATTTCGGCAATGCGTAATATTATTCCAAATGAAATAAGAATTCCTGTATATATCGTAATAATTGCTACATTAGTAACAATTGTTGAAATGTTAATCCATGCATATGCACCTAGTTTATATTCAGCTTTAGGAGCATTTATTAGCTTAATTGTTGTTAACTGTATTATATTGGGACGTGCAGAAGCATTTGCAAGCAAAAATGGAATTTTAGCAAGTGCTATGGATGGTATCAGCATGGGTATTGGTTATACTTTAAGTTTACTTGTAATGTCTTTAATTAGACAAATTTTAGGAACAGGTATTCTAAGTTTTTCAAATCCTTTTACGGATGCAACAATATTTAGCTTTACTATTATTCCTGAAAATTATGTTATTTCTATGTTTAAAGATCCTACAGGAGCATTTTTAACTTTTGCATGTTGTGCTGCTGCATTAACGGCCTATATCAATCACAAGAAAAAGAAGGAGGCTAGCAGATAATGGAATTAGTATCAATGTTTATTGCTGCTGTATTAATTAATAATATCGTTTTAACCAAATTCTTAGGTATGTGCCCATTCTTAGGTGTATCTAAAAAGATGAGCTCTGCTGTAGGAATGGGTGTAGCAGTAATCTTTGTTATATTTGGTGCATCTTTAATTTCTTACGCTTTATATTATTTAGTATTAGTACCTTTACATCTTGAATATATGCAATTGATTACTTTCATTTTAGTAATCGCATCATTTGTTCAATTTGTAGAAATGGTAATTAAAAAATATTCACCTTCTTTATATAAGGCACTTGGTGTATATTTACCTTTAATTACTACTAACTGTACAGTATTATATGTTGCACAACAAAATATTACTGAACAATATAGTTTAATTGAAACAATTGTAAATTCTATTGCTGTACCAGCTGGATTCTTAATGGTTTTAGTTATTTTTGCTGCCATAAGAGAAAGATTAGAATCAGCAGATATTCCAGAATGTTTTAAAGGAAATCCAATTGCTTTAGTTTGTGCAGCTACTATGGCTTTAGCATTTAGTGCTTTTGCTGGATTGGTGTAAGATGCAAGTTTTCTATGCCATTCTATTTGGGGTAGTTTTAGGTGGTATTTATGCTGGTTTGTATTATATGAATCATAAAACACCAGTACCTAAAGGATGTGAAAATTTAAAAGCGGATTGTGAAGGATGTAAAGTAACTTCATGCGAAATGCATCCATCACATAATATAAAGGAGACTAATCATGATTAATGCAATTTTGATGATGTTAATTGTTGGAGGATTAATGGGTCTAATTTTAGGCTTTAGTGATAAGGTTTTCTATGTAGCACCTGATACAAGAGTAGAGGATGTTACTAATATGCTTCCAGGTTATAACTGTGGAGGTTGCGGTTATGCTGGATGTTCTGGCTTAGCTGAAGCACTAGTTAATAAAGAAGCTGAAGTTACTAATTGTAAACCTTCTAGTCCTGAACAAAAAGAAAAAATTAAAGAATATTTATTAAATCATTAATTTAAAAAATCCTTTTGCTATTAAAATGCAGAAGGATTTTTTAGGTATTTATATATATTTTGTTTAACTATATTGGTGATAAAATTGAAAGTTATTATTATAAAATGGCTAACAATACTTCTTATCGGGGAAATATTAGCTATAGCTGATATAGGGTTAATTAATTTAATGAGTGATATTAAATTAAATATTGTAGAAACATATGTAGCCTCTCATGATATTATGCCTAGAACTTGCATAAGTGAAGAAGATTTAGAATTAATTAAAGTTCCAAATGCATATATAGATGAAAAAGCCTATATTAATAAAGAAGAAATAGTTGGTAAATATACTGAAATTCAAGGAATGATTCCTAAAGGTTCTTTATTCTATAAATCAATGTTAGCAAGTCAAGAAGAGTTAAGTGATTATCCAGCAACAAAATTATTAGAAGGGCAAATTGCTTATTCTCTAGCCGTTAATATAATTGAGTTATCTGGTAATACTATTGTAGAAAATCAAAGAGTTGATATTTATGTTACCTTATTAGGCAAAGATAATATGCCAATAGTTGATAAATTAGTAAGTAATGCACGAGTATTAAGCATACATGATAGTAAAGGTTATAATGTTACTCATCCCAAATCAACAAAGATTCCTAATGTAATAGTTTTAGCAGTTGATGAGAATAGTGTTGAGTATTTAGCAAAAGCGGAAAAAATAGGAACAATTAAATTATTAGCTTCTAGTGAAAGTTATGATCAAGAAGAAGCACAATTAAATGATACATCTATACTTATAGATTACTTAACGGAAAGTATAGAATAGATATGTAGGTAATAAAAATAAATATGGTGCAGTAATTAAAGCAATACTCATAGATAATTTAAATTTTAAAGATTTTGTCAAAAATAATTTACGATAAGCAAAATGATAATTTATATACCAAATTAAATATGCACAAATAATAATAACTACTAAGACAAAAAGAAAGCCAGAAATACTTGAAAATGGATTCCAATAAGCTGCATGGCTAAGATTGCTTGCTAAATCTTGATTAAATAAATTAATTAGAGAAGGGAAAAATACTAATATTAAACTACCAATTATATCAATGATAAACCCACCTAAATATGTTATAAAAAAACTCTTTTTAAAAATTTCTTTAAAATTATTAATATGTAGGATTTTACATGTCACATATATTACACCAAAATCTATGATGAAGTTACCAACAATTATGAAAATCCAAGTTGTTGGGAAAAACCATAGTAAATATATAGGAAATATTAAATTTAGAATCATGTTTTAGTCCTCGTCTTTTTTTAAATTAATTGTTTACAAATATAAAAATATAGCATATAATAATAAAGCTATGGCGGTTGTGGTGAAGCTGGTTAACACTCTAGATTGTGGCTCTAGCACTCGCGGGTTCGAGTCCCGTCAATCGCCCCATATAGTTAAATCAGGGCTTTGTAAAAAAGTCCTTTTTTATATTTATTATTATAAATGAA
>CALVCO010000025.1 GCA_944326095.1 uncultured Erysipelotrichaceae bacterium | reverse complement strand
AAAGATTTTTGAGGTCATTTTTCCTCATGTTATTTTATACTAGTTTTTTCTACAACCTCATCCATTTTTAGAGCACCCAAAATTAATTATTTTAATACTTCTAAGAATTTATTTAATTCAGGTTTTGGCATAAATCCCATTGTCTGTTTTACCATGTTACCACTTTTAAAAGCAATCAATGTTGGAATAGACATAATATTAAATTTAGCTGCTAAATCAGAAACTTGATCAACATTAACTTTAATAAAAGCTATATCTTCATGTTCTTTACTAACATCTTCTAATACTGGAGCCAACATCTTACATGGTCCACACCAATCAGCATAAAAGTCAACTAATACTTTCTCATTTTGTGCCAAAACATCTTCAAATTCTTTTACATTATTAATAATCTTCATATATAACCTCCATTTAATATGTGATTGTATTATATCGATTATTATTCAATTTTTAAAGCAATTTGCTCACTATTTAATTTTACTAGCAGCAGCTTCATCAACAACTACTACAACATCAGGATGTCTTTGTAAAATAGATGCAGGTAACTTTTCAGTAACTTCACCTTTTACTAAGCCATATACTGCATCAGCTTTATTAGCACCTGTAGCAATCAATAAGATTTTCTTAGCCTTCATAATTGTTGCGATACCCATAGTAATAGCTTTTTTAGGAACTAAATTCATATCATTATTAAAGAAACGAGCATTATCACTAATAGTTTTTTCTTGTAAATCAACGATATGAGTCAAAGAATCAAAAGATGTACCAGGTTCATTAAAACCAATATGACCATTTGCTCCAATACCTAATACTTGAATATCAACTTTATAACCATCCATAGCTTTTTCATAAGCATCACAAGCTGCTTGATCATCTCCATAAGGAACATTTACATTTTCTTCCTTAATATCGATATGATTAAATAAATTTTCATGCATGAAGGTATAATAACTTTGTTCGTGATTTCTATCAATACCTACATACTCATCAAGATTAAAGCTATGGCATTTAGCATAACTAACACCATTTTCTTTATGATCTTTGATCATATTTTTATACAATCCAATTGGTGTAGATCCTGTAGCTAAACCTAAAGTTGCATCTTCTTTAGCGCTAATAACACCTTTCATCACTTCATAAGCTTTAGCACTAGCTTCATCATAGTCTTTACAAATTATTACTTCCATATTGTCCTCCTACTTGACTATTATCAATTATTATTGTATCACACTTTTAAAATAATTCTATATAATAGGATGTTGTGTAACTACGTTTTGAAGCTAAATGCATCGTATCCATCCTTTGTTCAAATGGTAAATCTACTTTAGTAAAATCACCATGTGAATGCCAAGGTTCTATACACATAAATGGCGCATTTTCTTTAGTCCAAAATGCAATATATTTATAAGAACCAATACCTACTTTAACTCCATGTTTACCATTTGTAAGTTTAACAAATGAACTACGAGGATTTTCAAATACAATTGTTGGATTATCTTTTAACCAATTATAATCACAAGGAATTATCTTTTCATCATTTAAACTCAAAGGTCCAAGCAATCCTTTAACAGTTTCCGTATTACTAAATTCTAAATGATAATCTTCAAATTTTTCATCTTCTTTTAATGGACAATTAAAAGCAGGATGAAGCCCAAAACCAAAAGGCATTGTCTTTTCATCTAAATTAGTTATTGTATAAATTATATCAACACGCTTATCATGCAATTCATAACGAATATCCATATTAAAATCAAATGGATATAATTCTTTAGATTCTTCATTGCTTCTAAAGCTCATAACAATAGTATTATCATCATGATAAGTACAATTAAAATTAGCATGTCTAACTATACCATGATTTTTCATATGATATTCTTTACCATCAATTAGTTGAATACCATTATAAGTATTAGAAACCATTGGAAATAAAGTAGGATTACGTCCACTCCAAAATTTAGGATCACCTTGCCACATATACTCTATTCCACTTTTTTTATCTTTAAAACTAGCAATTTCACTTCCTTTAGTATCAACAGCTAAATAAACTAAATCATTTTGTATTTCAAACATTTATCTCACCTCTTAATTATTATATAATTAATTATGCTATAATAATAGCAAAAAAAAGGAGCATCTATGGCAAAAAAATTAAGACTAAAAGCTAGCATCAAAAGAAGAAGCAAAAAAAGCATGCTAGTAATATTAGTTATTATATTTGCAATTTTAATAAATTTATCTATCGCAACCATGCTTATATTTAAAGGACCAAGTGAAACTTTCAGCAACCTAATTGTAAGCACCCTAATGGAAACTAGACGAGGTAAAGCTGTAGTAGAATTACTATTTTCCCAAGAAGAATTAGACCAAATAATGGCAAAAAACAATGTAACTATCACCAATGAAATCACCAATTATACCGAAGATGAATTTATAATTGACGAAAGCATCAAAGATAAAATCGATATCATCGATGTAAGTGGTGATACTTTTAAAGGTAAATTAATGATTGTATATGACCCTTCTAGAATCGATTTAGGCGTAAATTCTATTCTAGATCCAGAAAATATTAGCGGTCACTTCGTTGAAGACTATGTGTCCTTTTTAGGAGGAATTGGTGGCATTAACGCTGGAGGTTTCGATGACCCAGGTGGAAAAGGTGATGGCTCAATTCCTCAAGGCATTGTAATCAAAGATGGCAAATTAATTTATGGAACTACCAAAACTTATGATTCTGTAATTGGTTTTAATAAACAAAATCGTCTAGTTGTAGGACAAATGACAGGACAACAAGCCCTAGACTATGGTCTTGTAAATGCCGTAACATTTGGCCCACCACTAATAATCAACTATGAAGCCCAACCGATAACCGGAACTGGTGGAGGCTTAAATCCAAGAACAGTCATAGGTCAAAGGGAAGATGGTGCCGTATTATTGTTGGTAATTGACGGAAGACAAACCACATCCCTAGGCGCTACTTATCTAGACTGTATTGAAATAATGTTAGAATATGGCGCTATGAATGCCGCTAATTTAGATGGAGGCCATAGTACCTGTATGGTATATGAAGGAGAAATCATCAATAATCCAGTATCATTATATGGAGAAAGAGAGGTGCCAACCGCTTGGATCGTCAAGTAAAAAATAAACACTATAATCAACGAAAAAAGGTTGAACCAACTTTCTACCGCTATCTAATATTTGTATTTATCATCACGATGATAGCAGGTTTTTGTGTCTTAGGATTCTTATATACATGGTTAGAAAATTATGAAAAATCATCCGCTGAAGGATCAATGAATATTTATTTTGATAATATTCAAGCAGGAAATTATGAAGAAATATATGAAGAATCAAAAAATGTCTTCTATCAATTAAATGACTATGAAACATATACTAATTATTTAACAAATAAATATGCCGACATGGATTTAGATAAAGCCGGATATATTAAATTAGGTTATAGTAATGAAGAATTCAGCTATTATGATGTCGTAATCGATGGTGACTACATCTCAACACTTCAATTAAAACAAGCAGAAGATGAATCAAGATATTATGTACGCACGATGATTAATGATTACTCGTTTTCTGTTGAATATTTCAACGAACCAACAGAAGTATATATTAATGATGTATTAATAAATGATGATTTTCTAGCTGCCAAAGATATTGAAAGCACCTTAACTGAAGGAACAAATTATCCTGAACCCCCAATGGTAAATAGATATTTCTTTGATAATGTCATAAATACACCTGTTGTAACTACTAATGATCCTAATAGTATCGTCGTAAGTGATATTGGAGGAACATCATTTTATGTAGGTAATAAACCAAATAATGAAAACCTAACAATATTTGAAGAATTGATCTATAATGCAGCAACCACATATTGTAAATATATAACTAAGGATGCTATGTATTATCAAATCAGAAATTTATTATTACCTAATACAACATTTGCTGAAGCATTATCAACATTTGAAAACACTTGGTTTACTGACCATGATTCCATCAGCTTTGAAAATGTTGAAATATTTGATGTTATGGAATTTGAAGGTGGCTTTATTGGATCAATCAAATTCGACTATGTTGTAGAAGCTCATGATGTATCCCAAACTTACTCTAGTACTTATCAATTAACTTTTAAAAATCAAAATGACCGATATTTAGTATCTAATCTAAAAATTGGTAACCAATAAGAAGCTTCTTGCTTCTTTTTTTGTATTTAAAAACTCCATTTCTATGATAAGAAATAGAGTTATATCAAAAATAATTTTATTGTTTTTCAATTAATGTAGCATAATTAAGATAATCTAAATAACTTTCAGGAACAAAACCTTCAGGAAATTCATAATAAATATTAATATTATCATGAACATTTAGTTCTACGTCATCTTTAATGGGAATATCACTTATACCTATATTAACTGCTGGGCCTTGTCTTGAATGATCATAACAGTTACTGCCAACTTCTAAGGTCAACATATTATCAGCATAATTAATTACTCCTACCGTAGCAACTATATGATCATCAAATATACATGGATTTCCTTCAATGAAAAAATCCCAATTTAAAGTAACCATTACATCTGGACTACTAACATATTGATAGTTTCTTGGAACAATCTCACTTTCAGCTCCTTCTGCATTAATAATTGATTCATTTTCTTGATTATTTACATCATATACACCCACTATCTCTTCAGCTATGGGATTATTATTTGAAACAACAACTTCATCATGTCCTTTTGAACAACCACTAATAATCAATAATATTAATAATGATAATAATAATTTATTCATTTACAACACCCCCAGTAAGATTAATCGCAATATCTGCAAAATTTCTAACTTGTTCATCATGACTAACAATAATAACCGTTTTACCTTTTTGTTGAAGCATTCTAAGCATTGATAAAACAATTTGTTTATTATCATCATCTAAAGATGCCGTAGGCTCATCAGCTAAAATTAAATCTGGATCTTTTAATATCATTTTAGCTATAGCTATTCTTTGTTGTTCACCACCAGATAATTCATAAACCTTACGATTAAGCATATTAGATAAATTTAATTCATTTAATACTTGTTCTATTCTTATTTTGGCATCTTTCATTTTTTTGATTCTATATACTATCTGCATATTTTCCCAAACTGTTTCATTTTCTAAAAGGCCAAAATCCTGAAATATAAAACCAACATCATTTCTAAGAAAGTTTAAAGTGTCTTTCCGACTATTAATTGTTTTTCCATTATATTTTATCTTTCCACTATCATATGGTTCAACAAGTCCTAATATATTTAATATTGTAGTTTTACCACATCCACTAGTACCATATAAACAAGTTATTTTTCCTTCTTCTATATTTAAATTAATGTTATCAAACAAGACATGCTTACCAAAACTCTTTGATAAATTACTAATTTCTATTCTCATTTGAACCTCCTGATATTGATATATTTATAGTTATATAATAGATATAATGCTAACTCTATAATAACAATAAATATAATTACTAAAAATAATGATTCATTTAATACTAATCTTCTAGCTAAAATACAACCCAATAATGCTAATAATGAAGGCGAAACAATTTTTAAAAAATAAATTGTAAAGCGATATGGACTAACCCCTTCATAAGCCGATAATTCATATAATTTACGATTATTATCAATATCTACTTCAATTAATAAACGATTAGCTAATATATAGGCAATAACCATAATAATAAATTGTAAGCTATTTTTTAAATATAAATTATTATATAACTGATAATGGCTTTGATATGCAGCTTGTAACGATTCTAATTTAAAAAATGGTAAATATCCATGATTAATAAAAACATCATCAACATATGCTTGAGCTTCATCAAGATTTCCATCATACAATAAGATACTACTATTAAGTTGTCCTTCATACCCTTTTTCCTCTGGTAAATAAAGAATAGGCAAGTCTTGAATAAGATCACGATATAACAAATCATTAATTGCATATGCTTCTAATTTTTGATTATATTCAAGTATATTAATATTATAAGTTTCTCTAAGCATAGCATTAGCAGCTTGTTTCCACTTTTCTATTTCATATTCTTTATCTTTTGGAAAAAATATACATATTTCATTCAAGTCACATTCATCTGTCAAACCATTGTTAAGCAAATAATATTTATCAACTGCATAATAATGTTCTCCATTTTCTGGATTAAAATTTTCAGCATTCCAATCCATTAAAATCGCTCTAGATTGTTCAAAAAGCTTTCCATTATGCGCCAATTCTTCACTTACGGCAATAAAATTATCTGTTCCCATATCAGCATAATAATTACTAGAAGAATCTTGAACACCAAATGTATATCGACCTTTTAATACATCATATACTTTATCATGACGATATCTTATGATGATTAAGTTTTGTACACTATCAAAGGTAGTTACAACCAATGGTAATATTAATAATACAATAACAAATTTTACAAAGTATGCAAAATTCTGTACTTGTGATAAATAATTTCTTCCTTTAAAAGAAGACATAATTGGTGTATAAAAAATAAGTAAATACATCAGCAATGAAATAATTAACATAAAGAAAATAATTTGCACCAATTGAATTACAAAGGATAATATGGTAACTACCATACTTACTATATTAGAATGATAATTAATTCCGATTAATAGTATACTAAGTAACAAAAAATAAAAAGTATATTTTATATAATCATTTAAAAATATTGTTCGATATATTTTTCCAGTAGTAAGTCCTTCAATTTTCATAAGAGATATTTTTCTAGTATAAGAAAAAATCTTTAGGCATAATAAAACAATCAAAGCTAAAGAAACACTAAACTTTATTCCTAAATCACTAAAAGAAAAAGCAATTGTTTCATCAATATAATCATATATGTCATGTTTTGAAGAAGTATAAGGTGATACTACATTTACTCTTCCATAAATTAGTGAAAAATCATTTAAAAAATTTTGTAAATTATCTTTAAAATCACCTTCTAAATTTATAAAATTCATATAAATGCCTTTACGCTCAAGTTCTTCCAAAGGCCGTACACTTAAACCAGCATTCATCATATAATTAACTATTCTATGATCTTTATCATTTGCATAAGTACTATATACTTCTTTATCTTTTATTCCATCGGCATAACCTTTATCTAACATCATCCATTTTGATAACATTATTTCATTTGAAGATGTATAAATCACCACTTCAGGTTGATTTGCCGAATTTGTTATCTGAGATATAACATAAATAACTAAATTATGTTTATTAGCTAATTCATTCATATCAGAAAAGTAGATTTTATTATCTATTTTTTGGGCTTCTTGAGAACTTTCAATATTTAATCCAATTCTTTCATGATTATTAAAATCATAAAAAGCTATTGGATCATATATTAACATACCAGAAATATTATCAATCGTAGGTATAGCAAATATAAATGAAATTATTGACATTAATAATGTTAATATTATTATATTTTTTTTCATAATGAACCTCTTAATATAGATTAAAACTACTCAATTAAAAAAATCGTTAAACAATAATTATCTAAATTTTAATATCTACCCATCATTATTTTGTTAATTAATTTTATCATGATTAATTAATAATTTCTATTTTCTATTACTTAAATGTATGATTATTGCTCGAAATGCATGAAATTATAACAGATTATTATCGTTAATCAATTTAGTTTTTTTTCTTATTTACACATTTGATTTTATACTTAACAAAAAATAAACTTAAAAATATTGCAATTGTAGCTCCATATAAAAACTTAAAATCATAGCTAGAATATAGATTATTAATATCAAAATTAATATTTTCTTCCATTAATGTTATTAAATTCATTTTTCCATACCAAATTATATCAATAACATAATCGAATATATTTCCTACTAATCCATTGCAAATGATGATAGATATTATTACAACTAATATTGAATTTATCATATCTTTACTATCAAATATTTCTATTCCTTCATAAATAACAATTATAAGCATTATGATAACTGTTATATTAAAGTTTAATAATTTATCAATAAACTGTATACTATTATTAATTTCTTTTACATTTCCATTAACTTCAGTATATTCAATATTCATTTCTTCTAAATTATCAATAATATTTTTAGCACTATCATTTTCCACTAATAATTGGATACCACTAATATAAAAATCCATAGGAACTCTTTCAATCCCCAGCTGATATTCATTCCATACTTCTTTTAAATAATAATCTACTAAAACTGTATTGTATTCATAAACGCAAATATCCGCTATTGTTGTAGAAGGTAATAAAATTAAATTTCCAGGTTCTGTAGAAATCGATGTTGGAATATCTTTACTATTATTTTTATATATCCCAATAATTTCAAATTTATTAAATCTATCCTCTTGTGGTAAATGTTCTATATCTGTTCCCGTTCCTAACAAATAGGAAATACCTATTTTATCACCAATATTCCAATTGTTAAAACTTGCCAATTCTTCAGTAACTAGACATACTTTTGCTAAATTATCTATTTCTTCTTGAGTATACATTCTACCTTTAATAAGTTCATACTCTCCACTCTCAAATTCAATCATTTTTTCATATCTGTTGCCCTTTGCCATAAAATTATATATTTTCGTATTCCTAGGCACAACAGGTTCAGCATTTTCTATATCTACTTCAATATCCACAGTATAATCCATTGCGATAATACCCTCATATTGACTTATTTGTTCAACAATTTCTGGTTTAATTATATTTCGTTGGTTGCAATCATAATAATAATCAACGATTTGTTCTTCAGTATAAGTTGCCAAATGATTCTGTAATTTTTCAGCATTTACATTAAAATCAATAATTTGATTTCCATCAGATTTAATATAAGATTTACTCACTAATAGCGCATATATACTATTTATACTAATTAATAATAAACATACTGAACAAATAATATAAATTATTTTCCTTACTAGTTTCATAATTAAACTTCCTTTATTAACGAAAAGCTCTACTTCTTATATAGTGATAATACTAAGAAATAGAGCTTATATATTTTATTCAACAAATACAGGTTCTATGTAAACCTCAGTGCCTAGATAGGCTTCATAATATTCTTCTTTAGAGAAGTTTGGATAATTTACTGCTGAAAATTTATCATTAGGATCAGCACAACTATATGCTTGATATCCTTTATGTTCCTCATCAGTAGAATACATCGGGAACCCATTTTCATCATTAGGTTGTACCATATCACCTTGATAAAAACGTGCTTGTGTCAATTCCCAATAACATCCTTCTTCCTCTTTTTCACATCCATCAGGTTGAAATGCAAACATGAACACTATACTATCGTCTATATCACTAGTACTTTCATTATAGATATACAACTTTGTATTTTCTGTAGGTTCTGGTACATTCACTTCGATATGGCCATCAAATAATTTGTATTTACGCTCATTATCAACTACTTCATATTCATAACCATTTTCATCTACTAATTTTGTTGTTTCAGTAGTTGAACTAGTTGGCTCGGTTGTTTCAACCACAGGTGCTGTACTTACTGGTGTTTCTTCAGTGGGTGCTTTTGCACACCCACTTAAACATAATAAAGCAAATGTTAAAACTATTATTTTTTTCATTTAATCTCACCTTTCATCTATAGAATATTATCTATCCCAAGGATACATTACTGCTGGATCATATTGATAGAAGCCTTTATATCCACCATACTCTCCTTCATTCCATCTATATCCATCTGATTGTAATTCTACTGTAAATCTTGTAGTTTTAATATCCGCACCAGCTGGTGCTACTGTTAATACATTTCCCATTATAGAACTTCTAATTCTAGCTGCTGAACTATCTAAACGCATATTTGTATATCCACCAGTATCATAATGCCCATATGGATACATGACAACCGGATCATATTGTGCATAACCATTAACATTTGTATTATTCATGTAATAATATGCATTAACCCATCGATAACCATCAGATTGCATATCTTTCATAAAATAGTTAATTTCAAAAGTACTTCCATTTGGTATTATTGTAATTCTAGTACCCATTGGTGTTGTTCTTAATGTTGCTGCAGAACTATGAAGTTGCATCCTCATATGATTCCTATAATCATCATTCATAGTTGAAATACCATAATCTATAGGTAACAGTTCCTTATTAGCTGTTGTTGGATCAATAGGATCTTTATCATGTTCTCCATCTCCAGCATCTCTTGCTAAGGTTGTTGAAGTACATAAACATAATAGAGTTAATATTGAAATTATTAGTTTTTTCATATTGTTATTTCCTCCTTCCATGAAAAAATAATATAACTTCTAATTTTTATTTTTTTATATCTCCATTTTTATACCTAGCTATCATAATCAATTTCCTTTCTAATATCTTATTTCTAAATGGATTTCTAGAAATAGATAAAATTATATAATTTACATATTATCTATCATAAATTAATACATATATCTTTTAGTAACTACATGTTAGCATAATTGATCTTTTTCGAACAATACTAAAAACAACCAACTTTTAGTATCTACTTTCAGAGTTACCAACAAAAAAAAGCCTCATTTTTTGAGGCTAATTTCCAAGAATATTATGATATTCCTCTACTAATTGAAGATATCTTTCTAAATTTTTATCTTTATAATAAACAATATTCAATTTATATAATTCTTTAATTTCTATGACATCATCAAATTTTTCTAGATATTTTTTTGTTTTACTAAAAAATGAGTCTATTTGTTTTTGATTATCATTTATAAATCCTTGTATCATCTTTAACATTCGTTGTGTATAAAGATCCTCTTCATTTTTTAACAATTCATACACAACTAATCTTGCTTGTTTTTTAGGCTGCTTTAAATATGCAATATATGCTAAATAATAATTTAAATCTGGATGTGTTGACTTAGCTTCTTTAGCTTTATAAACATATTCTTCGCATTCATCATATTTTTTTTGAATAAAATAAAGATATGCTAGATTATTTAAACAAGCAATTTTTCTTCGCTGATAATTATATTTATTAGCTTCTTGCAAAGCATCAAAATACCAATTTTCTGCTTTAACGTACAATTTCAAATCCAAAAAAATACCTGCGATTTCTATTTTTGCCTGATTGATTCTTTCAATACAATAAATATCTTTAAATTCATCTATAGCTTTTTCAAAATATTTGAGTGCTTCAATAGGTTTTTTATCACATTCATTTATTTTCCCAATTTGATAATATAACATACCTTTTATGCTAGATTTAATATTATCACGTGGGCATCTATTATATATGTCACCAATGATTTTTCCAACATTTTTATAATCTTTATAGATATTACTGCTAAATGCATAGATAATAGCATAAATAAATAAAATGTTACCGTCATATAAAGCTAAAAAATGACTAGCTTCATTCATATAAGAAATAGTTGATGTTTTATTGTCAAACAGATTACTAATTGCTGATATTAAATCATTAAAAATAAATGCACGTGAATGAGCAAAAACATTCTCTTTTTCATAAAATTCATTCGTATATTTTGCTAATAATTCATTATTTTTAAACAATAAACTTTCATATAACTTTATCGTTAAATCATATGCTTCAAAAAATAGTTGGTCATCCTTTTTGTAATCATCATGGTAATAAATTAATATTTTTTCAAACATTATTTCTGATAATTTCTTTTGACCATTTTCAACGCTATATAGATAACTTTTATTTATATCTAAATCTAGGCAAAGTTTATCTGCTGTGTCACTATTGTTTCTTCGTAACTTCTTTATATAATAAGAATCAATTAGTTCAAAATTAAAAATATTATTTACCTCCACCTTGATGATCCTTTCCTCTAGGACTTATTGTGATTTCTACACACTCACATTCACCATCATCATTGATAGTACATACTTGTTTTTCATTAGATAATGCTTCACAAGCTTTGACATCATCTTTTTCTGTTGCGCTAACATTTAATCCACAACAAAATAAAATAGAACATAAAACTAAAATTATCTTTTTCATATACAATCTCCTTTGTTTAAGTATATTGTATAAAAAAATAGTATGAATGTATATAAGTAAAAATAACCATTTTTTAGTCTGTAAAATTCATTTAAAAAGAGCATGGCCTAATCATGCTCCATAACCCCAAAAATTATTATCATTGGTATAAATTGGAATACAAGCTTCTTCATCATTAGTATATTCTAGGCATTGTTCTAAACTTTTTGGGCCATAGAATAATTTATTAAAGCTTTCAATCTCACTATTTAATATGGCATCACAACTTTTAGTTGGATCTTTAGCATTAGGATCTTGGCATCCTAAAGTTACCCCTTGATCATCAGATAATGGTGTTTGTGATACTTGAGTATCTTGTTCAAGTACGGTTACCGTAATAGGTACTTCTTGTTCATTACCACTAGTATCACTTGCTTTATATACAATATAATAGTCACCTGGTTTATTCCAATTAACATAGCCACTTATTTCTACATCACATACTCCGTCAACATCATCATATGCAGTTGGTCCACTTAGATCTACTTGGTTGCCGGCAATTGTTTCAATATGATACTGCTTAACATCGATCCAAGGTGGTGTAGTATCTTTGGCAATATTTGCTTGAGGAGTGCTAGTAGTTGTTTCACATCCCCATAGAAATAAAACAAGTGCTAAAGCACTTGTTCTACCTATATTTTTAACAAATTTATTTAACAAGTTCACCTTGAGCAGTTCCGGCAATAGCAGCAGCATTAGCTTCATCAGTATCGATATGCATTGCAAGCGCATAGCTATCAGAAACACGTACAACTGTATCACCAAATACTAAGCTACGACCATCTGTATCAATTTTAACGCTAACGATATCTCCATTATTAACACCATATTTTTGCGCATCTGCTGGAGTCATATGAATATGACGTTTTGCAGCAATTACACCATCAGGAATATCAATAGAACCATTAGGGCCAATTAATGTAACACCACTAGTTCCATCAGTATCTCCTGATTCTCTAATTTGTGCTACAACACCTAATGTACGAGCATCTGTTAAACTAACTTCTACTTGAGTATGTTTTCTTACTGGTCCTAAGATAGACATTTTCATTTCGCCTCTAGGTCCTTTAACTGTTACTTTTTCTGCACATGCAAATTGTCCAGGTTGACTTAATTCTTTTTTTACTGTTAATTGATAGCCTTCACCAAATAACTTATCTAAATCTTCTTGAGTCAAATGAATATGACGTGCACTTACTTCAACTAAAAATTTATCCATGATTTTCTTATCCTTCTTTCCATAATTATTATAGCAAATTATCTTTACAATTCAATTATCTTACTTAAAATATCCGCAACTATTAATCCATTTGCCGCAGCTTGCGATAAGCTTCTAGTAAATCCTGCTCCATCTCCTAAAGCATAAAAACCTTTCGCATCATCTAATTCAAAATTAGTACATTTTGGTCTAGCACTATAGAATTTACATTCTACTCCATATAATAAAGTATCATAATTAGCTGTACCAGGTGCAATCTTATCTAAAGCATGTAAAGTTTCAATAATATTATCTAATTGTCTTTTTGGCATACATAAGCTTAAATCTCCTGCCACCGCATCTAATGTAGGTCTAACAGTACTAGCTTTTAGACGTTTATCATCGGTTCTTTTACCATTTTCTAAATCACCTAGACGTTGAACTAATACACTTCCTCCACTAATTTTATTAGCTAAGCTTGCAACAAAACGTGCATATTCAATTGGTTCATTAAATGGTTCAGTAAATCTAGTAGTACTTAATAATGCAAAATTACTATTTTGACTCTTTTTACTTTCATCTTTAAATGAATGACCATTAACAGTTAATACCCCATCAGTATTTTCCGTAACTACATGGCCTCTTTCATTAAAACAAAACATTCTAGTAATATCGCCATATTTTTTAGAGCGATAGAATATCTTTGGCTCATAAATCTTTTTAGAAAAATGTTCCCATACAATTGATGGTAATTCAACTCTTACACCAATATCTACTTGATTATTTGATAAAGCAATACCATTTTTCTTACACCAACTAGCAAATATTCTTGATCCTGCTCTTCCTACAGCAAATACTACCTTATTGGCTTGAACTTCAATATCACCCTTAGGTCCTTTAGCTTTAATAATCTTTTGTTCTTTATCTAAATCAAGAACTGTTGTCATTGTACAAATTTCAACTTTTGATTTTAAACTATTTACTAATTTAACCATCGTATCAAAATTAGCATCTGTTCCTAAGTGTTTTACTTGCGCTTGTTGCATATGCAAATCATGTTTTAAGCATTCTCTTTTTAATTCATCATTAGGCAAATATCTTTCAGTAGTTGCCCCAAATGATACTAAAATATCATCAGCTTGCTCAATATAATTAATGACTTCACTAGGTTCCATGACATCAGTAAGCCAACCACCATACTCGGTAGAAATAATATATTTTCCATCCGAAAAAGCACCAGCTCCTCCCATGCCTTCCATGATATTGCATGGATCACATTTTACACAATATTTGGTCTTTTTAGCTACAATTGGACAACGACGATTTTCTAAATCATTGCCTCTTTCAAATAAAATGATTTTAAGATCAGGCTTTTTTTCTATTAAGCGATAGGCACACATCAATCCGCCTATTCCTCCACCAATTATCGCAACATCATAATTTTTCATTAATTAACCATCCTTCTTTTAAAGATTTGATATACTCTTCTAATTAAATTTCTAAATGATTCATATGAACAAACATAAATAATTGTAATAACAATTAATATGCTTATACCTAATATCACACATGCGATAAAGAAGTTTATGAATCCTTGACTAATAAAATTAATATTAGCATTCCAGAAGACAAAACCAATTCCTCCTACCACACAAGCTATAAGCAACCGCGAAAAAGTCATCTTATAATAACGTAAGGGATTTAGTTTAAATACTTCTTTATAAACTAACATCGGATTATATAAGAAATCTACTACCCAATAAGCAATTAGTGTTGCTAGAAGTACACCAGTAATACCCCAAAATTGAATTAGGATCATCGACAATACCACTTTAACAATAGCTAATAGATAAGCATTATTTTTAGCTTGTTTAAATAACCCATTAGCATCCCTACAAATTATAATTGGTTCACGCATCGTCATATAGAAAATATTAACTGCAAATAAGAAAGCAATTAAGAAAGTAACTTGATATAAATCTTGATGCTTCATCCAAATATCTATAAATTGTGGCATAACAATAAATAAACAGATTGCTGCAATACTAGCTATATAACAACCAAAATTAAAATATTCGGTAAATACTTTATATGAATCACTATTTTCATCATTAAACAAATTACCAAAACTATTAATTGGCGAAGTAATCGCACTATTAATTATCTTACTAGCAGCTTCAGTAAGATAAGAATATACCCCATAGACACTTGTCATCGTATAACCCATAAATAATGTAATAACAATATTATCGGTATTACTTGTTGCTAAAGTAGCTATACGTTGAATAATTGTATACTTGGCATTTTGAATAAATGAGCGCTCATCCACTTGCTTAGGTTTATCATTTAACCATGGATAATTCTTTAAAGCAATTCTTCTAGCTAAAATATTAGCTATTAAAATATTTAAGCCTTCAATAATTAAGATGAAAACAAATGGAAGTTCCATCAAAATTACGATAATCATTAATAACATTCTAACTATAGAAATAGTTTGAATCCAAATATTAATTTTATATTCCTTTTGATCAGCAATAATAACAAAATTAGGACCCATTAAGAAATAAGATATGCCATAAGGTACACATAAAGCAATAAACATCAATACCGTTTCTAAATAACTAATAGGCGAATCTGCAAAAAATGGAAAGCATAAAGCAACCACTACACCTAAAGCTAATACAGCAATTCCCGTAATTTTAAAGATTTTACGTGCTCCATGATATATCGATAAAACTTTTTCTCTATCATTTTGAGCCAAAGGCTTAAATAACAATTGTCTAAAAGCCAAAGAATATGCAAGTTCACAAACATTTAAGAAAGTAATAACTTGGGCCATTGTTACTTGCAAACCGTTTAATCTATCTCCATATAAAGAAATAAATAATTGAACCTTAAAAAAGCCCACCAACGGTAATACTACTGCAGTGATCGTACTTACAATAAAATTGTAAAATGAATAACGAGTACGCATCGATATCTCCTTTACTTGATTAATAATTCAAAAAGCTTTTTGGTCCGTTGATTAAAAAATTTTAAAAACAAACGATTCTTCCAATTAAGATCTTTGATATAAATATTTCTTTTCCACCTAGGATAATATTTTTTCATAACTTCTTCACTAGAATCATAACCTTCATTAAAATAAGGCGATCTAATAAAGCGAAACATTCCATATAAACGCAAATGTTCTATATGCAAATATTCAATTTCATCATGAAATTTATTATCTAATTCCATCTTCTTAAAATTAGTTCTAACCATATCCATGATATTAAATATTTCTAAAATTCTTCTAGATTGGTTAGAAGCCATTATACTTCCTTGACGTTGACGATAATGAACTAATGCTTCATTAACATAACCTATTTTATTACTTAATGCAAATATCATTGTAGTAACTGGCGTATCTTCATACCAAGTATTTAAAGGATAGCGCATACCATCATCGAAAAAATGACGATGATATACTTTATTCCAAGCAAACATTGGTGATAATAAAGCATTTTTTTGCATATTATCTCCATGATGATTAATTCCCTTCATTATATATCCATTACCATCTTCAAAAAAGTAATGAATATCACAAACTACCACATCATAATCTTGGCTTGCTACTGCCATCATCTTTTCATAAAATGTCTTTTCTACATAATCATCACTATCAATAAAACCAATATAATCTCCCTTAGCATATTGTAAACCAAAATTACGAGCATCACTCAATCCCCCATTTGGTTTATGAACTAAACTAAGCTGTTGATATTTAGTTAACATATCCTCCACTATTTTCGTACTATTATCTGTTGAACCATCATCAACTACAATAATTTCCATATCTTGATATGTTTGCTTAACCAATGACAAAAGACATTCTTCTACATAATCTTCAACATTGTACATTGGTACTATAACTGATAATTTCATCTTATATTCCTCTATCAACAATTTATGATTATACCATTTTTAATTAAAATTTTTAAGTTTCTTTGCCATTACATCCTTATATATTTGTTTAGAAAATTGCGGATTAAGCAACATTTTATCTTTTATCTTTTCTACAAATTTAGCTTTACTATATTTACTATAAACTCTTAAAATATTTTTAGCATGAGGCATTAAAAGTTCAATAAGCTTATATAAATTTAATAAACGAACTTTAGCCTCCTCTTTATTAGCCAACATCCTATCCATTTCTCTTAAGATAAATTTATAGCTCTCAAACATTCGATAATAAAATATATCCGGAGCTTGTAAATTTTGACTTTGTTTAATTACTTCTTCAAATACTAAAATATTACCATCAATAGCTTTAATACTAACATCACTCATTGAATTTCCTGGTCTATCAATCAAATAGTAAGCACAAGGCTTATCAGTATAAATAACACTAGCTGTATTTAATAAACTAACATAGAATAATAGATTATCAGTATATCCAACTTTAGTAGGAAATTTAATATTTGTAGCTAAGCTTCTACGATATAACTTTGCATGAGGACTTGGATCAACAAATAATAAATCAGCAAATCTATCGCTATTACGCTTATATACCTTATTAACATCTAAATGTACATAAGCCTTATTATATGCTAAATCATAATCAATTTTATCACTATCATTATAGACATAATTCTTAGCGCCAATAACTAAATCACAATCGGAAATACTAGCTAATTGATATAGATGACTAAGGGCATCTTCTGCTAGATAATCATCAGGATCACATACTAAGAAATATTCACTTTCTATTCTTGCGATTGCCATCTGTAAGACGCTGCCATAGCCACCATTAGCCTTTTTAATACCTATAAATTTTTTAGGATATTTAGCTACATATTCATCGATAATAACTTGAGAATTATCAGGACTACCATCATTAATCGCCATAATAACATAATCATCAAATGTTTGATTTAAAAGCGAATCAAAGCATTTACGCAAATATTTTTCTACATTATATATGGGAACAATTATTGTTATTTTACTCATAATATTATCCTTTCTTAGTGCCACAATTGACGACATCTTAAATAAAATTTTAATAGATTTTTATGCATATATAGCCAATCATTTTTTTCTCTTAAAACATGATATTTACATTTAGGATATTCTGGCCAATTCTTTTCAATATCACTAAAGCAAACATCAATATATTTTTCTACCATTTTATGATTATTACTATTTCTAGTCTTCTTTAAGCATTCCATAATATTTACTAAAGACAAGAATTTTAATTCTTCATAATAATCATCATAAACATTATTAGCTTTATAAAAATCACATGTTAACTTGACCATATCTAATACATGATAAACTTTAAAACTAAATTCTGTAGTAATATTACCAGGCCTATCTACAAGATAATTATATAAAGGTTTTTTGATGAAACAAATACCTTTTGCTTTTAATAATAATCTATAGGTTGTTCCAAGATCTTCATAGTAACAACCAAAAGGATAAGTTATATCATTATCTTTAAATAAAGATAAACGATACATTTTATTCCATGCTGCATTTAAAATATTGCAGATAATATCTTTTTGTTCATTAAGCTTATAAACTTTATTTTCATCATAACGATTTTTTATAATTTCTTTTGTACCATCTTTTTGATGATATTGATAGATATCAAAAATAACCATATCCGCACTAGTCTTATCTAACTTATCAATACATCTAGCAAATAGATCATTTTCAATAAAATCATCGCTATCAAGAAAATAAATATATTCACCTGCTGCCTTGGCTAAGCCCGCATTGCGCGCATCGCTCAAACCACCATTTTCCTTGTTGATAAGAATAAATCTATCATCCTTTTTTAAATAATCTTTAATGATGTTCAAGCTATTATCTTTAGAACCATCATTTACTAAGAAGCATTCAAAATCTTTAAAAGTTTGATTAATGATAGAATCTAAACATTTAGGCAAATATTTTTCTACATTATAAATAGGAACTACAACTGAAAGCTTAACCATTTTTTAAACCTCTTTGTTTAATACTATTTAACATTTCTTTCAAGAAATCAGCTTTAAGAATAAATAATAATCCAATATAAATAACAACACCAACACAAATTTGTACTAGATTACTTAAGATATTAGCGCCTAATAATTGACCAACA
This sequence comes from uncultured Erysipelotrichaceae bacterium, assembly GCA_944326095.1. Taxonomy (GTDB): domain Bacteria; phylum Bacillota_I; class Bacilli_A; order Erysipelotrichales; family Erysipelotrichaceae; genus JALEVB01. The sequence continues at coordinate 4,734 of CALVCO010000025.1, read as the reverse complement.
AAATAAACAGGATAAACCATAGCAAAAGAACTAATAGCTATTTTTAATAATTCTTTTAAAGTAAGACTAATAGTAATCTTATTTTTAATAAAGAACCATTGAATTAAAGTAACACTACCTTCTGCAATAACTGAACCAATGATAGCGCCATATGCTCCTAAATAAGGAATCAACATGAAATTGATACAAAAATTCAATATAGCTGCTGTAACAACCGAAATAGTATAATGCTTAGTATCGCCAGTAGGCACCATAAATTGAGTACCAAATACATTACTTAAACTAATAAATAAAATAATAGGTGAAGTAGCGATAATCATATTTCCTACAACACTATATGATGCAGGTAAAAACCAATCGATAAAATTCTGTATCATTCCGACAATGCCACAAATCATCGGAATAGACATATATAAAGCAAATTTTAAAGTTTTACTAATATATGCATTTACCTGTTCATAATTACCCTTATGAAATACATTAGTAACTCTAGGTAACATTACACTACCAATTGAGGTAATAAAGAATAAAAACATCTTAACAAACTTTTGCGCCTGTTCATAAAAGTTAACTTCATTCATTCTAGGGCCTAGATATCCTAACATAGTAATATCTAATACGGAATAAACACTTATGGCAATCTGGGGAATAAATAAAGCTATATTAGGTTTAAAATGACGTAAAACTCCCGAAATATTAACTTTACAAAAATCAATATAATGGCGCAACTGTGCCCACATGATAAATTGACCTAATACCCCAGATAATGTATTAATCAAAATAAATTTAACAAGATCTTCTGGTCCTTTAACAAATATAAAAATTAAGACAATACCAAAGATCTTTACAAACATATTGCGCAAACTAGCCTTCTTAAAATCTTCTACACCATAGAAAAACCAAGTAATATCTAACGCAACACTAAATAAAGTAATACCTTGCAAAGCTAAATATAAGAAATATTCACTATTATTTAAAAATAAAAAACAAATATAAAGTATAGAAGAAATAACCATGCTTATAAATTGCATCAAAAAGATTTCCCAGAAAGTTTTAGAAAGTTCTTTACGCGAATCACGCACCTTAGCTATTTCTCTATTTCCATATATATTAACGCCCATGATACCAAATAATACAAACCATTGAGCTAAATTAGCCGTCCAAGTATTAATAGATAAAACTTCCGCTCCCATTACCCTAGTAAGATAAGGAGTAGTAATAAAAGGCGTAATTACCAATAATAATTGATAAAGTACGGAATATATATAATTTTTAACTAATCTTTTATCCATAAAATCACCATTGCAATTATAACATTCATATAATAAAAACAAAATAACTAAAAAAATGCTAAAAATATTTTTATTATTATATTTTATCATAAATTATTTTAAGAATTAGTGTATAATTAAAACATCGAAAAAAGGAGCCATATTAATTATGCAAAAAAATCAAATTAACTTTAAAAACCTAGACATTGATGAATCAATCGCATTACGCAAAGAACTAATTGCCCAAGCAAAAGAAATTGATTCATCTGCTCCATGGTCTAAAATACATCCACAAATTCAAGACTTAAGACGTACTTGGCGTAAAATTGAATTTTTTGAATCAGCAATCGAAGAAGAACTAGAAGAAGAATTCGAAAATATTTTAAGCATTCCTTCTTCTAAACATAAACAAGATTTAGAAGAAATCAAAAAACAAAAAGAAAATATTATTTCTGAAGCTAAACAAGCTGCTAATCTAACTAATCTAAAAGAAGCAACCAAAAAGATGAATGAATTAATGGATGCTTGGAAAGCTTGCCCTCGTATGGATAAAGAAACTGATGATGCTTTATGGACTTCATTCAATGCTGAAAGACAAAAATTATTCGACATGAAAAATGAATATTACAAAGATTTACAAGATAAATTTAATGCTAATAAAGCTTTAAAAGAAGAATTAATTCAAAAGGCAGAAAATTTATGTCAAAGTGAAAATTTCAAAGAAGCTATTAAACAAAGTAATGAATTATTTGAAGCATGGAAAAAAATTGGCAGTGCAGGTCATCAACATGATCAAAAACTATGGGAAAAATTCAATGGCTTTAGAGATGAATTCTATAACAAATATGGCCAATATCGTCAAGAATTAGAAAAAACTTTCCAAGAAAATTTCGATAAGAAAATGGAACTAGTAAATAAAGCCCAAGAAGTTTTAGCTACTAATACTTATAATAAGGAAAATACTCAAGCAATGAAAGACTTGATGAATACTTATAAGACTCTAGCAAATGCTTCAAAAGAATTAGATGATAAGGCTTGGAAAGCTTTCAAACAAGTACAAGATGAATATTTTGAAAAAATGAAAGCCTTCAACCAAAATAAAAGAGAAATGTGGCATGAACGCATGTTACAAAATAAACAACGCAAAGAAGAACTAATTGCTAAACAAAAACGCCAAATCGAATATTTAAATAAAGAAATGGTATATATGTTAAGTGAAAGTCAAGTTGATAATGCTAAGCAAGAAATTGTAGAAAAAGAAAAATTCATCAATGAACTAGAAGAACAATTAAAAGATATTGAAACTAGATTACATGAATTTAATGAAAAGAATAACTAAATTCTAAAGCAGTATTCAGATATGAATATTGCTTTTTAAATCTTTAAAAAAGCAAAATTTTAGCTTATAATAGCACCATGTGAGGTTTTATCATGCTTGAAAAAATAAGTTTATCTTTATTTTATGATACAGAATTAATAATATTAATATTACTTAGTATTATTATCTTTTTTATCATTACTTTGATATTTACACGCATACCAAATAAAAATGAAAAACAAATAGACATTCAAAAAAATCATAGCTTTTATGCAAGTAAACCTAAATTAAAATTAAATAAAAAAGATGCCTATGTAATCATATTAATAACTGCAATTTATGCTTTAATCTCTTTACACGAATTAGGCTCAACCATCATGCCAAATACCTATTGGCAACCAACCTATGAATCACAAAGTATTACTTTAAGATTAGATGACCCTCATTTTAATGATATTTATATTATCGGCCAAGAAGGAGATAATAATCATACTTATGATGGTTATCAAATAGGTTTTCACAACACTAAAATCTTTGGAAGCAATGATAATATCAATTATGAACTAATTACTACCTTAGAAGATTATTCATTTTTACAATGGGAAATTATAAGTGGTGATTATAACTATGAATATATTAAAATTGAAACTAATGATTTAAAAACTACTATAACTGAAATAGGTTTTCATCAAAAAGATCAACAAGATTTTGTCAATGTAGAAATATATCAAGATGTTGATAATCCTTTATATGATGCCAATAAACTTATTGATGAACAAGAAAAGATTCCTTTAAAACAAACTTATACGACCAATACTTATTTTGATGAGGTATATCATCCTAGAAATGCTATAGAAATTGTCGAAGGACAATATATGTATGCCCATGTACATCCTTTACTAGGAACATCTATTATGGCCTTAGGTATCAAATTATTTGGTTCAAATCCATTTGGCTTTAGAATCATGGGAGCAATATTTGGCATTTTAATGCTACCTTTAGTATATATATTTGCCAAAAGAATATTTAATAAAACTTATTTTGCTACAATTACTATGTTACTATTCGCTAGTGACTTCATGCATATAACAACTTCAAGAATAGCTACTCTAGAACCTTTTAGTATATTTTTCATTATTGCCATGTTCTATTTTATGAGCGAATATTATTATTCTTCGTTCTATGACACTTCCTTAAAACGTCAATTTACCTTTTTAGCATTAAGTGGACTATTTATGGGCATGGCTATAAGTACTAAATGGACAGGATGTTATGGAGCAGTAGGTCTAGCGATATTATTCTTTGCTAATATCATTAATCGTTATCGTGAATATCGTTTAGCTAAAAAAATGATAGCTAATCAAGAATTTATTTTAGAAGGCGATATTAAACAAGCAAATTTAATTGTAAGTTGTTTTTATGAAAAACTATTTAAAACCCTATTATCGTGCATTCTATGGTTTATCATCATTCCTATTATAATATACTTTGCAATATATTTAATTACCCCTGTATGGCGTGACGGATGGTCAATAAAAAATGTTATTGATCAAATAATCTATATGTATGAATATCATATCGATTTAAAAGCTAGCCACCCATTTGAAAGTGTATGGTGGCAATGGATTCTAGATATTCGTCCTATCTGGTATTATACTGGATATGAAGGAAATATCTATCATACTATTAGTTGTTTAAATAATCCATTAATAAATTGGATAAGTGTTATTACTTTGCCATTATGTTTATATTTCACTATTCGCTATCGCAATCGCACAGGCTTTTTCATTCTTGTTGGTTATCTAAGTAATTTAGCACCTTGGCTATTAGTTACCCGTTGTGTATTTAGCTATCATTATTATCCTAGTGTTATCTTTATGATATTATCTATCGTATTTATCGCTAAGATATTAATTCAAAAAAAGCCATTTACCAAACGTTATATCAATATCTTTATCTTTGCTTGTATTCTTATATTTATCATATATCTACCAATTACTTGTGGTTTTGGTACAACTTATGAATTCTCCCAATTTTTAGAAATACTTCCTAGTTGGAATTTTTAGATAATAGAGTAGAGGGAAGAAATTAATCTTCGCCCCTCTCATTGCACCGTACGTACGGGTCTCGTATACGGCGCTACAT
>CALVCO010000024.1 GCA_944326095.1 uncultured Erysipelotrichaceae bacterium | reverse complement strand
ACTTTTTCATTATACTTCTGTTTTTAATAATTTGCTATAATTTAGCATTTTGAATTAATGGTTTAATTTATTGGTTGTTATGTAAAAATAGTATATAATTAAATAGCTTTATGGAAAAAGACATTTGCTTTTATCCTATTAAATAAGTATCTATTTGTATTCGAACGTTGTATCTTTAATGAACGACAGGGAGGAAAAATGAAATTAAAGAGATTTGTTTTATTAGCTTTTTTTGTAGCGATTGAGCTAGTATTAGCTAATACACCTTTAGGTTTTGTGCCAATTGGGGCATTAAGGGCTACTACTTTGCATATTCCTGTTATATTAGTAGGAATATTGATGGGTAAAAAAGAAGGAATGATTATGGGCTTTGTATTTGGTTGTTGTAGTTTATTATCCGCAACTTTTACGCCTACTATTACTTCTTTTGTATTTTCACCATTTTATGGATCAGGTAATTTATTTAGTTTATTGATTTGTTTTATTCCTAGAATATTATTAGGATATCTTAGTGGTATCTTACATGAAATATCATTTCCTAATGGTTTAAATGCTGGCTTGGTTACTATTATTCATACATTTTTAGTTTTATTAGGTATCTATATTTTCTTTGGTGATGCCTATGCAACGGCGATTGGTACTCAAGGATTATTGTTAGTTTTAATAAGTGTTTTATTATCAAATGGTTTGTGTGAAGCAATCATAGCTTTCTTAATAATTTCTATATTATATAAGCCTTTAAATAAGATAATGACAAGGAGTGGTTTTAATGGGTAAATGTATTATTATAGGTGTTACTGGGGGTATTGCTGCTTATAAAGCTTGTGATGTGGTAAGTGCCTTAAGAAAAAAAGATTATGAAGTGCATGTGATAATGACAAAAAATGCTACAGAGTTTGTATCACCTTTGACCTTTGAAACTTTGAGTACTAATAGGGTTAGTGTTGATACTTTTGATCGTAATTTTGAATATAATGTTAAGCATATTTCTTTATCTGCTAAAGCTGATTTATTTGCGATTCTTCCTTGTAGTGCAAATGTTTTAGCTAAAGTGGCAAATGGTATTGCTGATGACATGCTTACAACAACTTTTTTAGCTTGTGATTGTCCAAAATTAATTTGTCCGGCAATGAATACCCGAATGTTAAATAATCCTATTACGCAAGATAATATTAAGAAGTGTAAAGATTATGGCATGAAAATATTAGAAAGTGCTGAAGGTTTTTTAGCATGTGGAGATGTTGGCAAAGGGCGTTTAGCTAGTGTGCAAACCATTGTTGATGCGATTGAAATGCTAGTTAATTGTAAAAAAAGTAATAATAAAAAGATTTTAATATCAACAGGGGCAACTAAAGAATATCTTGATCCAATTAGATATATTACTAATCCTTCTAGTGGGAAAACGGGAAGACAATGGGCTAAGGTAGCTTATAATCTTGGCTATGATGTTACTTTAGTTACTGGTGAAAATAATTTTGAAGATTTACCATTTATTAAAACTATTAAAGTAACTAGTGCTTTAGATATGTTTGAATGTATTAAAGCTAATAGTTTTGATGCAGATATAATTGTTATGAGTGCAGCAGTTGCAGATTTTACCAGTGATAAGGCTGTAAATAAGATTAAGAAAAATGGGCAAGAATTAGTATTAAATTTAAAACCTACTCAAGATATCTTAAAATACTTAGGTCAAAATAAGCGTCCTGGGCAAATTTTAGTGGGTTATTGTATGGAAACAATTGATTTATTGGAAAATGCTAAGCAAAAATTGATAAATAAGAATTGTGATTTTATAATTGCTAATACAATTAGTAATGATAATAAGGGTTTTAATATGGATGAAAATGAAGTATATATTATTTCAAAAGATAATATGGAAAAGTTGCCTAAAATGAGCAAAGAGAATATTGCTAGAATCGTATTGGAAAAGTGTGAGAGGGAAATAAAATGTTGTTAGCTATTGATGTTGGAAATACCCATATTTGTATGGCGGTTTTAGATGATAAAAAAATATTAGGTAATTTTAGATTAACTACTAAAACACCTAGAACTTCAGATGAATATGGCATTTGTATGAGTATTTTATTGCAACAAAGCAAGATTCAAAAAGAAGATATTGATGATGTTATTATTTCTAGTGTAGTACCTAAAGTTATGTATTCATTAACTAATTGTATTCGCAAGTATCTTGATAAAGATCCTATAATTATTGGACCGGGAATAAAAACGGGGATAAAGATAAATCATGATAATGCCAAAGAGGTTGGAGCCGATCGTATTGTTAATGTTGCTTATGCTCATCATACATTAAAAAAGGCTTGTATTGTAATTGACTTTGGAACAGCTACTACTTTTGATTATGTTACTAAAGATGGTAATTTTAAATATACTATTATTAGTCCAGGTTTAGAAATAGGTGCACAAGCACTATATGGACAAACAGCCAAATTACCAGAAATAGAAATTAAAAAACCTGCTAGTATTTTAGCAACCAATACTATTGATGGTATGCAAGCAGGGGTAGTATATGGATATATTGGACATGTCGAATATATCATCAAACAATTAAAAAAGGAAATTCAGGATGATGATATTTATGTAATTGCTACAGGAGGTTTAGGTAGAGTTATTTATAAGGCAACTGATATGATTGATGAATTTGATCCAGATATTGCCTTTAAGGGTATGAAGATTTTATATGATAAAAATAAAGGATAAATAATGACAAAAAAGAAAATAACGATAGGTATGTTAGCCCATGTTGATGCAGGAAAGACTACCTTGACAGAAAGCATATTATATCAAAGTAAAAAGATAAGAAACTTGGGTAGAGTAGATAATGGTAATACTTTTTTGGATTATGATCAACAAGAAAGAAAAAGAGGAATAACCATTTTTAGTAAGCAAGTTAGTTTTTCTTATGGGAATACAGATTTTTATCTGATGGATACACCAGGGCATATAGATTTTTCTAGTGAGATGGAAAGAACTTTATCAATATTAGATTATGGAATTATAGTAATAAGTGCTTTAGATGGTGTTCAATCACATACTATGACTATTTTTGATTTATTAAAATTGTATCATATACCATGTTTTATCTTTGTTAATAAAATGGATATAGATTATGTAAATAAAGCTAATTTATTGAAGAATCTTCAAGAACAATTGAACATAAATTGTATAGATATGGAAGATTTAGAGAGTGTTGCTTGTATTGATGAAAAAATATTAGCTAATTATTTAGAAAATGGAATTCTTGATAGTAAATTGATAGCTGATAATATTTTTAGACGTAATTTATTTCCAGTTTATTTTGGTAGTGCTTTAAAATTACTTAAAATAGATAAATTTTTAAAGGCTTTAGATGAATATACTTGCAATATTACTTATCCTGAAGAATTTGGGGCGCTAATTTATAAAATTACTTATGAAGGCAATACTAAGCTAGCACATATGAAGATTACTGGAGGATCATTAAGGGCCAAGATGGTAATCAATGAAGAAAAAGTTGACCAAATAAGAAATTATGATGGTTCTAAATATAATCTTTTAGAGCAGGCAGATGCTGGTAGTGTTGTGGTAGTTAAGGGACTGGATAATATTTATGCTGGTAAGGGTTTAGGAATACAAAATGATCATAAACTACAACTTTCTTCTTATATGCGCTATGAATTAATCATAGATGATGGGTTAGATCCTTATAATACTTATCGTTTATTAACTAAATTACAAGATGAAGATCCAAATTTGAATTTACAATTTGAACAAGGTAAGATTCATTTATCATTGATGGGCGAAGTACAAACAGAAATTTTAATCAATATGATTAAAGAACGTTTCAATATAAATGCAAGAATTGCGAATGGTAAAATAACTTATAAAGAGACAATTTTAGATACTATTGAAGGGGTAGGACATTTTGAACCCTTAAGGCATTATGCTGAAGTACATCTTTTATTAGAACCAATAGAAAATGGTATAGAATTTGTTAATGCTGTAGGTAATAATGATGATTTATATCATCAAAAAATGATTATGAATTATCTAGAAAGTATTGATTTAAAAGGGATATTAACAAATAGCCAATTAACGAATATTCGCATTAGTTTATTAGGTTTTAAAGCTCATTTAAAACATAGTGAACCTAATGATTTTGTTCAAGCGTGTTATAGAGCTATCCGTCATGGTTTGATGCGTACTAGAAATTGTTTATTAGAACCTTATTATAATTTTAGTATAAAATGCAATAATATTTATTTAAGTAAAATATTATATGAATTAGAAATTAGAAAAGCTCAATTTGTATTAGCTAATAGTGATAATGATAATACTATTATTAAAGGTAAGGGTAGTATGGCTAGATTATTAGATTTACCTAATAATATAATGATAATAACTAAGCAAAGTGCAAATGTAAATTTTGATATTAGTGGATATGAGCCTTGTGATAATCAAGAAGAAATAATTGCTGAAATTGGTTATGATCCTAGTAAAGATAGTCAAAATCCAAGTGGCTCTATTTTTTGTAAACAAGGGGCTGGTTATTATGTTGATTATCAAGATGTAGAAAATTATATGCATCTTCCTTATTTTTATCATCCAATTACAAATAGGGAACATATTAGTGATAATAAGATAAAGATTAGTGATGATGAATTAAATCGTGTTTGGAATAATACTTATCGTACTAATAAACAAAGTAATAATAAGAAAAATGAAAGAACTATTCATGAAGTTCAAGATATTAGACTTAGTAAGCCTAAATGTATATTAGTAGATGGTTATAATGTTATATTTGGCTTTGATGAATTAAAAAAATTGGCAAGTGATAATTTAGATTTAGCTAAATCGCGTTTGTTAAATATGTTAGCTGAATATCAAGCTTATCGTTGTGATCTTTTAATTGTAGTATTTGATGCTTATAAATTAGATAATACAAGTGCTAGATCTTATGAAGATCATAATATTTTTGTTGTATATACTAAAAATAAGGAAACAGCAGATAGCTATATTGAAAAGGCGGTAGGAAGACTTAATAAAGAATATTTAGTAACAGTGATAACTTCTGATAATTTGGAACAAATGACTATTATGCAACAACATGCTCATCGTATGTCGGTAAGAGAATTTAAAAAGGATTATCAATTGTTAAAAAGGATGGTTAAAGAGAGATTACAAAAAGAAAAAGCTATATCTTATAATCATTCTTTGAAAGATATTATGAAATATTTTGAAGAAAATTAGTTTTGTATTGACTTTTTGTTAGATAATGGGTATTATCGTAAAGGAAACTTTAAGATAGTACGAGATGCTATAAAGGTTCAATATATTGACTAAGATATTTTTAACCTATACATGCAAACCGTGCTGTGTAGGTTTTTTATCTTTGGAGGTATATTGAAATGAAAAAGATGAGCTTAGCTAAGAAAATGCTGATTGCGATGGTCTTAGGATTAGCATGTGGAATCATGTTCTTGATGCTTAGAGAAAACTTACTAGCAAATGGTAATGGTGAATTGTGGAATACCATCAATAGTTGGTTGTTTGCGGATATTAGTGCAGCTGGTAATGAGAATGCTGTTGGCATTGTTTATATCATCGGCCAAATATTTGTTCGATTATTACAAGTTGTTATTGTTCCAATGGTATTCTGTTCAATTGCTTTAGCTATTGCGAATATGAATGATGCTAAAAAATTGGGACGTATCGCTGCAAAAACGTTGGGAAGCTTTTTGTTGACTAGTGCTTTAGCTTTAGCTTTAGCAGGATTTGTTGGTTATTATATTTATAAAGCTGGATATTTTTCAGGAGTTGATATTGCTAGCTTAAATGCTTCAACTGGTACTACAGGAGCTAATCCTTTAAAAGTATTACTTGATGCATTCCCAGTTAATATAACTGCTGCATTTAGTAGTAATAGTAGTATTTTAGCTGTAGTTGTATGTGCGGTTGGTGTAGGTTTAGCTATGGGCTTTATTCCTAACAAAACACAAACTTTCAAAAAGTTATTAGAAGAAATTAGTGATATTGTACAGGTAATTTTAAGTTTTATTGTTCATCATTTAGCACCTGTAGGGGTATTTGCATTATTGACTAGAACATTTGCTGCCTATGGTATTGATTATTTATTACCTGCTTTAACATATGTAATAACTACGGTAGTATTGTTATTATTATTCTTAATATTTGGTTATGCTTTGGTAGTATTGATTGTTGGTAAATTAAATCCTATTCCTTTTGTTAAGAAGATTGCGAAAGTTGCAATATTTGGCTTTTCAACTTCAAGTTCAGCTGCTGCATTAGGCCTTAATCAACAAACTACAGTTAATGAGCTTGGAGCTAGTGAAGATATTGCCAGCTTTGTATTACCTTTAGGAATGACTATTAATATGAATGGTACAGCCATCATGCAAGTAATTGCCGCAATATTTATCGCTTCTGTTGGTGGTTATGAATTAACCATTGGTTCAATATTTACGATTACAGTTTTGGCTTTAGTAGCATCTGTTGGTACTCCGGCAGCTCCTGGTGCTGGTGCAGTTATTTTATTTACTGTATTAACAGGTATGGGATTTGCAAATGATCCTGCTTTAATGGCTTATAGTTTGATTTTGGCAATTAATCGTCCAATTGAAATGTTAGTTACTTCTTTAAATGTAGTTGGAGATAGTGTAGCGGCTATATTAGTTTCAAAATCAGAAGGAACATTAGATGTAGCAGTTTATAATACTCCAGAAGCAAAAGTTGAAGAAGTTTCAGAAATTTAATAAATAAGACATGTCCAAATTTTAGGACATGTCTTTTTTTAGGTTTAGTTATAATATGCATGAGGTGATATTATGACTAGATTATATTTAAGAATGATTGATCAATTCTTTAGATTATCAATATTATCATTAAAGATAATTATAAAGTTATTAGCGTTAGTTAATTGTAGTTGTAAATATTTAGCTAAATTATTAATAGTATTATTATTTATGATGATTTTAGATAAATTATCAATCATTGATATGTTTGCTAAATATTATTTTAATGAGATGATGATTGGAACTTTATTTTGTATTTTGATATATGGCTTTTCTTATATTTTAAAGATGTTTATAAATGATGATTGGATATATCAAATAGAATGCTTTAATGATAGATTGTTGAGAAACTTAGTATCACAAAATAAAAAAACCATTTCAAATGAAATGGTCCTAATTTTAAAACATGGTGCCGACACCCAGAATTGAACTGGGAACTGATCCTTACCATGGATCCGTTTTACCATTGAACTATGTCGGCGCCATAATAGTATAGCATAACTATAAAATTTGTAAAAGCATTTTATATAGTAAATTAAGGGGCAAACCCATGATGCTATAGTAGTCTCCATCAATGTGTTTGATGAATTTAGCTGCTTTTCCTTGAATGGCATAACTGCCTGCTTTATCAGACCATTCCATGGTATTTAAGTATTGTTTTATTTGCTTATCGTTTAAATGATCAAATGTTACATTGGACGTGTGAGCATCGATAAGAATTTTATTTTTGCTTGCTACACATATGCCAGTAATTACTTGATGGATATTACCTTCTAACATAGATAGCATATTATAAGCATCATTAATATCTTTAGGTTTTCCTAAAATATTATTTTTATATACGACAATAGTATCGGCACCAATGACGATGCTTTCTGGTTCTTTATCAAGGATGCATAGTGCTTTTTCTTTAGCTATTTGACTAATAGCATCACTTAATTGAATATTTGTATCAATATTTTCTTGAATGTTAGGTACCATGATGGTAAAAGGAATATCTAATTTTTCTAATAATTCTTTTCTACGTGGTGATTGGCTCGCTAAAATGATTTTTTTCATAATTGACATTTTTCTCCATTCATTTTATTAATAATTATAAATCAAGGTTAATAAATATAAAAGGTATGTTATAATTAAGTCAAATGAGGAGGAAAAGATATATTAATTTTATTAAGTTAATATATCCAAGAATGTTTTAAAATGAATAAACCAACATTAGTTATTTTAGCTGCTGGAATGGGCAGCCGTTATGGAGGATTGAAACAGATTGATACGGTTGGAAGCAATGGTGAATCAATCATTGATTTCTCTATTTATGATGCTAAAGAAGCAGGGTTTGAAAAAGTAGTTTTGATTATTAGAAAGGAACATGAAGAAGCCTTTAAAAAATGTTTAACTGATAAAGTATCTAAACATATGGAAGTTAAGTTTGCTTATCAGGATATCAATAATGTACCAGAGGGTGTAACTGTTCCAGAAGGAAGAGAAAAACCTTGGGGTACTACTCATGCATTATTAGCTTGTAAAGGTATAGTGGATGGACCATTTGCTATTTGTAATGCTGATGATTTTTATGGTAAAGATGCTTTTAAAGTTATTTATAATTATTTATGCAATGAAATTGAAGATGATAAATATGCCATGGTAGGATATTTATGTAATAATACATTAACAGATAATGGCACAGTTACTCGTGGTGTTTGTGAAAGTAAAGATGGCTATTTGAGTAAAATTGTAGAAATTCAAAAGATTGCTCGTGAAAATGGTCAACCGGTTTATGAAGAAAATGGTGAATGGAAACCATTAGATCCAAATACTTTAGTTTCTATGAATTTCTGGGGATTTACACCAAAGATTTTTGATGAATGTGAATCTTTATTTGCCGATTATATTAGAGAAGCAGTTAAAGAAAATCCTATGAAATGTGAACATGTTATACCTACAGCTATTGGTTCTTTAGTAGCTAATGATGTTTGTAAAGTTAAGATGTTAAGTAGTAAAGATGAATGGTTTGGAGTAACTTATCGTGAAGATAAGCCAACAGTTGTTGCAAAGATTCAAAAGATGAAGGATGAAGGTATATATCCATTTGATCTTTGGAAATAATTAAAAAAAGTATAATTAAAAAGTACATATATGAATATAAATGATTCAATATGTACTTTTTTAATTATATTAAACTTTATTAGATGAGTTCAAAGAAGTTTTTAACAACATCTAAGCCTGCTATGATTGTTCCTAAAGAACTAAATAGATTTGCTAGGACTACAACTAATAATATATGCGTAAAGCGATTTTTATACATGCTAGAAATACTATTCATTGCTTCATTGATATCTTGTAAATCTTTTACTTTTGGTTTTCTAAGATAGGCTTCCATTAAACCTGCAAACCATCCAGCAGCTAATAAAGGATTTAGGGTAGTAATAGGTGCAGCTAGAAAGGCAGTAATAATGGATAATGGATGAGCAAATGCCAATAGGGTTCCTATGGCACTTAATGAACCAGTTATTAATATCCAATTTATTATTTGTTCAATACCTTGGGAAGAATCTAAAGAAAAGGTTAGGATGATGATGCCAATGATAATTAAAGGAATAATCCAACCACTAAGCTTAGAAATAAAGCTTTTAGGGGGAATTTCTAGCATTTCATCAATTTCATAATCTTTATTAAGATAGTCTAAAATGCCAGGAATGTGAGCCGCTCCGACAATGGCTAATATCTTATTACCTGGAGCATTTTTGATATTATGGGCTAATATCTTATTGCGCTCATCAATTAATACTTCAGCTACAATAGGAAATTGTTTTTCGACATCTTTTAAGGCAGCATTTAAAATATCATCTTTTTTTAGATTTTCAATTTCTTGTTCGCTTATGTCTTCATCATCAAAAATGGAATAAATTAGAGTCATAATTAGCTTTAATTTTTGCCAAAGAGAGTGTTTACGATAAATTCTAGTAAAGGTTGTTTGTACATCACGATCTACAAGTTCCAAATTGATATTTTTTTCTTTGCATAATCTGATTGCTTCAATCATTTCGGTTCCGGTATTTGTACCCATTTTTTTAGCTATCTTTTTTTGATATGAACTTAATACTAAATTAGCTAATAATAGGCCAGTTTGTTTATTTTTAATTACGGTTGTAATATTAGTTTCTTGCCATTTTTTTGGATTATTTAAAGAATCATAACGTTTTTTATCTAATTCAATACATACAGAATCAGGCATAATTTCATTTATGGCTTCATTTGTTTCTTGAGTTGATATTTTGGATACATGAGCTGTTCCTAATAAATATATTTCCTTGTTATTTATGACTATTTTTTCTAGGTTTTCTAGCATTTTTAAATACCTTTCTATGGTTTATGCTAAATATTGTATCATATAAAAATATTAAATAACATTTTAAGGTGCTATAATTTTTTAAAACATGTGTGGTATAATAATGAAGTTAATAAGGAGGTTTCCAATGTCACCATATAATTTAAGTTTGACTTTAGAAAACATTTTATTAATATCTCAGACTTTTCTGGATATTCTTATTATGTGGTTTTTATTATATTATGCAATTAAAGTAATTAGAAATAATTCAAGAACTATCCAGATATTTAAAGGTATATTATTTGTAATAGTAGTTGATGTATTGGCAAAATTCTTTTCATTAAATACAGTTGGCTTTATTGCGGATATGTTTGTTAACTGGGGAATTTTAGCAATTATTATTTTATTCCAACCAGAAATCCGTCAATTATTAGAAAGAATGGGAAAAAGTACGCTATTTTCACGTATTACTACTCTTTCAGGAAATGAAAAAGAAAAGCTTGTTGACGAGATTGTTACTGCCACAATGTTATTGAGTAAGAATCAAACAGGTGCATTAATAAGCATTGAGCAAGGTCATTCATTGAGTGATTATATTAAGACTGGTACACCATTAAATTCTAATGTTACTGCTGAATTATTGACTAGTATATTTGTTACAACTACACCTTTACATGATGGTGCAGTAATAATTCAAGGAGATAAGATTGCTTGTGCTAGTGCTTATTTCCCTCCTACTAATTTGGAACTTCCTTCAAAATATGGAGCAAGACATCGTGCAGCAATTGGTATTAGTGAAATTACCGATTCTATTACTATTGTAGTAAGTGAAGAAACAGGAAATGTTTCAATTGCTGAAAATGGTCAAATTTTTGGGGTTAATCGTAAACAATTACGTGATTACTTATTACGAGTTATTTGTGGTATTAGTACAGAACTTGTTGGGGTTAAGGCTGATAGTGATGTAGCGATTGCAAAAGAATTTAAAGAAGAAGTAGAAAGTGGTAAACCTAAAGAAGATACTTCGGTAATAGATCTTCTTAGCATCAAAAAACAAAGCGAAAATGTTTCTAAGATTGAAACTGAGGCCATTGTTAGTGATGGGGAAGAATTGATTGTTGTGAAAGAGAATAAAGATAATAAAGCTAAACCATCAAAAGATAATAAGAAGAAAAATAAACGTAGAGGTTTATTTGCTAAGAAAGATAAACAAAATACTAATAAAAAAGAAATTGAAATTGAAGTAGAAGATGAATTAGATAAAGAAGAACAAAGCATTAAGTTGCCTCATAAAAAAGAAAAACCGGTAATAGATAATTATGAAGAAGCTATGAGCAACAAACGCAAAGAGCAACAAAGAATAATTGAAGAACAAAGACGTAAACAACAAATCTTAATTGAGAAAGAAAAAGCTGAAGCTAGAGCTAAACTTAAGGCTCAAGAAGAAGCAAAATTGAAGGTTATTAATGAGGTTGAAGCTAAGATGGCTCAAGAGACTTTAGTTCAGAAAGATAGTGAGCCTAAAAAAGAAAGACCAAAATATAATCGTCCATATGAGAGTACAGCTAATATTCGAGTTATGGGTATAGATCCTATGGCTAAACCTACTAAAAAAGAAGAAAATAAGGTAAGTAAGGTAGAAAATGAGTCTAAGATTGATACTGATGAAATTGATATTAGCAAATTAATGGGATACGAGAATGAACTTGATAATTCTTTTGAAATATTGGATAAAGGTTATCAACAAACTAAAAAAGGAGGTAGTAAATAATGACCAACTTTAATAGAAGAAATTCTCAAGAACAAAAAGAAAAAACCGAATTAGCTAATAAGATTGCTCGTCAAAGTAAAAAAGTAGCTTCGACATATGAACATATTGAGAATGGTTTATTTAAAATATTTAGAATCTTTAGTACATGGATAGATCATTTAATCTTTAATCCTAAATATACAAAGATTGTTTCTTTAGCAATTGCCATTTTGTTATTTATTACGGTTAATTTTAATAGTTCAAGTTCTATTTTTGATCAACCTTTAACTAGTGCTAGAGAAATTAGTAATATGAATGTTACAGCTGTTTATAACTCCGATGTATTTGAAGTGAGTGGTATACCTGAATCAGCTAATGTTACAGTTATTGGTGATAGTGCTAATGTGACAAGCGCTATAAATATTGGTGGTAATGTAGTAGTTGATTTAGAGGGACTTACTGAAGGAACTCATCAAGTTAAATTGAGTACGGAAGGTTTTAATAATAATGTTGATATTAATATTGAACCTAGTGATGCAATTATTACTTTAAAGAAAAAGACTACACGTGAATTTGATATTTCATATGATTTTATCAATATGGATAAGATGAATAGTATCTATAGCTTAGGTACACCAGAATTTTCATATACCAAAGTTAATGTTAGAGCAAGTAAAGATACTTTGGATTCAATTGCCTTTGTAAAAGCTTTGATTGATGTTACAGGAGTTAGTGGTGACTTTAGTCAAACTGCTCGTTTGATTGCATATGATGCAAATGGTCAACCAATTAATGCGGATATTGTTCCAAGTGAAGTTAAAGTTACTGTTCCAGTATCTAATCCAAATAAGACCGTACCAATTGAAGTAGAAGTAAGTGGTACTGTGCCAAATGGTATGGCTATTGAAAGTATTGATACTGATCAAAAATCTGTTACTATCTATGCATCTGATAGCGTATTGAGTAAGATTGATAAAGTAGTTGTTACTGTTGATGCAAGTACCTTGACGCAAGATACAACATTAGTAAGACCAATTACCTTACCAACAGGGGTTAATTCTAGCAATGTTAGTCAAATTAATCTTGATGTTAGACTAGGTGAAGGTGTTACAAAAACTATTGATGGTGTAGCTATCTATTTTAGAAATAATAATAACAATTATGAATTTATGCCAGTAGATAATAAAACTACGACATCAGTAAATGTATTTGGTACCCAAAGCAATGTTGATGCGATTAGTGCCGAAGATATAAGTGTTTATTTTGATATGACTGATGCTATTCCAGGAGTTCAAGAATTTACATTAACAATTGATCAATCACCTAGCTCATTAGTTACTTATAGCTTGGTGGAAAATACATATGAAGTAAATGTAATTGGGGAAACTATTCCTAATGCAACAGAAGAAAGTGTAGGAGAATAAGATGGGAAAATATTTTGGTACTGATGGTATTAGAGGAAAAGCTAATGTTAGCTTGGATGTTAATCGAGCTTTTAAAGTTGGACAATATTTAGGTTATTATTATGCGACACATGGTATTGGTAAAATATTGATTGGTAAAGATACACGTTTATCTAGTGATATGTTTGAAGCTGCTTTGGCTGCGGGCATTTCTAGCTGTGGTTGTAATGCTTATTTGCTAGGATATTGCCCAACGCCTAGCGTTGCTTATATTGTTAAAAATGAAGATTTTGATGCAGGAGCTATGATTTCTGCTAGTCATAATCCATTTTATGATAATGGAATAAAAGTATTTGCTCATAATGGTGTTAAAATTTCTAATGATATCGAAAGTTTGATTGAAGATTATATTGATGGTAAAACGACAGTTGAACTTGCTAGTAATGATAAAATTGGAAAAATTTATGATGTTAAAGAAACCTTAAATGATTATGTAAATTGGTTGTGTGAAGAATATAAAATGGATTTAAGCAATTATACAATTGCTTTAGATTGTGCTAATGGTGCTAGTTATCAAACTGCTAAAAAATGTCTTTCAGCATTAAAAGCTAATTTAGTAATTATTAATGATCAACCAGATGGCATTAATATCAATAATGGTTGTGGTTCTACGCATCCTGAACAATTACAAGCTTTAATGAGAGAAAAACATTATGATTTAGGTTTAGCATTTGATGGTGATGCTGATCGTTTGATTGCAGTAACTAGCAATGGTGAATTGGTTACAGGAGATCATATTTTATATATTTGTGGTAAATATTTAAAAGAAAAAGGTGAATTAGTTAATAATACCGTAGTTACTACAGTTATGGCTAACTTAGGTTTATTTAAAGCATTTGAACAATGTGGTATTTCTAATGTTTCTACACAAGTTGGCGATAAATATGTATATGAAAAAATGTGTCAAGAAAATTATATTATTGGGGGAGAACAATCAGGCCATATCATTTTCTCTAAGCATTTAACTACTGGAGATGGTTTACAAACTGCTTTAAATCTATTAAAAGTAATGTGTGATACACATAAGAGTATTGATGAATTGTGTGATGGTTTAAAGATTTATCCACAATTATTAGTTAATATTCAAGTGGAAGATAAAAATGCGGTAATGGAAGATAAAGAAGTTTTGTCTCTTGTTAAAGAAGTAGAAAAAGAATTAGAAAATAATGGTCGTATTTTAGTTAGAACTAGTGGTACTGAACCTTTAGTTAGAGTAATGGTTGAGGCTGAAACTGATGAAATATGCCATGATATGGTATATAAGGTTATTAATTTTATTAAAGATAAATATCAAGGGGTCCTATAGGGACTCTTTAATTTTTTTATGGTAGATGATAAAATAACTAAAAGAGGAAATTTTATATGAAAAAAGTAATTTGTGTAGTTGAAGATGAAAAAGATTTAAATGAATTAGTAAAAAGATATTTGGAAAATGAAGGATATGAAGTTAGGTCATATTTAACATATGATGAGGCGCAAATTCATACTAATGATGATGATATTCATCTATGGATTTTAGATATCATGTTGGATGATAAGAGCGGTTTTGATTTGATTGAAGAAATTAAAAAACATTCTCCAGATGTTCCTGTTATATTTATGAGTGCTAGAGATAAGGAATTTGATCGTATAATTGGCTTAGAAAAAGGTTCTGATGATTATATTACTAAACCATTTTCTACTAAAGAATTAGTTTTGAGAGTAAATAAGATTATTCAAAGAACTTATCGTAATGATAATGGTAGAACAATTGTTGATGGTTATGAAATCGATGAAAATCAAAGAATGGTATATGATAAAGGAAAAAATGTTGAATTAACAACTAAAGAATTTGATTTATTAATGTTATTTGTTAAAAATAGAGGAACAGCATTTTTGCGTGAACAAATATTGGAACAAGTATGGGATACTAATTATTTTGGAAGTGATAGAGTTGTTGATGATACCTTACGTAGATTACGTAAAAAAATGCCTAATTTAAGCATTCATACTATTTATGGTTTTGGATATAGGCTTGGATAATGAAAAGACTTAAGCTTTGGTTAAAAGAGTTATCATTAACTCAACAATTGATAACGATTATTTTTATTATAGTATTATCATTTGCTTTGTTCTTTTTTGTCTTTTTAAATAATAGTGTTGATACCTTTGTAGAGACAGAAATGTATAAATCAATTCATCGTTCACAAAATAATATGAGCTTTTATTTGGAAAATGGCTTTATGGAATATGATGAAGTTGCGGATGCGAATATTTATCATATAGTTTTTTATGGTGATAATTATGATAGTGCCTTTTTGATAAATGCTAATAATATTGATGAAGGTTTATATAATGATATTAATAAACATGTTCTAGAGGCTACAAATTTACCTATGGAATTTTCTTATGAAAGTAAAAATAATATTATTTTATATTCGGTAGTTAAATTAAATAATCAAAATGCGGTGTTAGCTTCGATTATGAATAATAGTTATAAAGCAGAATTTCGTAACGCTATTACTAATACTTTTATAAATGCTAATATGATGGTAGTATTTACTTTATTTACGGTATTGATGCTTTGGGTAAGTAGTTTGATTCATCCTCTTAATCAAATTAGAAATTATATCAATCATATAAAAAATGATGAGAATGCTACATTAAATATTAATCGTAAAGATGAAATTGGAGATGTGGCAAATGCCTTGATTGATATGAAAAAGCAATTGGATAAAGAAAATCTCATTAAAGAAGAGATGGTTCAAAATATATCTCATGATTTAAAGACGCCAATTGCTACGATTAAATCCTATAGCGAAAGTATTAAAGATGGTATTTATCCATATGATACTTTAGAAAAAAGTGTAGATGTTATCTTGGAGAATGCTAATCGCTTAGAAAAGAAAGTTTACCAATTGATTATCTTAAATAAAATGGGATATTTGGCAGATAATGGTGATACTGGCAAAAATCTTAATATGAAAAGTGTAATTGAAAAAGTTATTATTTCTTTGAAGGTAGTTAAACCGGAAATTGAATTAAAACTTGATTTACAAGAAGCTTATTTTCATGGTGATGAAGAACCATGGCGTATTGTTGTAGAAAATTTATTAGATAATTCTTTGCGATATGCTAAAAGTTATGTGCAAATTTGTCTAAAAGAAGATGAACTTACGGTTACTAATGATGGTAAACCTATTGAAAAAGATCGTTTAGATAAATTATTTAAACCTTATGAAAAGGGTACAGATGGAAAATTTGGCTTAGGATTATCAATAGTTCAAAGAGTTACTAGTACTTATGGTTATCGTGTGAGTGCGGAAAATCTTACTAATGGCGTTTGCTTTAGAGTAGTTAATTTGTTAAAAAGAGCTAAAATTGATGATATGAATAAAGTTGATGATGCTAGTATAACGCAAATACCTGATAAAAAGAAAAAAGTAGAAAAAAATAAAGGAAATTGACGATATTTTCAATTTCCTTTTTTATATAATATATGGAAGAAGTAGGGTTGCTAGAGATAAGAATATAAAGAAGCCAAAACAATCAGTAAAAGTTGTTACAAAGATTGAACTAGCTAGCGCAGGATCTATTTTTAATTTTGTTAATACTACAGGTACTAAGTAGCCAACACATGTTGCGATTATTAGATTTAGTAACATGCTTAGTGAAGCAACAAAACCTAAATAAGGATTACCATATACAATAAAACAACCGATTCCAACAATTATACCAATAGTTAAACCGCTGATAATACCAGTTCCTAATTCTTTAAATAAGGCTTTTTTGGTATTTTCACCAGTTAATTCATTTAAGGCAATTGCGCGTACTACTACGGTC
This sequence comes from uncultured Erysipelotrichaceae bacterium, assembly GCA_944326095.1. Taxonomy (GTDB): domain Bacteria; phylum Bacillota_I; class Bacilli_A; order Erysipelotrichales; family Erysipelotrichaceae; genus JALEVB01. The sequence goes on along the minus strand of CALVCO010000024.1, from coordinate 7,515 downwards.
ATTGATTGAGTACCGGCATTCCCACCCATTCCGGCAATGATAGGATTGATGGCTGCTAAAGCAACTATTGTAGAGATGGTATTAGAAAAAGAATTAACTACTGAAGCTGCTAAAATACAGGTTATTAAATTAATGCATAGCCAAGGTAACCTTGATTTAACTGATTCTAATAAAGAACCATCAACTTTTTCATCACTATCAACCCCAGCTAATAAGTGCATATCTTCGGTTGTTTCTTCTTTGATAATATCGATAACATCATCGACTGTAACGACTCCTTTGATTACATTATCATCATCAACAACAGGTAGCATAATATAATCATATTTGTCGAAGATTTTAGCAATTTCTTCTTGGTCATCATGTACATTTAAACTTACAACATTTGGATTGGTAAGTTCGGCGATTGTAACATCAAATCTATTAGTGATGATGTCGCGTACGGATACTACTCCTTTTAAATGATCTTGTTTGTCGATGACATATAGATAAAAGGCCATTTCGGCATCTTGACCATTGTCTTGTAAATATTCAAGAGTACGCAAAATGGTTTTATTTTCGCGAATAGAAATAAATTCGGTTGTCATTATACCACCAGCAGTATCAGGATCATATTGCATTAATTCTTGTACATCATGCAAATCTTCGGTATTTAAATTAGCTAATACTTCTTGGCCTTGTTCATCATTTAAGCTAGAAACAAAGTCGACAATTTCATCAGTACTCATTTCTTCCAAGATTTCTTTTTGGCGATCTTGAGAGAATTGTTTTAAAAATACATAACGATCTTCGTCATCTTCTTCTTCCATCAAGCGTCCTAAGGTTTCATCGGGGAAACGGTTAAGAATCTCTTTAGCTTTTTGTTCATCTAATTGATGAATTGCTTCTAAGATATCTACTGGATGGGCATATTCAATAATATCTTTTAATTGTTGATCAGTTGCGTGAAGTAGAAGATTTTTTAATTCTTCTTTGCTTAAATCATCTTTCAAGGTTATTTTCCTCCTTTGGTAATGAATATTCACATCCACAATATTTTTGACGATACATATTTAATTCTTTAGCTATTTTACTACCTATTAAAAAGCCATCTTTTTTCTTAAAATCAGAATAAAAATATTTAACTTTTGGATATTTTTTACTTAAAGCTTGACCAATTTCATTTAGTTTTAAACTATTTTTTTGACGAGAAATAGTCATTACGGTCGTAAAATAGTCAAAGTTATGTTCTTGAGCATAGTTATATGCTTCATCCATGCGTTTGGTATAACATAAAAAACATCTTTGTTGTCCTTCTTTTTGATCGGCAAATGGTCGTAAGTCTTGCATATATGTTTCATAATCGTATTTTGGGACAATAATATTAATATCTGGATAATGTTCATTTAAGAATTGCTTTAATTCATTTAATCTTATGTTATATTCTGTTTCTGGATAAATATTTGAATTGTTATAATAAATCGTTATATTAAAATATTCATGTAAATATAATAGAGGAAAGATAGAACATGGGGCACAACAGGCATGTAATAAAATTGTTGGCTTATATAGTAAATCTTTGATTTTTGATAATTCTTCTTGGGCTAATAAATAATAATGTAATTTATTCATTAGTGATAAACATTGAATCGCCAAAAGAGAAGAAACGATATTGTTTTTCTATGGCTTCTTGATATGCTTTAAAGATTAAATCTTTACCTGCAAAAGAAGAAATCATCATTATCAAAGTAGATTTTGGCAGATGAAAATTAGTGATGATACAATCTATGGCTTCCCATTTATATCCTGGAAAAATAAAGATATTCGTTTGATCTTTACAAGCTTTGAAACAATGATATTTTTTATAGATTGCCTCTAATGTTCTAGTGCTAGTTGTTCCAACGGTAATAATACGTCTTTTTTCTTGCTTAGCAAGATTTAAGATATCTGCGGTTTCTTGGCTCATTTCATAATATTCACTATGCATGATATGATCTTCAACATTTTCAGTATCCATAGGTTTAAAAGTACCTAAGCCAATATGTAGGGTAATATCGGTAATAATTACTCCTTTTTGTTTTAATTGTTCAAATATTTCTGGAGTGAAATGTAAACCGGCTGTAGGAGCAGCGGCACTGCCATCTATTTTGGCATATACAGTTTGATAACGCTCAGGATCTGCTAATTTTTCTTTTATATATGGTGGTAATGGAACGTTTCCTAAACGCTCTAGAACTTCCATGAAAATGCCATCATATATCATTTTCATGCGGCGAATACCTTTGTCTTTTACTTCAACACATTGTGCTTTTAATTCACCATTATTAAAAGATACTATAGTATCTAATTTAACTACTTTAGCATTTCCTACTAAGCACTCCCAAATATCATTTTCTTCTTGTTTCAACAATAATAATTCTACATGAGCATTGGTAATTTCTTTTGTTCCATATAATCTAGCAGGAATGACCCTAGTATTATTTCTAACTAGGACATCACCTGGCTTAAAATAGTCGACGATATCATAAAAGTGTTTGTGTTCAAATTGTTTAGTAGGTTTATGTATTACAAATAAACGTGAATTGCTTCTTGCATCACTAGGATGTTGGGCAATTAAATTTTCGGGTAGATAGAAATCAAATTCACTAGTTTTCATTAAAAGCCTCTTTCATCAAATTTCATATTTTTTAAAAAGTCATTTTTAAAATCGTTATAACGATCTTCTTTTATTGCTTGACGTGCTTCTTCCATTAATTTAATTAAATAACGGATATTGTGAATGGACATCAAGCGATTACCTAAGCCTTCTTTACATCTAAATAAATGATGAATATAGGCACGTGTATAATTTTTACAAGCATAACAATCACAATTTTCATCAATAGGATTAAAATCATCACGATATATAGCTTTTTTAATATTGATACGACCATGGGATGTCATTAGGGTGCCATGTCTGGCAATACGAGTAGGTAATACACAGTCAAACATATCAATATTTCTAGATATTCCTTCTAAAAGATCATTAACGGCTCCTACACCCATTAGGTAGCGAGGTTTATCTTTCGGTAGATATTTTACTGAATAATCAATCATACGATACATGGTTTCTTTGTCTTCACCTACAGAAGTTCCTCCTATGGAATAACCATCGAAGTCCATGGCTACTAATTCTTTTGCGCACATTTCTCTTAAATCTTCATAATCAGAACCTTGAACGATGCCAAAAAGTGCTTGATTAGGATTATTATGGGCTATTTTTCCTCTTTTTGCCCATCTAAGAGTTCTAAGGGTACTATTTTTTGCATATTCATAACTAGCTGGGTAGGGAATACATTCATCAAATGACATAATGATATCAGCCCCAATTTTATTTTGGATATGAATTGAGTCTTCGCAAGACATAAATAGTGTGGATCCATCTAAATGGCTTTTAAAGGTAACGCCTTCTTCAGAAATTTTTCGTGAATCTGCTAAAGAAAATACTTGGAATCCTCCACTATCAGTCAACATTGGTCCTGGATAATTCATAAATTTCTGTACGCCCCCAGCTTTATCAATAATATCTTCACCAGGACGAAGCCATAGATGATAGGTATTTGCTAGGATAATACCTGCACCTAAGTCTTTAAGTTCTTCAGGGGATAGGAATTTTACGGTTGCAAGAGTTCCTACGGGCATGAAGATTGGAGTTTCTACATCACCATGAGGTGTATGAATAATGCCGCAACGGGCACCTGATTGTTTACATACATGTGTTACTTCAAAACTAAAATTTTTCATAAAAATCACCACAAATATTATATCAGTTGTGATGCATTTTGTCTTTTTTTGTTAATTAACTTTTTGTTATTGTGGTGTTATAATTTTAATATGAAATCACAAGTAATAAAAATTAGAAATCTTCCTTCTTATCCCGTTGTAATTCAAAGCTTAAATGTTAAGCCAGTTATATTTCTTGGAACATTATTAATTATTGGCATAATATTATTGCTTTATAATCCGACAACGGCTTATTTTGGTGCGGTTTTAATAGCTGTTGCGACATTTAGTATGTTAGTTATGCCAGATCATAAAATTATGGAAGTAACCAATGAATATTTGATTTTATATAATAATCCTGATAGTACATTATGCAAATTAGTATATTGGGATGAAATATTATCTTGGAAGTATTATTGGCATCCTGATGTGGATGAATTGATTATTGAATTGAGTGATCATAGTATAGAAAAAGTTGAAGCATATAATAGAAAAGCATTTACGCGTTATTTAAAAGAATATGCTAAAGGCAAAGAACTTAAAACTAAAAGAGGAAAGGATTAAATATGGAATTAAAAGAAATAAGAGAAAATGCTAAAAAATTATGTAGCAAATGTTATGTTTGTGAAAATTGTAATGGTAGGGCGTGTAAGGGAATGATTCCTGGCATGGGTGGAAAAGATAGTGGAGAAGCATTTATTCGCAATGTTGAAGCTTTTAAAAAAGTTAAAATTAATATGAGTGTAATTGCGGAAAATGCACCAATTAGTACCGAGTTTAATTGGTTTGGTCATAAGATGAGTATGCCAATATTTATTGCACCTCTTGCAGGTATTAATAATAATTATGGGGCTAGCATGAGCGAATATGATTATAATTTAGAAGCTGCTAAAGGGGCTGATATGGCTAATATCATGGCTTTTTGTGGTGATGGTAAAGATGTTGATAGCTTGTTTGTAGAACCTTATAAAGCAATGACTAGCATTAATGATAGAGCGATTATAACTATAAAACCTTGGGTAAAAGAAGGTATTGATTTGCGCTTAAAATTAATTGAAAATGAAAACTATGCTTGTCTTGCGATGGATATTGACTCTGCAGGGTTGCCACTTTTACGTAATAGTCAAATTCCTGTAGAAAATAAGAGTGTAGATAGTTTATGTTATGTTAAAAATAGAATTAATAAACCTTTTATTATTAAAGGAATAATGAATGTTGATCAAGCTCTTAAAGCTATAGATGCAGGTTGTGATGCGATAGTAGTTAGTAATCATGGAGGAAGAGTTTGTGATGAAACTTTAGCTACCATTGAAGTATTACCGGAAATAGCCAAAGCATGTAAAAATAAAATTAAAGTTTTAATTGATGGTGGAATAAGAAGTGGTTATGATATCTTCAAATGTCTAGCATTAGGAGCAGATGGAGTATTAATTGGTAGACCAATGGGAATTGCGATTATTGGTGGCAAAGCTGAAGGTGTTAAAACTTATGTTGATAAATTACAAGATGAACTAAAAAGTGTTATGGTTATGACTGGTTGTCATAATTTGCATGAAATAACAAAGGATAAAGTAATTGTTTTGTAAATAAATGTCATAAATGGTAAAAAATATCAAAAAAGCAGAAAAAATATTTCATAATTTTTGAAATACTTTACATTTTATATTTATTTGATATAATCTTAGTGAGGTATTTTATGGAAAAATATGAAAATAATGCTTTTTTTTGGCAAAAAATCGATACTTTATACTCTAGTGCATCATTAGAAATTATTCATCATAAAGGAGAATGTCATGATGAATATGCTGATATGGTTTATCCTGTTGATTATGGACGCTTGAAAGAAGCTAATAATGAAAATGGAGTTTGTGTTTATAAAGGTTCGCAAAAACATACAGCAGTAAAAGCTGTTGTTGTAGCTGTAGACATCTTAAAAAGAGATTTAGATGTAAAAATATTAATAGGTTGTAATGAGGAAGAAGAAGAGGCTGTATTGCGTTTTTTAAATCAAACTGATTTTCAAAAAACCGTATTGATTCGTAGAGGAAATGATCTTCCAAGTTGGGGATTTACTGATTAAGGAGTAGGAATACTACTTCTTTTTGTCTTTTAGGAGGTATAAAAAATGGAAGAAAAGCAAATTGAAAAGATTTTTTTGGACAATTCACATGTTCGATGGGGTGGAACTAAAGAAGAATTAGATTGTGCTTTGTATCTACAAAAAGAATTAACTAAAATGGGAATTGATAGTCATTTAGAAGCTTTTTCTTGTGATAGTGCTACAATACATAAAGCAAAATTAACTTTATTAGATCCAATAGAAAAAGAGATACCATGTACGGGATATTTTATGTGTGCAAATACTGAAGAACAAGGCTTAGAAAAAGAATTGTATTATTTTAGAAGAAATGATCGCTATACCTTATCGCAAGTAAAAGATAAAATTGTAATTGTAGATGGTTATATTGGAAAATGGACATATGATGATTTAGTAGCCAATGGGGCTGTTGGCTTTATAACTTGTGGCTATGATGCTCATGATGATAATAGAGATGTTGAACAAAGAGAATTAAGAAGTTATATTAGTGAGAATAAATTATTATGTGGTGTGAATATTAATATTAAAGATGGTATTGAAATAATTAAAAATAAAACAAAAAGAGTAAGAATTGAAGTATTACAAGATTATGGAAAGAGTGATTCTCATAATCTTGTTGCCACGATTAAAGGTAATAAAGATGAAGAAATTATTTTTACTGCTCATTATGATACAGTAGATAATTCTTTTGGGATTTATGATAACTTAAGTGGTTCCGTTGGTTTATTAGCTTTAGCAGAAAAATTTAAAGATGAAAAACCTAACTATAGTTTACGTTTTATTTGGTGTGGTAGTGAGGAAAGAGGGCTTTTAGGTTCTAAGGCTTACTGTGCTGCTCATGAAAGTGAATTAGATAAAGCAGTTTTAGTTATTAATCTTGATATGATTGGTAGTATTATGGGTTATATGTTAGCTTGTTGTACTAGTGAAGAAAAGCTTGCTCATTATTTAGAATATTTTGCATTAGAATATGGTAGTGAATTAAATGCTTATCAAGATGTATATTCTAGTGATTCTACACCATTTGCAGATAAAGGTGTACCTGCAGTATCATTTTGTCGTTGGGCATCACATGCAAGTGCTAAAATTCATTGTCGTTATGATACCATTGAAGAAGTATCTTGTAGTCAAATGCTAGAAGATATTGATTTTATTTATGCATTTGCTAAGCGCATGGTGAATGCTAAAGTCATTCCAGTAAAGAAAGAAATTCCTGATAATATTAAAGAAAAATTAGATGAATATTTATTTAGAAAAAGAAAAAATAAATAAGGGAGGTAATTTTTCATGATTAGGTTTGAATGTGATTATACCCAAGGTTGTCATCCGCTAATATTAGAAAAGATGTTACAAACTAACTTAGAACAAACTAAAGGCTATGGTGAGGATGAACATTGTGAAAACGCCCGAAATCTAATTAAAGAAGCATGTGGTATGAATGATATTGATGTGCATTTTTTAGTAGGTGGTACTCAAGCAAATGTTACCGTTATTTCTAGTGTTTTAAAGGGATATCAAGGGGTTATTAGTCCAGACACTGGACATATTAATGTTCATGAAACAGGAGCAGTGGAAGCTACTGGTCATAAGATTTTAGCCATCCCTAATATTGATGGTAAAATTAATGCTTCACAAGTACAGGAATATATAACTAATCATTATAATGATGAAAATGC